>JAUPTV010000124.1 GCA_030917925.1 Pseudomonadota bacterium
CCGCATGTTCCCCCAGGTCTCACGCCCTCTCGGCAAGCGTTACTTCCCGCCCAACTGGCGGTAGGTTCCTGAGAACGGAGATTATTTTAGGATGAAAGACCATTAAAGCCAACAATTTTTTTCAGTAGCTGTCAACCCCTTCCTGCAAGTGCTCTTTCCCTTTCGGCAACGCCGCTCATTTGTCCTTCATTGTCGGAGACAGTAAAAGCTTTCCGAGAAATTTGTGAAATATTTGCAAGAGAATCAATGAGAGCAAGTGAGAGTTTTTGAGAGCAAACTCGGCTTGCGTTCCAGTAGGATGATGTGCTGTGTCGGGCGGAAAACCGGTGAACCCCGCTTCCTGCGCCGACTTGACAGTTCAATCCACCTTCGGAGTTTGTGATGAAACGTTTAGTGCTTGCCTCTGCGATTGCTCTCGCCCTGTCCGGCGTGACCGGCTGCGGTTCCGATAATGACAATGATTCGGCCTCTACACCCACCACGCCGACCCCTCCCCCCTCAGCCCCCACCTATCAAGCCCTGAGCGACTTCCAACACGGCTTAGCGCTGGTTGAGAAAGACGGTAAGTGGGGGGCGATAGATACCACCGGGAATCTGCGCATTCCAACCACCTATGAGAAGTTGAAATTGTTGCCGTATGGCCATGTCGCCTTCCGCAACGAGCAGGGCAAGTGGGGCGTCCTGAACGCTAATAACCAGGTCGTCGTGCAACCGATCCATCTCGGCATTGACACGTATGCGGACGGCATCCTGGGCGTCAACGGCATCCATCGGGGCAGCCGGCACTATATCAATGTCGCCACCGGTCAACCGCTCACGGCCGATACTTACCATTTTGCGCGGTCGTTTGAGCAAGGACGGGCGGCGGTGATGAAAGATGGCGCGTGGTCGTACCTTGATCAAAGCGGCAATACCACCCTCACGCTGGACCCGCAGGTGTACCGCGCCTATTCCTTCACGCCCGAAGGGTTGGCATTGGTGCGCTATGACGGGCCGCAGGGCACTTATGGCTATATCAATCAAAGCGGTCAGCCCGCATTTGCCGAGCAATTCCGCGTGGCCACAGACTTCTCGGAGGGACTGGCGGCGGTCTCGCCGGATGGTCTGAACTGGGGCTATATCAACCCCCAGGGCGAGTATGTCATTCAGCCGACGTACCGGATGGCTGCGCCCTTCAGCGAAGGGCTGGCGTCGGTACAACGCGAGGACGGGCGGCGAATTTATATCGACCAATCGGGCAAACAGGCGATTGCCGCGATCTTTGATGCCGCCGATTCATTCTCGGATGGTATGGCGCTGGTTCATCAGGATCACCAGAGTTGGTATATCAATGCCAAAGGTCAGTCGCTGGCGATTGCCCAAGCCAAAACGGCGATGGTGACGTCCGCTGCCCAAAGTCAGTCCTTGGCGGGGGCAGACAACTACCATCAACCGATGGATAGCAGTAATGGCATACAGTCGAATTTGGCCGTCCCTTATCGGGGTGGCATGGTGATGTTTCGGCTGATCAATTACACCAATACGGACTGGACGATCACGCTGGATAACAAAGGTGATAATAGTAGCAAGGCTAACTTTATTCCCGGCGCTCCAGCCAAGTTAAAGGCCGGAAGCAAGAGCGGTTCAACCTATACCGGCGGTTATAATACTTTTGTCGCCCAATACCCCAGCGGGCACCAATTTGGCCCGTCAGGTTCTTTCTCGGACTCCAAATTGTTTAGTTTAAAACTGGACAATGGTTCAAAAACCAACGTGACTTTCACCGGGTATTTGTCTTACAAGAATTCGAATACGGACACCAAGACGACCTTTTTGGCGTATTTGAAAGATGCCGTCGAAATTCTGAAAGGTGTGGCTGACGTGGCGGAAGGCGTAACAACCGGGTCAGCACTGAACGTCGCGAAGGGTCTCTATGATATCGGTGTGGGCATTTATGACACAGACAAAGATGCGACCGCCAGCTTCTCAGTGGTTAATGACACAAAGTTCTATCCCGGTTTGGTCGGCAATAACATGAACTCTATCACGGGGGATTTTGCTGGAGACGATCAATACATTATCTCGGATGGGGGCTTCAACGAGGGCTATGTTGCTCAGGTCACGGTCACCCGGCCACCGTACAGTATCCCCGAGGTTCAGTTGCAGATCCATACCTATGCCGCCTTCTACGCCGTCAACGCTGCCAAGCTTCTCAATGATTATCGTGGCACTATGACTGCTACGAGTATAAAGACGGTTTCAGATGACAAGGCGCAAATGCTCAGTGGAGTTTTTGCTAATTTTACGGACTTACAGGACGATAGCCTGTGTTCCAATTCGTCGACCAACTATATGGACACCGCTTCGGCATTCGTGGTGACCCCGGCCAGCGGAAATTCAACGTCTTCCGATCAACCTGCTTTATTCTGGCAATATGCCAGCAGCTTCAGTGCGCAAACTGCTACCAATAATCAAAACTGGGCGGGTCATTTCTTCGCGAGATGCGGGGGAATTTACGGGACCTATTCTGCTGCCGCTACTGTCACCGCATCCTCAGCGCAGGATGGTTATCAAGCATCGTACGCCTATGACAATGACTCAAAAACTGAGTGGCGTGCTGCATCTTCTAACCAGGAAAGTCTGACCGTTGACTTTGGTGGCCCCCGTCAAGTCAAGGCGGTGGTTATTCATTGGGGTGATGCTATATCAACAAAGACCAGCGTCGACGCTTCGTCTGATGGAAAAACCTGGCAAAGTGCTGGAGGTATAAGTCTAGGTGGTAGTCTAAATTCATATACGACGACTACTCTCTCTGGTGGCGGTTATTTCACGCCGCAGACTGCTCGTTATTTCCGATTCACTTTTGATAAGCCCGTCTATGGTTCTCACGCTGTAGCTGAATTGGAATTCCAGAACTGAAAATTTATCCACCATTCCCTAATTTCGCAGGATGTCCCTCTCACATCCTGCCCCTTTTCTCTTGTGAGGCTTGTCATGAAGAAAACGATGTTAAGCGCAGCACTGCTGGCGACACTAACCCTGTCCACGGCCAAAGTTCTGGCGGATAGTCCCTATATCGTTGTCTGGGAAAGCGATATTGGCAGTGAAGCCGATACGGCTGATTTTATCGTCTATAACATGCTGGACCAGGACATCACACTGGAAAATGACAGTGGGTGGCTGCATAGCGACATTTTAGGGAAAATCCCAGCCTACTCATCCAAAGTAGATGGTTCAATCGGCGTCAAGAATGATACTTCGGGAAGCATGAAAGTGAGTGGAAAAGATGGTTTCTGGTTCGACATCAAAGCGAGTAAAAGCGGGGCTACCAATATATGGACTTTCGATGGTTGGACAGCAGACATCAGTGGTGGCTCTTATTCTTCCATCGCGCAAATTAACACCGGTTGGATTATGGCATCGCTGTTTGCCTGTCCACATATTGATTCCGGTGATGGGATTACCGGCGTGGGCGGGCCTACCCAGATTGTCCTGTTGCTCAGTCTTGTTCAAAACAGCGATTTTACGCAATCTACAGTGAAAGGTAAGTTTTGTGCGAACAGCAAGAGCGCCGATAAGAAAAACGAGTTCAGCTATAACAAGCAGTGAAGCCTTGATAAGCTGATTTGCTGGCCCCCCTGAAATCAGGGGGGATTTTTAACCCGCGCCCGGTCGGTTAATGCGTCCGGGTTTTTTACCAACCAAAGCGGCTCAAATGTCTTTCACCCTGAATTGATCGGTGAAGCCAATATGAACATTTCCGCCATTCAATATGTCGCTGACCCACAGGGCCACACCGCCGGTGTGCTGATTCCCATTCGGCTCTGGCGGGAGATTAACGTGGGCGCATCCCGCTCGTCGATCCAGAGCGGTTCGGTCATTGGGCGAGAACGTGCAACGTGTTGGGGTAGCGACTGATGATGTCCTCGGCTTTGGCCATTTTCTGCGCAAAGACTGGATCATCAGGCGTCAGCCGATAGCTCCCGTCCGGCATTTCAATCAGGAACAGGGGTTTTCCGTCTTCCGTGTGCAGTCGGTTAATGACCTCCCTGGGCAAAACAACACCCAGTGAGTTACCGAATTTGCGGACTTTAAGTTCGACCATGAGCAATCCTCCACTATTGTTAGGCATCATCATAACTTTGGTTGGCTTTTTAACGAAGAAGTCACCGAACCCTTTGCCGATCATCCTTCCGGGAAATCACTGAGGAGAAACTAAATGTACTTCAACCGCTGGCTCACCCATGGCTTACTGCTGCTCGCGCTAACGCTGCTCGCGCCAGTCCACGCCGCCTCCCCCGACGCCGAAACGGCGCTGCCTGATATCACCGCCCGACCCTGGACCGGCGATCTGGACGGGATGCTCCAGCGCCGCCAAATCCGCATTCTCGTTCCCTACTCCAAAACCTTCTACTTCAACGACCAGGGCACCCAGCGCGGTTTGGTCTACGACATCGGACAGACGCTGGAAGAACAACTCAACGCGCAACGGCACGGCCCCCGCGTTCACGTCATCTACATCCCCGTCACGCGGGATCACCTTATCCCGGCCCTGCTGGAGGGGCGCGGCGACATCGCTATGGGCAATCTGACCCTCACCCCAGACCGCCAGCAACAGGTCGATTTCACCGAACCCACCCGCCGCAATGTCGCTGAAGTCATCGTCACCGGTCCCGCCTCCCCACCCATTACCAACCCCCAGGCGCTGTCCGGCCAAGAAGTCTACGTTCACCGCTCCTCCAGCTTCCACGCCAGTCTGAAGCAACTGAACGCCGAACTGACCCAGGCCGGCCAGCCGCCAGTCAAACTACGCTTCGCCCCGGAAAACCTGGCACTGGAGGATATTCTGGAAATGGTCAACGCCGGGTTGGTCAAAATCACCATCGCCGACGACTACATTGCCCAATTCTGGCAGCACATCTTCCCGAAACTGGTGGTAAACGCCCAAGCCCCGCTGCACACCGGCGACGACATTGCCTGGATGATTCGCCAGAACAGCCCCGAACTCAAAGCCGTGCTCAACGCCCTGCTCGCCCGCTATCCTGCCGGTTCCGCCCGGCGCAATCAGTTGCTGCAAGAATACTGGAAGAACGTCGGTTATGTGAAAGACGCCGCCTCCGAGAGCGAACGCGCCAAATTCGAGCGCGCCGTCGCCCTCTTCCACCAATACAGCGGCCAATATGAACTGGATTATCTCTTGATGGCGGCGCAGGGCTATCAGGAATCGCGGCTGGACCAGAATGTGAAAAGCAAGGTTGGCGCGGTCGGCGTCATGCAGATCATGCCTGCCACCGGCCAGGAATTGGCGGTTGGCGACATTCACCAGATCGAACCCAATATCCACGGCGGGGTGAAATACATGCGCACCATGCTCGACCGCTACTTCGCCCAGGAACCGATGGACGCCTTGAATAAAGGCTTATTCACCTTCGCCTCGTACAACGCCGGGCCAGGCCGGATTGCGGAACTGCGGAAGGAAGCCGCCAAACGCGGCCTCAATCCCAACGTCTGGTTCAACAACGTGGAGCAGATCGCCGCCGAGAAGATTGGCCGGGAGACCGTGACCTATGTGGCGAACATCTACAAATACTACCTCGCCTACCAGTTCCTCATCGAAGAACAGACCGAGCGGGAGAAGGCCAAGACCATGCTAAAAACGGGGGACGGGCAATAGCAAGTTGTGGCGCTCCCCCTCCCCTTGTGGGAGGGGGTTGGGGGGAAGGGGCTGAACAGCAAGCGGTTATTCAACTAATAGTTTTACCATCGCCAACGGCAAGCGAATCACGAACACCGCCCCCTGCGGGATATTATCGCGGACCGTTACATCGCCGCCGTGCAAGCGGGCGATGGTCCGCACGATAGATAACCCCAAACCGCTGCCCGGACCGGCATCCCGTCGATAGAAGCGCTCAAAAATCACCTCTTTTTCCGCATCCGGCACTCCGGGACCGTAATCAGCGACCGTAATTTCCACATCGCCTTCCATCAACTGCAAACGAACTTCCGGCGGCTGAAGGACCGTGCTATAGCGCAGGGCGTTATCGATCAAATTATGCAACGCAATCGTCAACAAATCGGCGTCCATCTCCATCACCCGACCCTGATCCAGCCCACGCCAGACTATCGGCATCGCGTAACGCTCCACCACTTGACTCACCACCGCATGAATATCGGCTTCCTGTAGCATCAAGCCAAAACGCAATTCGCGCAATCGGTCCTGAGCAATCAGCGCATTGGCCAGATGAATCAGGCGCTGAGTGGCTTGACGTATATTATCCAGCCGCAGCGTGACCGCCGGTGGAATAGTGTCCGCCAGGAATTTCAGCGAATCCAGCGAAGCGCGAATCATCGCCGCCGGGGTGCGGAATTCGTGCGAAGCCAGCGACAGCAATTGGCGCTGCTCCGCCTCAGCCTGCGCCACATCCGCCAGCGCCTCGCGCAAAACCTGATCATCATTTTGCTTGGCGAGCAGCAGAAAGCCATAGCCATTGATGATGATAATCAGGTAGCCGACCACAAACAGCGTAATGTGGAATGCCTGATAGGTCGGGTGGGTCAGATCGTCCAGACCCATCAACGACATCATGCGGCCCAGAAACAGCGTTCCAGCCACCCCGTTGGTCACGCCCATCAATCGCACCAAAAGTCCGTGCTGGCGGTTGGTCAACAAGAGCAGCGCCATCGCTGCAAAAAACCCGCTATTCACCAGCGAGAAGTACATCAGATCGACGCGGCGCGTCACCTCCATGCCATGCAGGACCAGTTGCGCCACGACCGCCATTCCCGTCAGCAGCACCAGCGGCGTTCGCCAGTTGCGCCGCTGGTCCAGCAGGCTGGCGTAGGCCCCATATTCCAGCGCCCAGGCGACCACCAGCAACAGATGCGACAGGGTCAGCGAGAGCCATGGCGGAATAACGGGCCGCAGCCAGATCAGCAGGAAAGCGACGCTGCTGATCAACCGCGCCCAGCGCCAGATCGACAGGGGTTCATTGGCCATTTTGGCTGACCGGGTATACACCGTAGTCAATCCGGCAAACGCCAGATTGCCGAGACCCATGGCTAACGATAATGTAGGAATATCAATCAAAATCCGCCCCCCATGCCGATGAACCCCCTTCGCGCCATTGCTCAAAAACTACGAACCTTGGCTAGAATACTATGATCTAATCAGTAATCTGCCCGCCACGTCCTTTGACCCGCTATCGCGCCCATGCCCCTCACTCCACCCACCTACACCGTCGCCATTATTGAAGATGAAGCCATCCTGCGCGAGGAACTGACCTTCCAACTGGAATACCTCGGTTTTACCGTTGCATCGTTTACCACCGCTGCGGAGTTCTACCGTTACCTGGCCGTGCATCCCAAAACCGTCGTGGTGCTGGACATCGGGCTGGCCGGCGAAGACGGTTTATCGGTCTGTCAGTATCTGCGGGGGCATGATCTCAACATCGGCATTGTCTTCGTCACTGCCCGCAGTTTGCGCAGCGACCGTCTGGCGGGTCTGGATCTCGGCGCGGACGCCTATCTGATCAAACCGATTGATATTGAAGAACTGGCGCTGATCCTGAAGCGCCTGGGCCAGCGCCTCCTGACCGCGCCGAATCCAGAATCCCGCTACCCCGATGACGGACAATGGCGTCTCGAAGAGAATCCGGCGTTCCTCATCGCCCCCAATCAGACCCGAATTCGCCTGTCAGCGAACGAATATTTGTTAATGAAAGCGCTCTTCCAGCAACCGAACGCGCCGTGCCCTCATATCGAGTTAGCGATAGCCCTGCACCTGCAACCGGAGGAATATCACAAGCACCGGGTCGAGGTGATCTTCAGCCGCTTGCGGGAGCGCGTCTTGCGCCTGAGCGGATTGCCACTCCCCCTCCAGGCCGAACGCAACCTGGGTTACCGCTTCCTGTACGACCTGTAGGAGCCGCATCAATGACAGAACGTCGCCTGTTTGTTCTCGACACCAACGTGCTGATGCACGACCCCAGCGCCGTGTTCCGTTTCCAGGAACATGACATTTACCTGCCCATGATGGTGCTGGAAGAGCTCGATCACGCCAAGAAAGGTGTTTCCGAAGTCGCCCGCAACGTTCGGCAAGCCAGCCGCTTCCTCGATGATCTGGTCGCTGGAGCCAGCCAGGAGGAAATTGAGCAGGGTCTGCCGCTGCCTGGTGCGCCGGGTCCACAGGGTCAACCGACCAGTGGCCGATTGTACTTCCAGACCCGTCCCACCCGACTGACTCCCTCCATTCCCCTGCCCGGCAACGCCCCGGATAACGACATCCTGGGCATGACGCTGACCCTGCGTCAGGATCATCCGCTTCGGCAAATCACGCTGGTGTCCAAGGACATTAACCTGCGGATCAAGGCCGCTATTCTTGGCATTCACGCCGAGGACTATTACAACGACCAGGCGCTGGACGATGTCAACCTGCTGTATGGCGGCATCCGCGAACTGCCCGAAAACTTCTGGGAAACTCACGGCAAGGAACTGACGTCCTGGCAAGAGAGTGGGCGCACCTTTTACCGGGTGCACGGTCCCGAAATCGCCCAGTGGCATCCCAATCAAGGCTTGTTTGCCGCCGACGCTAGCGCCGATTTCATTGTCCGCCAGCTTCAAGGTGCGGAAGCCGTGATTGAAGTGCTGCGCGACTATACCGCACCCAATCACGCGGTCTGGGGCATTACTGCCCGCAACCGGGAACAGAATTTCGCCCTGAACCTGCTGCTGGACCCGGAAATTGATTTCGTCTCCCTGCTCGGCGCAGCGGGTACCGGTAAAACACTGATTACCCTGGCGGCAGGACTGGCGCAAGTGCTGGACGTTCCGCGCTACCGGGAAATTATTATGACCCGCGTGACGGTGCCGGTGGGTGAAGACATCGGCTTTCTGCCCGGTACCGAGGAAGAGAAGATGACGCCGTGGATGGGCGCGTTAATGGACAATCTGGAGGTGCTGGCACCCAAGGAAGGCGGGGAATGGGGCCGCGCCGCCACCGCGGATTTACTGAGCAACCGGATCAAGATTCGCTCGCTCAATTTCATGCGCGGGCGCACCTTCCAGAGCAAATATCTGATTCTCGACGAAGCGCAGAATCTGACGCCCAAGCAGATGAAAACGCTGATCACTCGCGCCGGGCCAGGCACCAAGGTCATTTGCCTGGGCAATATTGCGCAGATCGACACGCCCTATCTGTCGGAAACGACTTCGGGCCTGACTTATGTCGTCGACCGTTTCAAGGACTGGCCGCATGGGGGCCATGTCACCCTGCGGCGCGGCGAACGTTCACGGCTGGCGGAGTTTGCCTCGGAGCGGCTTTAGGCGATGACCGGGTTATGGTCGTTGCTCAGCGAACACCTCACCGCCCTCCTCTCGCTGGCCTGGCTGATCTGGATTGGCCTGGTCGCCGCAGGATTGATCCTGGAGCGCCGTTCGCCCGCCGCCACCCTGGCCTGGCTGCTGGCGCTGCTGTTCATGCCCTACTTCGGCTTTATCGTGTATCTGTTGCTCGGGCCGCGCCGCCTGCACCGTCGCCGCCGCCGTTATAGCCGTGCCCGCGAACGGTTGATGCAGTCCACCACGCACCGCATGGGCCGTAATCATGCCGCCCTGCCCGACTTCCCCAGCGTGGATCTGGCCTGGCAGTTGGCGACCCTGCTGGACCGCACCGGTCAGGGACAACCCACGCCCGCTCGCCGCGTTGCCCTGCTGGACACCGGCGACGCCTGTTTCGCGGCGCTGGAAACCGCCATCGCTGCCGCTGTCCATCACGTTCATCTGGAATACTACATGTGGCAGCCGGACTCCGTGGGAACCCGGCTCCGCGACCTGCTGATTGACAAGGCCCGCGCTGGTGTCCAGGTGCGACTGCTCCTCGATCCCATTGGTTCCGACCGCATCACCCGCCGCTTCCTGCAACCTCTGCAAGCCGCCGGCGGCGAAACTGCCTGGTTCAATCCCATCAGCTTGCGCCGCTTCCGCTGGCGCTATGTCAACTTCCGTACTCACCGCAAAATTGTCGTCTGCGATGGACACGTCGGCTTTACCGGCGGCATCAACATCAGTGCCGAACACAGCCAAACGCATAGCGACGCCCACGCCTGGCGCGACACACATCTGCGCATCGACGGCGAACCGGTGCACCGCCTGCAATTCATTTTCCTGGAAGACTGGTATTTCGCCACTGACCACGCACCGCTGGAACCGGAATTCTTTCCACCGTTCCCGGATCATCCCACCCATCCCTGGCTGCATATCGTCGAATCCGGTCCCGACAACCACCGCTACGCGATTGCCAAACTCTATTTCGCCGCCATCACCGGCGCCCAGCGCCAAGTATTGCTGGCCACGCCCTATTTTGTCCCGAATGAAGCGCTCACCACGGCTTTAATTACAGCGGCGCTGCGCGGCGTTGTGGTGCGAATTCTGGTCCCAAAACAAAGCGACTCACGGTTGGTTACGGCCGCCGCCCGCAGTTACTACGAAGAACTGGCCAGCGCCGGGGTCGCGATTTATGAATACGGCCCGCCGATGCTGCACAGCAAAGTGCTGATCGTGGACGAACAGATCGCGGCGGTCGGCAGCGCCAATTTCGACAACCGCAGCTTGACGCTGAATTTTGAAGCCATGGCCGTGCTGTACGATGCGCCACTGGCGGCGCAACTGGCGCACAGTTTCGCCACTGATCTGCACAGCGCTACCCGCTATATCAACCCCGGTCAGCGGGCCACGCTCGGTCAGCGTTTGGGTGAAGCAACGGCTCGATTACTATCGCCGTTGCTGTGAGTTCGCCCCATACTCACCAGCAGCCAACCCCAGGTCAGCGCCTGCAACGCCAGCGCCAGTCCGAACGCCCAGTGATACCCGGCAGCCGCGTATCCGCCGCCGGCCTGGGGCCAATGATTGATGATCGCGCCCATCCCCCATTGCCCGGCGAACGCTGCTACAAACACCAGCAAGTTCAACGCCGTATTCACCCGACCAGCCACGCCGGACGGAAAGGCCTGCGTCAGAATCGCGTAAGTCAGCGTGCCAGCGGTGCCAAAGAAGCCAAACAGCGTCCACCACAGGCCGATTGATCCCCAACCAGCCAGCAGCGCCAGTTGCGCCAGCATGAACAGCGCCAGACCGCCCACGGCTACCCCCAGCGGCGGCATTCCCAGGCGTGACAGGCGATAGGTCAATTGCCCGAGGCCGAGAAAACCCGCCACCATCGCTGCCGCAATCCAGAATAAATAATCAGCGGCTGCCGCTTTGTCCAAACCGGCCACATCGCGCAGCCACGGTCCCGCCCACAGTCCCTGAATCGCCAGAAACGCCGCCTGTGACAGCACGGCGGTCGGCGCGATGCGCCAGAAGATCGGACTGCGGAAAATCCCCACCACTTCCCGCCATTGTTCACGCAGACCCTCCACTGGCCTCACATGGCGACGTTCTGGAACGATCCAGAGCAAAGCCGCAGACACCGCGAAACTCAACCCGGTCAGGATCACGAACAACCCGCGCCAGTCGGTCAACTTCAGCGCCGCTTCCACCGGAGCCGTAGCGACCAGTGCGCCCAGCCCGCCCGCCGCCAGCACCCAACCGTTCACTGCGGGCAGGCGCGACGCCGGAAACCAGACCACGAAGGCTTTAAAACTGGCCATCAGACAAGCCGATACCCCCAGACCGATCAATGCCCGACCAATAATCAGCTCAGTTGCATGATGGCTCATCGCAAACAATCCGGCACCGACAGCGGCAAACAGCAGCAAAAGCGCCTCCACCCGGCGCGGCCCGAACCGATCCAGCAACATCCCCAGCGGCAATTGAAAGGCGGCAAAGGTCAGAAAATACACGCTGGTCAACAACCCCAGATCCGTCGCGTCCAACCGCAATTCCGCCGCCAGATAGGGCGACAGCACCGCGTTGATGGTTCGGTACAGGTAGGACAGAAAATAACCGGCGGCAAAGGGCAGGAACACCCGCAGCACAATCGCTACTGGCGTCGGTGGGGTAGCGCTGCTCATCCGTGATGAACCAACCGGTAGACCCGCTCAAACAACCACGTCACGCCGCGTTCCCGCCAGCGGGAAGACTCGTCAAGGGTATCGCGTACATACAACACTTCGACTTCATGCGTGGCTTCGAACTGCCGACGCACTTCCGCTTCGTCAACCGCGAACGGCGGTCCCGGCATGAGAGTTTGATCGTATTCCAGCGTCACCAGCAGCGTCCGCAGACCAGGCGGCAATAGGGTATGGAGATGCTGGACATAGCGCTCGCGCATCGGCGGCGGCAGCGCAATCAGCGCAGCGCGATCATAAACGCCCACGCAATCCGCTACCTGGCGCGGTTCCAGCGCGAAGAAATCACCGAGCAGAATGCGAATTTCATCCTGTTCCCAAATCTCGAACGCCCCTTCTCGCGACCGGCACGGCTGCAAGTCGTTCTCCTGAAAAAACGCCTCCACCGCAATCGGACTAATTTCCACACCCGTCACCGGATACCCTTCCCCGGCCAGCCACAATAAATCCAGGCTCTTGCCGCACAGGGGCACGAATACCCGTTGACCCGGTTGCAACCCCAGGGCGCTCCAGAACTGTTGCAGGTGGGCGTTAATATCCGGCTTGTGAAAGCCGATCTCAGCCTGTTCCCAACGTTCATGCCAGAATGAAAGTTCCATACGCTTCAATACCTTCGTTTGCTAAATTTGCTAGATTCGCTAAAGCGGAGTCTCTGGCCACCAGGCCCGGCGCGTAAACAGCATCCCCAGGCCCTGCAACAAATAGCGCAAATCGCCGGCGGTGCTGCGTTGGCGGGCGTAGAAGGCATCGCTGAGCAACCGTTCTTCCCAAGGCGCACCGGGCGGCAGGTGCAGTAGCGTCGGCCCGATCAACCCAGCCGGCGCTTGATCGCTCACCCGTTCCCAATCTTCCGTCCGGCTATCCACCTGTTCCGGGGTCAGCGGCACCGCCCCCACCAGGCGCAAATCGCCGCTGACCACCGCCAGCAAGCGCGGCAAATAGCGCAACACCGGCACCGAAACGGCCCATTCACGGGCGATGAAGCTCAGACGCTGCCGACGTCCCCGTTCATCGAACCCCAACCGATTGCCCCGTAGTTTCACCTCCTGCAAGGGCGTGTTCACATTGGCCGTGAGCGCCAATATCAGCGCCAACGGCCACAGCGGCAGCGACAGCCCCAGCGCCAGCAGACCCAGCAACCGATTCAGCGGTTCGGCCAGCGTCCGCCTTAACGTCGCATCCCGCAGATCGGTCAGCAGAAAGGTCTCCACCACCGGCAACACCACACCGGTATCAACGCGAATCAACTGATTCCCCTGGACAATGGCGTTGCGCACGTCCACCAGTTCACCAACGTAGGTATCCGGCAACACCACACTGTCCTGAAGCGTCGCGTAGCGGTCGATCATCACCCCATGGGACACGACCACCTCGCCGTGCAATTCGGCAGTCGCCTCAACCCGGCACTGGCTGCCAATGAAGGCCATACCCTGCCGCAAGCTGTGCGGCGAGACTTTAGAGCGCAGCCCCACGGTCAACCCCAAAGCCACTGCCCGCCCCGGAATGACTAAACCCGGAAAGCGGCCAGCAGCGGTGTCCAGATTGGCGCGATGATAAGCCCGCCACGATTCCAGCCGGTTCAACGCCGCATCCGGCAATTCCACCACCGGCCAAACCGGCGGCGCGTCCGCAGGCTCCACGGACCAGCGCAACGGTTCCAACCCACCCTGCCCGCCAGCGCGATGCCGACACAGGCTTAAAGGCGCACCCGTGACCCGGCCATGTATAACCGGCCCGGCGACTCCATCCGTCCGTTGCAGAAATTCCGCCACTGCCGCGCCATGCAGCACATCGCCGCGCAACAGCAGCAGGACATTCGCTAACCGGGACTGGCTACGCGCCACCACGGCTTCCGGTTCTTCCTCACCCTGAGTCAGCACATAATCCAGCCGCATCCCCCAGCGACTGCCGCCACCGATGGTCGCCCGCACTTGATCAGCAAAGGGTGAAATAGCGATGACCGCCCGACGCAGCCCGGCAACGGCCAGCGCCTCCAGGGTGTGCTCCAGCACCGGTTTGCCCACCACCGGCAGCAGCGCCACACAGGTCCGGTGGGTCAACGGCTCCAGTTCCCGGCCCAGTCGGTCCGCGAAAACAACGGCTTGCATGGTTCAGTACGCTCCACGCCCCGGCGCTACCGCCGGCACGGTTTTCAGCTTAGCGGCTGAGGCGCAGGCGGCGCTGCTTTTATTGTCGTTATTGTCCATCCGTGTTCCTTGAGCGATTTTCGGCTATGATAATCTTCTTGCCGCAATGAAGAAAATCCGATGACCCACTTTCAATTTCTGATTATTTAATTCAAAAAGATAATTTTTTTTATGGAACTACCTTTCATACTGCACCACTACTCATTAATTTGCGCTTTCCTGCTCAGCGTCATATTGACCTCATTATCCATTAAGCCAGCACAGCAGTTAGGGTGGGTGGATCGGCCTGGCGACCGCAAGCACCATCACCATCCGGCACCGCTCACTGGCGGCATTACGATGTGCATCGCCTTCTGCCTGAGCTGGCTGCTATTACCCGAAAAGCCCCACGCCTATACCATGCTACTGACCGGGATGGTATTGCTCACCCTTATCGGGATTTACGACGATCTTCATTCCAGCCGACCCGTAACCCGCCTGCTCTTCCAGGCCGGCGCTGTAGTGCTAGTAGCGTTCCAGGGCGAGATCATCCTGAGGGATCTGGGCAATCTGTTCGGTCTGGGCATTGTTGAATTAGGCTGGGTGGCCATCCTGTTCACTATCTTTAGCATTGTTGGCGTTATCAATGCGTTCAATATGATCGACGGTCTTGATGGACTGGCCGGTGGGCTGGCGCTCATCGCTACGGGTTGGCTCATCGCCTTGAACCTGATGGCTCCTGTTCCCGATACCCACGCGGGTCACGCTCTGCTAACGCTGATGATGGTCATCGCCGGGTTTCTGTGTTTTAACCTCCGTCACCCCTGGCGCACTCACGCCTGCGTTTTTATGGGCGATGCGGGCAGCACCATGATTGGATTCGCCCTGGGTTGGTTCATGGTGCATCTTTCCCAGAGCAATGAAAACCGCGCCGCCATCATGACCCCGATGACCGCCATCTGGATTCTTGCTCTGCCCCTGCTGGACACGATTGCGATCATGGTCCGCCGCATCCGCACCGGGCAAAGTCCGTTCGCCGCTGACCGCCAGCATCTGCACCACCTGTTACTTCATTACGGTCTGCCAGATGGACAAGTCACCCTGATTCTGTTGATCGCCGCTATCCTGACCGGCGCGGCAGGCGCAACCGCCAACTGGCTGGATGTGCCGGAATATTTTCAGTTTTACGCCTTTGTCGCCGTATTCATGCTGTATTACTACGCCACTCACCGCTTGTGGATGCAGCGCTGCGGCTTGAACGGCGAAGACCCACGTTCCGAAACGAAACCCTGGCTTCGCCCTTAACTTCTCAAATCCCGATACACCGCCAATGTTTGTTCAAACACCAGGCGCTGATCAAATTCAGCCAGCGCCCTGGCGCGACCCGCCTGACCCAGGCGCTGGCGCATTTGTGAATCTTCGCTCAATCGACGGATGGCATCGGTCAGCGCCTGAGTGTCTTTGAGTGGAATAAGCAGACCATTGACGCCGTGATCGACGATTTCCCGGCAACCGGGAACGTCTGTAGTGATCAGTGGCAAGCCACAGGCCGCCGCCTCCAGTAGACTGCGGGGTACGCCTTCGCGGTAACTGGGAAGAACCGCCATGTCCGTTTGCGCCAGCAAAGTCGGCATATCGTCGATATGGCCCAGCAACGTCACATCGCCTTCCCGACGCCACCTGGCGAGCTGGTCAGGAGATATCGACGCCGGATTGCCGGGGTCGGGAGCGCCCGCCAGCAGGAATTCAGCCGCCATGCCTTCCTGCCGGAGTTGCCGAGCGGCAGCAACGTATTCGCCAATCCCTTTTTCCCAGAGCAGGCGGCTGGCCAGCAGGATTTTCAGCGAACCAGCGGAAATCGATTTAGCGACGGGCTGAAACCTCTCGGTGTCCACCCCGGAGCTGCGAATCAGCCGAATGCGCCGGGAATCGATCAAGTCCGCCTGTTCAAATGCGGCTTGATCGTCAGGGTTCTGCACGATCAGGCGGCTACGCGGACTGTTTAGCGCCAGTCTCAGTAAAATGCGCACCGACTGGCGCAACAGACGAGTGCGCAAGCGGGTACTGGTGAAGACATGACCCAGGCCCGTCACCGCATTGACGCAGGCGGGAACGCCGGTCAGTCGCGCAACCAGTGCGCCGTACACCACACATTTAAGGGTGAAGTGGTGAACCAGATCGGGGCGTTCCTGAACGTAGATCCGGCGAACATCGTTGAGCAACCGCAACTCACGCACCGGATGCAGGCTGCGCCGCTCCATCGGGATAGTCAGGGTGCGAAAGCCCGCTGCTTGTAGATGGGCAACATAGGGATCAGGGGGGGACAACATCACCACCTCATAACCCTGATCGCGGAGATAGCGGGCCAGTGGCAGGCGGAAGTTGTAGAGATACCATCCTGTGTTGGCGAAAAACAGGATTTTCAATGATCAGCCCTGGTTTTTATTATCAAAAATAAGGCTCCCAATCCTGAAACCAGATAGGCGACCGCCGTGGCCATCCACAAACCGCCCAACCCAAAACCGGCCACAAGAAAATACGATAAAACTATTTTTACCAATAGCGCTAGCAGATTTAAAAAAACCACCGGTATCTGCCGCCCCTGACTCAACAACGCATAAGTCAGCACCATACTGACAAAATAAAACGGTGCCTGGAACAACCCATAACGCAGCATATCCACAACTTGCCGGGTATTTTCAGCGGTAAACTGGCCACGCTGGAACAAGATCTCCACGATCCACGGTGCCGCCACGGTTCCCAGCGCCAACGCCCCGCAGCCGGCCACCCACAGTAAGCCGGCCCAGCGCCAGGCGACGCCCGCCAGGTCGCGCCCTTCAACATGGGACCGGGCCAGCACCGGCAACATGGCTCGACTGATGGCGGTCGCGCCGAGAGCCAGAATCAGGGCTAGAACCCGGTAGGCGTAGTTCAAAGTAGACAAGGCACCAGGCCCCAACCGGGCAGCGTAGAACTGGTCGATCAAGGTCAAAAAGCTGACCAGTGTTTGGCTGACTACCATCAAACCCAGCCCGGCCAGCAGCGCCTGCCAATGCGGCGAGGTAAAGCGAAAACGGGGCGCGGTGATTTCCGAACGCCACACCAGACTGAGGCCGAGCAGCATGACATGCGCCAGATAGCCCAGCAACGTCCCCCAGATCAACGGCTCGGAACCGCCTTTCGTCAACAGGATCGCGGCCAGAACCGTCAACGCCGGTATCCCTTCAGACAGGGTATTCACATGCCGGTTGGCCGCCATGGTCCAGGCCGCGAACAACCGCATGACCAGATCCAGCGGTACGATCCAGGCCAGATAACACGCCATGCCCCAGGCGATTTCCGCCTGGGTGGACGCCAGATGAACCCACGATTGCGTCACTAGCCAAGGCAGGGCCACCCAGAATACCGCGCCCAGCAACAATCCCACTCCAAGCGCAGCGCCCAGCATCTCCGCCCGAAAGCACAACATCTCTTCTGGCTGGTCCTGGGGCATCCGGGCCAGAACCGGAATCATCACCGACGCCAGTACGCCGCCAAGAATGTCAATCGGCCACTGCGCCAGCTTGAACACGAACACATAGGCGTCTACGGTTTCGCTGACGCCATACTGCCAGGCCATCGCCACCTCTTTCGCCGCGCCCGCCATTCTGCCTGCCAGCAGAAAGATCACGATGACGATCATGCTGCGGGCAATCACCTGGTGATCAGAATGGGCGTGACGGAGACGAGAGATGACAGCGGAAAACGGTTTCACCAGATCAACCGGTTTGTTGGCAAGCCGGCAAATGGCCGGTATTCACTCCCCGCTCCCCATGGATCGAGGAGCGGGTCAAATTGAAAGGCTCAAAAAGGTTCAGAACGCATCGGCCCGCAGCGTCATCAAGGCATCGGCACCAGCCTGAATCTTGGCCAGATGCGCCATGGTTTCCGGCAATACCTTCTCCATGAAGAACTCGGCGCAGACCAGTTTATTCTGGTAGAACGCCCGATCAAAGCTGTCATCGTCGGGGTTCGAGAGCTGGTTTTCGCAAATCCGGGCGACCTGCGCCCACTGATAGCCCAGCGTCACCAGCGCCATCATGTACAGGTAATCCATCGATGCCGCGCCGCCGTTATCCGGGTTGGAAATGGCGTGCTGCATCAACCACTGCGTGGCTTCAATCAGTCGCTCCAGCGCTTCGGTCAACGGCCGCACAAACGGCGAGAGCGCCGCATTATCCTCATACTTCTCGCAGAACCCGCCGACCAGCGCAAAGAACAACTGAATCGCCCGGCCCTTGTTCGCGGGTAGCTTACGGCCGATCAGATCCAGCGCCTGAATGCCATTGGCCCCTTCGTAAATCTGGGTAATGCGCGCATCGCGAACCAGTTGCTCCATTCCCCACTGGGCAATGTAGCCATGTCCGCCAAAGCATTGCAAGCACAGATTCGTTGAGTGAAAGCCCATATCGGTGAAATAGGCTTTCATCACCGGAGTTAGCAGGCCCAGCAAATCCTCTGCCTTGCGCTGGGTTTCCGCATCGGGATGCTTGCGGATAATATCCACGGTCAGACCCGCCCAGTAGGCCAGCGCGCGCGCGCCTTCGTTGAAGACCCGAGCGGTCATCAACATCCGGCGGATATCGGGATGCACGATCAGCGGATCAGCCGCCAGCTCGGGGAATTTCGGCCCGCGCAGTGACCGACCCTGGAGCCGTTCCTTGCAGTAGGCCACCGCGTTCTGATACGCCACTTCGGACTGGCTCAGACCCTGCACCGCCACGGCAAGCCGGGCGGCGTTCATCATGATAAACATGGTGCGCAAGCCCTTGTGCGCCTCGCCAACCAGGTAGCCCACTGCGCCGTCATAGTTCATCACGCAGGTCGCGTTGCCATGGATGCCCATTTTCTCTTCCAGCGCTCCGCAACTCACCGCGTTGCGCTCGCCGAGGCGACCATCAGGATGCACCAGGAATTTGGGGACGATGAACAGGCTGATGCCTTTAACGCCTTCCGGGCCGCCGGGAATTTTGGCCAGCACCAGATGAATAATGTTCTCGGCCAAATCATGCTCGCCAGCGGAGATGAAGATCTTGGTGCCGGTGATCCGGTAGCTGCCATCGGCCTGCGGTTCGGCTTTGGTCCGCAACAACCCCAGGTCCGTGCCGCAATGCGGTTCGGTCAGGTTCATCGTGCCGGTCCAGGCACCGGACACCATTTTTGGCAGATAGAGCGCCTTCTGTTCCGCAGTCCCACCAATGTCAATCGCTTCCATGGCACCGCTGGTCAGGCCGGGGTACATGGTGAACGCCATATTGGCTGAAGCCATCATCTCGCTGACCGCCAGGCCGAGAACGTAGGGCAGACCCTGGCCGCCATATTCCGGGTCGCCAATCAGGCCGGTCCAGCCGCCATCGACGACGGCCTGATAAGCGTCCTTGAACCCGGTAGGGGTAATGACCTGACCGTTCTCCAGTCGGCAGCCTTCCCGGTCGCCCACCGCATTCAAGGGTTGCAGCACTTCCTGACTGAGCTGGGCGGCTCCTTCCAGAATCGCCGCGACGGTATCCGAACTTGCTTCGGCAAAACCAGGCATCAGATCGTTATAGCGGTCAATTTTCAGCAGTTCATGCAGGATGAACTGCATGTCGCGCACCGGCGCAGTGTAGGTAGGCATGGGCGTAGTCCTGAGTGACGTTGATCTGAATAGCATGGCGGTTTGCACCATGCCGACGCCTCACCCTACCCGGAAAAATTAGAATAAACATCCTAACTTCATAGAAATAGCCAATTTATTCAAAATATTGCGTTGTGGTATGCGCGGGGGCGTATCGGCGCGAAAAACCCTCGAGATCCGTCGTTTTGCGCCGACCTGCTTGAATGTCGCAGGCCGAACGCAACGACGAACTGATTTGATTTAACAAGGCACAGCAGCGCCCTTGCGGGCGTACCACTGCCAAGTGATCCACAGGCAAATCAGGTAAAACCCGCTAAAGAAGATCAACGCGCCTTGCGGACTGCCGGTTTGATCGAAAGATGCGCCGTAAGCGATGGGGATGAAGAACCCGCCAAAGGCGGCGACTGCTGAACTGAAGCCCAACGTTGCAGCGGCTTCCGTAGCCCCTTCGCGCCGGGCGTGTTCCATAACGGCTCCACCCTGTCCAGCGACTTTCTGCTCGCGCAGGGTGCGGAAAATCGTGGGAATCATGCGGAAGGTCGAGCCATTACCGATGCCCGCAGCCAGGAACAGAATCAGGAACATCAGCACAAAGCCGACCACGCTGCCACCGCCATCAGCGCCCGGCAGGAACGGGATTGCTGCCAACGCAGCGACCGCCATGACCAGGAAACTCCAGAAAGTGATCATCGCCCCGCCCCGCTGATCCGCCAGCCAACCCCCGATAGGTCGCACCAGCGCCGCCAGCAGAGGGCCGATAAAGGCGAATTTGAAGGCGTCTACCGCCGGGAACTCGGTGTTCACCAACATTGGAAAGCTCACCGCCAGACCGATAAACGAGCCAAACGTCCCGGTGTACAGCCAACTCATCAACCACTGATGTTTGTGCTTCATGATCGCCACTTGCTCAGCGAAACCCGCCTTGACCGTGGCGATGTTGTCCATGCCCAGATAAGCCGCGATAGCGGCCAGTACGATAAAAGGCACCCAAATAAAGCCCGCGTTCTGCAACCAGATCCGGGTGGTCGCGCCAGCCTCGTCACTCAAGGTCTGCGCCTCGCCACCCAGAATCAGCAACGCCCCGCCATAAACGGCAATCGGGGTGATCAATTGCGCCAGCCCGACTCCCAGATTCCCGACACCGGCATTCAAACCCAGCGCCGTACCCTGTAGCCGTTGCGGGTAGAAGAAGCTGATATTGGCCATGCTCGAAGAGAAGTTACCCGCTCCCAAACCGCATAACAGCGCAATAGCCACAAACACCGCATATTGGGTATTCGGATCTTGTACAGCGACGCCGATCCACAGCGTCGGCAACAACAGCAGCACAGTGCTGAACACCGTCCAGTTGCGTCCGCCGAAGATCGGCACGACGAAGGAATACAGCACCCGGAAGAATGCACCAGACAAGCCCGGCAGCGCCGCCAGCCAGAACAACTGATTCGACGTGAACTGGAAGCCCACTTTCGGCAACTGGACCACGATCACGCTCCACACCACCCACACGGCGAAGGCCAGAAGCAGCGCGGGCATGGACAGCCACAAATTGCGGTTAGCGATACGCCGTCCCATTTTCTCCCAGAAAACGTCATTGTCCGGCTGCCAGTCGATCAGCAAATGCCGCCGGCGCGGGCGAGTCGGTTCGATCAGTTCGGCATCGACCATTTCGGCGCGGACATCGGCGTGCCGTTCCAGAATCGCTTCCCGCTCATCCCGTTCCGCCAGCCAGGTCCAAATCATTGAGGCCACCAGCGCCAGGAAAATCACCATATAGGCGCTGCTGCGCACCCCAATTGCATCCGATACCACGCCGAAAATGATCGGCAGCGTAAAGCCGCCCAAACCGCCAATCACCCCGACCATGCCACCGACCACGCCCATATTGTTGGGGAAATGGTCGGCCAGACTGCGGTAAACACTGGCTTTGCCAATACCCTGCGCGATGCCGACGATAAAAATTAGCACGGTGAAGGTCACGACGCCCACCCCGAGGTTCAGCGCCACATCGCCACGCAGGGTATGAATAATCATCGTGGTCTGTGGATAGCAGAGGAAGAACAGGCAAACCAGTGACACCCAGAATACCCACCACGTCGTTTGCGCGCCGCCAAAGCGGTCGGAAATCCAGCCGCCCAGGGCGCGGATGGCACCGGATGGCAAGGTAAACAGAATGGTGATGAAAGAAGCCGTCTTGAGATCGAGGCCGTATTCGTTGACGTAATATTTCGGCAGCCACAGCGCCAGCGCCACGAAAGCGCCGAAAACGAAGTAGTAGGACAGCCCGAACCGCCAGACTCGGGCGTCCATCAGGGGCGCGAGTTGTTGAGCCAGGCTAATCCGGGTTCCGGATTTTTTGCGTTCCTCGGTCTTGGGGTCGGGGTAAGTGAACAGCCAGAACAGCACCGCCATCACAAGCATAGCGATGGAATAGACCTGCGGCACCATGCGCCAGCCATAGGCGACGACCAGCAACGGCGCAACCAGATTGGTAATAGCGGAACCGGCGTTACCCGCCCCGAAAATGCCCATCGCGGTCCCCTGGCGTTCCTTGCTGAACCAGGCTGAGGTATAGGCAATACCGGTCGCGAACGAACCGCCTGCCAACCCGACGAACAGGCCCAACGTGAGGTATTGCCAATATTCCGTCGCGAACGCCAGCCCGTAGATCGGAATGGCGACCAGAATCATCTGGATAAAGAAAACGATGCGTCCGCCAAAGCGGTCGGTCAGAATGCCCAACGGCAGGCGGATCAGCGAACCGGTCAGAATCGGCGTCGCGACCAGCAGGCCAAATTCAGTTTCGCTGAGATTGAGTTCAGCCTTGATCCGGATACCGAGGATGGAGAACATGGTCCACACGGCGAAATTCACCGCGAAGGCCATGGTACTCATGGTCAATACTGAGATTTGTTTTTGTTGAAATGTTTTAGCCATGGCGGACCCCGTTTTTATGCTGCGTATGCGATGCTACCTGCTGTTCATGCGCAGAGAAATCAGGGTTATTAGCACGGGCTGGCAAAATTACAACGTGAACTACCTCTTTGGAGGTATGGCGGTTATTGCTGATAATTAGCTGTTCTTGATTGGATTTAATCAAATTAACTGTTGAAGAAAGCCGATAACGCCGGACCGGAATGATCCCGTAGGGGTAACTCGAAAAACCGGGAGTATCCATAGGGACAGGCTACTGAAAGCGGAGGTAACAATGCATCACACTATAGCGATCACCGGCGTCATTCTGGCCGGCGGGCGCGCCGAACGCATGGGCAGACGGGACAAGGGCTTACTGCCACTGGCGGGCGAACCACTGATTGCACATGGCGTTCGCCGCCTGCGTCCACAGGTCGCGGAATTGTTGATTAGCGCCAATCGCCATCAGGAACGCTACGCTGCGTTCGATTGCCCGGTCATCACCGACGCCCCGGATAGCCAATTTCGGGGACCGCTGGCGGGCATCCTGGCGGCAATGGACGCGGCCCGGACACCGTATCTCTTAACAGCGCCCTGCGATTCGCCACTGTTGCCGCCCGACTACGCTGAAGGAATGTGGGCCGCCTTGGAACGGGAAGGAGCATCAGTCAGCGTGGCGTTCGGCGAAGGATGCTGGCAGCCGGTATTTGCCTTGCTGCCGGTTGCCTTGCGGGAGGATTTGCGGGAATGGCTGGCGGAGGGTCAAGGCGGCGTGGGTCGCTGGCTGCAACGCCATCAACCCGCGCCGGTGGAATTTGCGGAGGGGGCGGTGCTATTCCGCAATGTGAATACGCCGGAGGAACTGGCGCAACTGGAAGCGGAAATCACCGGCGCAGCAACCCCCAGTTACTTACCACGCCTACTACGCCCAAACCAATAAACAGCAACAGTGTCCACTCCGGGATGCTGAATCCGAGTAACGTCCAATCCACCTCGGCGCATTCCCCGGAACCGGTCAAGACTTCACGGAGCGTTTCATTCAATGGCATGGTTTGCAACATATAATCCAATCCCGGCCCGCAACGCGGCGCTTCCTCCGGCGGCAGATGCTGCAACCAGACATGCCGGGCCGCAATGAGTGCGCCAACCGTCGCCAACAGATCAATCAGCGCGCCATACGCCTTCGCCCCCCAGTCCTGGGGGTGGTGCAAGGTCGCTGCCAGAAACGCCAGCCCCAGCGCGAACAGCGCCAGCCGCTGGAAAATACACAGCGGGCACGGGGTCAACTCCAAATGGAATTGCGCGTAATAGGCAAACATCAGCCCCATCGCACAGACCAGCGCCGCCAACCCATTGAATAGCCGACGGGACCGCCAGGGTTCCGCAGCAACAGAATCGATTATTTGAGAATCCTGCATAAGATTTTCCATAGTGTTATTGAGAGATTGACAGATTCAGCATTATAGAATGTTGCCCACTGACTTTAGTTCTACTCCTTACTGCCTGATCGAATCACTCTCTTCCACCCTTTGCAATATCATTACGCCATGCCAAACAACGCTTCATCTTTACCCACTCCCGTAGTCGCTTCCGACGAACCTGTCCATTTTTTCAGAAATTACAAACGGGCTATCGGCCTGGCCTACGGAGCAATCCTGCTCGGTCTGCTGGCTTTCTGCGCTTACCAGCTTCATCGAAAGTTTGACGCCGAAATTGAACTCATCCAAGAACACATCCAGCGCTATAGTCAATTCGTCGAATTCGTCATACGGTCATCGGCCGACCAGTTGGAAACCCTGCGGATGCTGGCCGAAGGCGAGACCGCAACGCCCAAAACACTGGGCGATGAGCCTTCATCGCAATGGCCCGGCCTCACCTTCAGGGCGGAGGTCAATGAAGTCGGGTACAGCCTCGATCAAACTCCCGACCTCGACCTGAGCGGAAACCTGGTCGGTATCGGTCCACTCACCGGACGTTCGCCTGATTTCTACCAGGATCTGGACATAGCGCTGATCTTCAATAAAAGCTTCCGCTCCCTGGTCTTCACCTTACCCAACGCCGCTCAGGCTCGCTTCATTTCGCTCCATAACTTTGTCCTGTTCGCCCCCTGGGAACCCTCGGTCAACCAGCCATTCACTTCAAGGGTTTACCAGGACCCGGTTTGGACGCTCGGCAGCCCGGAGCAGAATCCCGACCGTGAGAAGTACTGGGCGCCGGTTTACTTTCGAGACGCCTCCCAAGGTTTGCTGGTACCGGTCGCCGTCCCGGTTTATCAAGACCGACGCTTTACCGGGGTCATCGCCATTGATACCAGTCTTGACTATCTCAACCGGATCAATAACGACTTCAGCTATCCGCTGGGGACGGTATTCCTGGCGGACGCCTACGGGAAAGTCCTCGCCCATCCTCACTTGTACGCCAACCCCCTCACCGTCGAACAAGCGCCCACACTTACCGACGCATTGCCGGAAGCGCTCAAAACCCGCGATTTAAGCAACCTGCCAAAAGCTCAGCCGGTTGACATACAGGATTATGTCGTCATCCGCTACCCTTTCGCCCTGGCACCCTGGATCCTGATTTATACCGTGCCACGTTCCGCGCTGTGGCATAAAGTCCTGACCGACTATGGACCCCCTATGCTCGCTATCCTGCTCGGTTTGATAGCGGTTATGGTCGTTACCTACACGGTAACGTCACGCGAATTTGTCGGCCCAGCCGCGAAACTGGTCCAGCATCTCGCCGCAGAATCACGCTTTCAGCCGACCAATATTCCGATAGTGCCGATGGCCTGGCGTCCCTGGTTTGAAACCGTGACCAAAGCGTTTCGTGAATCCATCCAACTCATGGCCCTGCGTCAGGAACTCAATGTCGCCGCCAAAATGCAGATTGCGATCCTGCCGCGCGCCTGGCCGGTCCATCCCCAATATCAATTATGGGGAACCATGCAGGCGGCGAAAGAGGTCGGCGGTGATTTTTACGATCATTTTGAGGTCGCTGGTGGACTGCGTGGTATGGTCGTCGCTGATGTCAGCGGCAAGGGCATCGGCCCCGGTCTGTTTGGCATGATGGCGAAAACCCTGGTGCGTGCCACCGCCCTGCATGAAGCGCTGGATTTGTCCGGGATCATCGCCAAAGTCAATGATGAACTCTGCGCGGACAATGACGGTTGCATATTTGTTACCCTGTTCTATGGCCTGTTCGATCCCGCAACCGGGTTGCTGCGCTATGCGAACGGGGGACATCCGCCGCCCTTGCTGGTACACGCTGATGGCAGCGCCGAGTATCTACCCGTGCTCGGCGGGGCTGCGCCGGGCATCATCCCTGGCGCGTTCTACCCCCAGGCGAGCATTCAGCTTCACCCCGGCGATACCGTATTGATGTTCAGCGATGGCGTCACCGAGGCGATGAATGCGGCAAACGAGGAATTTGGCGTCGACCGACTGGTCGCGCTGTTCCGCGATGCGCCCTGCGGAACCCCGACTGAGGCGGTGGAGCGCACCGTGCGCGCAGTCCATGAATTTGCCGCTGGCGTCGAACAGTCCGATGACATCACCTGCGTCGCGCTTTGTTATCAAACCAGGGATGCCCTTCGCGATAGCGCGGCGCTCCTGGCGCTGGAGGCGACGTTATGAGGGCCGTCATTAAACACTGGGTGCTGTTATCGCTGGCCGCCGCCTGTTGCTATGGACCAGTCGCTCGCGACGTCCGGGCGGATACTTTCGAGGCCATTCAAAACCGGGGCAAACTGATCGTTGGCGTCAAGGCAGACGTGCCATTATGGGGCGTACTCGACAAGGTGTCGGGAAATATCGTGGGGCTTGAACCGGATCTGGCCCAGGATCTGGCCGACCAGTTTGGCGTGAAGCTTGAGTTAAAACCCTTACTGAGCGCCGAACGCGTGTCGGCTCTGGAACAGCGGTTGGTGGATGTCGTCATCGCCACCTTTGCCGATACCCCGGACCGGCAGACGCAGGTCACCATGGTACTGCCCCATTACTATGAAACCGGCTTCGGCTTGCTCACTCGACGTTCAGAGCAATTGAAGCAGTGGTCCGATCTGTACAACCGGCGGGTCTGCTCGCGCCGGGAATCCTTCTTTAATCGGGCGCTGGCCATTAAATACGGCGTCGACGTCATCGCATTGTACAGCGTTGACCACGCGGTGGCGGCGTTACGCGATGGCCGCTGCGTCGGCCTCATTTTCAGCGACATCGCCATCCAGGCCATGCTACAAAAACCGGAGTGGTCGACGCGCTACGAAGCGCCGCTGCCGTCGCTGTATTCAGCGCCATGGGCCATAGGGCTGCATCGGGACGAACGGGATGGACGCCTGTATCACGCGATCTCCAGGGCAGTAGTTCGCTGGCACCGCAGCGGTTTATTAGCCAGGCTTGAAGACAAGTGGGGCATCCCGCGCTCCAACTTTGTTCAACAAATGGAGCAACGCTGGAAGGTGCCGAAAACCAGCCCGCTGTACTGTGGCGACAGCGTGACCGCGAGTACGCCAGCGGAATGCCTTTAATTCCTGGAAAACGCCGTCCAGCACCAGGCGATTTCACCGCTTAAAATAAAAGCCAGCATCCCTAAAATAAAGATGCTGGCTTTGAATAGCCCGCCGAATACGGTTCAGGCGTATTGCTGAGCGACGAAATCCCAGTTGACCAGATTCCAGAACGCCTCGACATACTTCGGACGCAGGTTCCGATAATCGATGTAATAGGCGTGTTCCCAGACATCGCAGGTCAGCAGCGCTGTCTTGCCGGAGGTCGCTGGCGTTCCGGCATTACTGGTGCTCATCAATTCCACGGAACCATCAGCATTTTTGACCAGCCAGCCCCAGCCGGAACCGAACGTGCCTATCGCGGTCTTGGCGAATTCTTCCTTGAACGCCGCAAACGAACCAAACTTCTGGTTGATCGCCGTCGCCAGCGCCCCGGTCGGCTCGCCGCCGCCATTCGGCTTCAGGCAGTTCCAATAGAACGTGTGATTCCACACCTGAGCGGCGTTGTTGAATACGCCGCCCGACGACTTGAGCACGATCTCTTCCAGAGACAGATTTTCAAACTCCGTGCCCTTGATCAGGTTATTCAGGTTGGTCACATAGGTCTGATGATGCTTGCCATAGTGAAACTCCAGGGTTTCCGCCGAGATGTGTGGCTCCAGCGCATTCTTGGCGTAGGGTAAAGCAGGCAATTCGTGAACCATGCAGCTATCTCCTTGATGATTGAGTGATGGAAAAATCGCGTCAATTTTGAACCCACTGGCGGCATGAAGTTTCGCCAGAACATGCAGGACGCGACAAACCCGGCAAGTCTAGCCCCCCCTCCCTGACGATGCAACGCAGGTTATCGGCGCTAAGGGTATGTTATTCTTGCCGGCAAATTTGGCATCGAACCGGCATTGGCCCTTCCACACGCTCGTAATCCCAGCCTTATGGAGAAATCAGGATATGAACAAACTTGCTTTCACGCTCGCACTAGTGGCCGGCTTAACCACCGCTGGCTGTGTCAGTATGGGCGGCGGTTCCAGTGATGAGAGTAGCGTCGCCAGCACTTCCAGCCTGACCGATAGCGGACGCCCCGGCCCGAAACTCAGCGATTCGGAAATCGTTTCGGCCATCAAGGACGCCTACAAGCAGGATGAACAACTCGCCAGCGCCAGCATTAATGTCACAGCCAATCAGGGTGTCGTCACGCTCAGCGGCAGTGTTCCCAGCGCTCAGGTCTATAATCGCGCTATTTCGGTAGCGCGCAGCGTCACCGGCCGCCCGCCGGTCGCCGCCAGTCTTAGTTTCTAACCTCTAACCTCTCTCCCTCCGGGAGCGGGCAGCAATCTCTTGAAACCATGTGTGGCATCTGCGGTGAATTAACACTGGACGGCCAAGGGCCGGACTTGACCTTAATGCCAGCGATGCTGGCGCGACTGGCCCGGCGCGGTCCTGATCATGAAGGCATGTGGGCAGATGGTCCGCTGTTATTCGGCCATCGCCGACTGTCGGTCATCGATCTCAGTGACCGCTCCAACCAGCCGATGGTCGATCCGGAACTGGGCCTGGCGCTGGTCTTCAACGGCGCAATCTATAACTACCGGGAACTGCGGCAGGAACTCCAGACCAAGGGCTACCGCTTCTTCTCCGGCGGCGACACCGAGGTCATCCTCAAAGCCTATGCGGAATGGGGCGAGCAGTGCGTTGAGCACCTGATCGGCATGTTTGCTTTCGCCCTGTGGAATTTGCGTGAACGCACCCTGTTCCTCGCCCGCGACCGACTGGGCATCAAGCCGCTGTACTACAGCCGGACACCGCACGCCTTCCGCTTCGCCTCGAACAGTCAGGCGCTGCTGGCCGCGCCCGATGTGGATACCGCGATTGATCCGGTCGGTCTGCATTGCCAACTGACCGTGCACGCGGTCATCCCCGCGCCGCGCACAATTTTGCAAGGCATCCGCAAGCTGCCCCCGGCAACAACGATGACTATCGACGCGCAGGGCAATCAGCGGAATCGGGTTTACTGGCGATTGACCGCCCGGCGTCCGGTGGAATCGCGCAGCGAGGCGGAATGGACCGACGCGGTGCATGACGCACTGCGGCTGGCAGTGCGGCGGCGGCTGGACATTGCGGATGTGCCGGTGGGCGTTCTGCTGTCTGGTGGACTGGATTCCAGCCTGCTGGTCGCATTGCTGGCGGAATCCGGCGTGCATGATCTGCGCACCTTCTCAGTGGGTTTTGAAGATCAGCCGGAAGAAAAAGGCAACGAGTTTGAATATTCCGATCCGGTGGCGGCCCGCTACCAGACCCGCCACCACAAGTATCTAATTCCCAACGATCAGGTGCTGAAACGCCTGCCGGAAGCCGTGACCTGCATGGCCGAGCCGATGGTCGGCCAGGACGCGGTGGCCTTCTTTCTGCTGTCGGAACAGGTTTCGCAAGCGGTCAAAGTCGTGCAGAGCGGTCAAGGCGCGGATGAAGTGTTCGGCGGCTATTTCTGGTATCCGCGCATGGTCGCAGAAAGCGGGACTGATCTGGAGCGATTCCGCCAACACTATTTCGACCGTGACCATGCTGAATTTCTGGAAACGGTCGGGCCGGCCTGGCAGGGTTCCGACTACACCGCAGAACTGATTGCGGAACGGCTGGCGGAATCGGGCGCAGATGAATATCTCGACCAAGTGCTGCGGCTGGATGTGACCACGCTGATCGTTGACGACCCGGTGAAACGGGTGGACAACATGACCATGGCCTGGGGACTGGAAGCGCGGGTGCCGTTCCTGGACCATGAACTGGTGGAACTGGCGATGCAATTACCGCCAGAATTAAAGATCGGCAGCGGCGGTAAGCAGGTATTGAAAAAAATCGCCCGGGGCTTATTGCCTGACGCCGTGATCGACCGGCCCAAGGGCTATTTCCCGGTGCCAGCGTTAAAATTCGTGCGTGGCCCCTTTCTGGAATTCATGCGCGACACGGTTAATTCCCGCGCCTGTCGGGAGCGTGGCCTGTTCCAGCGGACGTATCTGGACCGTCTACTAGCCGAACCCGAGGCGCATCATACCCGGCTACTGGGCAGCAAGCTCTGGCACTCGGCGCTGCTGGAACTGTGGCTGCAATTGAACGTGGACCCGGCAACACGGGTCAATGGTTAAGCATCTTTCTCCTACCGAGGTCAATCAATGGACGCTCTCGAACGCATCAAGCAACAAGTCGAATCCAATCCGGTCGTGATCTACATGAAAGGCACCCCGGAAGCCCCCCGCTGTGGTTTCTCACACCGCGCCTCCCAGGCTCTGGCCGCTACCGGCCTGCCGTTCGCCTATTTCAATATCCTGGAAGACCCGGACATTTTCGACAACCTGCCGCGCTACGCCGACTGGCCCACCTTCCCGCAGATTTACATTAACAGCGAGTTGATTGGCGGTTGCGACATTACGTTGGAACTGTATCAGAGCGGCGAGTTGCAGAAATTGATGGAAGAGGCCGTCGCTAGAGCCGATTCCGCTGCGTCCTAAGCCCCCCTGATACGCGCTCCTCCCCCGCAACAGGGGAGGAAACTTGCTATTTTTTTGTGCGATTGCACAATGTGAAATTTTTTTCGCAGTTCCCTACCAAAACGCTGAATATGGATTACAATAATCGTATTCAGGCTGTGGCAATGCTCTTTAGAAGCGAATAACCGCATTCACAACCTGAATCCATCCTCACGGTACATTTCCCCAACGCCCTGAGGCTGGCCACCGGGCCACGGTTGAGCGAGGTACAGCATCATGCCCAGTGTTTTGCAGCAAATCGCCCAGCAGTTTGAACAAATCGATCCTGACAAAGCCAATGAGCTGCGCCGGATCGATCAGGTCTATACCGACTTTGGCTTTAATGATGGCGCATCCGCGCAGGCGGATGATGGCGCGGCCCGCCGTTTGCTTCACTATCTACCGCGTATGGCGCGGATGAAGGGATTCCGGTTGTACCGGATTGGAGTTGGCGAACAGGAAAATGGCGGCTATGCCCATCAGGCCGTCGCCCTGCTCGACGCCCGTCACCTGCCGACGCCGGGCAATACCCTGGCGGTGCTGGACCCGTCCGGCGTCGAGGCCGAACCACCAGTCGCAAGCGATGAAGAATCCCGTCAGTATTTTTTTGAAGTCTGGCAGACCTTGCAGTATTACTACGGCCATGGTTGCGCACTGATTCCTGATAGTCAGTCAGCACCGAAGCAGAGTTCGGTTTAAAGCGGTAAACGCTTTAACAAACAGGAAACCCGGCAATGCCGGGTTTTTTTGTGAATATGGAAAGCGTTGGTTGAACCGCCAGGACGCCAGAATCGCCAGGTTATTCTTAAAGTTGAGGGGCTTAAACCGCTCGTGGCGTCTCGGGCAATCCAGCGCCTTCGTACAGTTCCGCTAATTGAATCGTCAACCCCGTACAGGGCAACGTTAATTCACCCTGTGGATCGCTAAATTCGGTCCGTTGCCATTGGCCTGCTTCCCGCGAATGCAGAATTGCGCGCATCTGATCCTGCTCCAGCAGCAGATAGCCTTGAACACTATCTAATCGGGTATACGCAAACAGTTTCTCCTGTCGATCCGTGCACGCTGTCTCACTGGATAACACCTCGACAATCAAACAGGGACGCATACGGTAATAGGGGTGACGATCATCAGGATCACAACAAACCATTAAGTCAGGGTAGTAAAGCATCTCGACGCCGACTTCCCTGAGATGCAATTTGACGTCCGCAATAAACACCTGGCAGGGCGAGCCTCGCAGGTGATTCAGCAAGCGAGCAAACAGATTACCCGCAATCTGATTATGCCGGGCGCTACTACCCGACATAGCATAAATTTCACCGTTAATATATTCATGCTTGATCCCGCTGTTTTCTTCAATAGCGAGATACTCTTCCACTGAAATCCAGTGAGTTTTGAGTTGGGCTGACATCATCTTTCTCCATGGATGGCATTTATAAAAGGGGCTTCATGGATAGCATTCAAAGTACAATACGCTGAGTCGCCAGACTCTCCAAATCTCCACGCCCGACGCCCATCTCACCGGCCAGTCGAATATAGCCCACTTCACTGGGTTCCAGGCCAAACAACTTCGCCGCTGCGGTATCCGCCGTCACCAGATCGGTCGATAGCAATTGCGATTGCAGGTTAACGATATCTGCCGTCGACACCCCCTTGACGGCGACCAGATCGGGAACGCCGCCAGCGACGGCTTCTCCCGCATACAGGCGCTCTACTGGATTGCCCAGCGCCAGACCGGTGCCGAGCGCTTTCAGAAAAGTTCTGCGTTGCATGGTCAGGCTCATTAATCGAGATCGAGGGTGCGTCGCCCCTCCCTGACTGGCAAGAAGGGGTCTGGATTGACCAGGTTAGAACCGGAATCGGCGCAGGATAGTCAGCGATGACAACGCGCCCACCAGCTTGCGATTCCCATCGACGACCGGCAACCGGATATAGCCCTCTGATAACAAGGTTAATGCCTCGGACAATGGCGATTCGGGACTCACCACCGGATGGTTCACGGCAAAATCGGCGACCTTGCGGTGCAGATAAGGAATCAGCCGGTTATCAACATCCTCGGCGCGCTCATTCTCAGCGTCATCCGGCAACTGCGGCTCGGCAGGCAGCAGCATTTTGGAAAACATGAACGAATTGATGGTGCCCACAAATTCACCCTGAGCGTTAATCACCATTAAGTCCTGCATGTGTTTACGAATCATGAGCGCCAATGCTTCCGACAACGGCGCGGTATCGAGCACGGCAGTGGGCGCGGACAACATGTAATGTTTGCACTTCATTGTTGAATTTCTCCTGCTGGGTTTAAACCGGCGACGCAGATGACGGTCATCGCTGCGAAGCTGCCACCCTTAAGAATATCGGATTTGCGCAGCCTTGATCGGGTATTATTGCGCAGCCTTAGCCGCCATGCATGGCGGACCACATATCCGCAAGTTCATTCTGGGAGGAGTTTTATGATTGTCGGAATCCTGTCGCTGGTCGCGGGCCTGATCGGGCTGGTCGTTGCCGCGATGTTGTACAAGTCCATAGTGCGCCGTTCCAGTGGGGACGACCTGATGATGGCGATTGCCGCTGAGATTCAGTTGGGTGCCATGACCTACTTGCGCGCCCAGTACACCAAGATCGCCGTTTTTGCCTTAGTGATCGCTATTTTGCTATCCGTGCAGTATGGCTTCCCCACCAGTCTGGCCTTCCTGCTCGGGGCATTGGCCTCAGCGCTGGCGGGTTTGATCGGGATGTACGCAGCGACCAAGGCCAATGTTCGCGTTACGGCCGCGGCGCGGGAACAGGGCCTCGGTGAGGCGCTGCTGGTGGGCTTCAACGGTGGTGCGGTCATGGGTCTGGCCGTCGCCAGCTTCGGTTTGCTCGGCCTGGGCCTCATTTTTACCGGCCTGGCATCCAGTTTTGCGGTTGATCCGGAGCAGATCTCAGTGGTTTGGGGCTTCTCGATGGGTGCTTCATCTATCGCGTTGTTCGCCCGGGTCGGCGGCGGCATCTTCACCAAGGCTGCAGACGTCGGTTCCGATCTGGTCGGCAAGGTGGAGGCCGGCATTCCCGAAGACGATCCGCGTAATCCAGGCGTCATCGCTGACAACGTCGGTGATAATGTCGGCGATATCGCGGGTATGGGCGCAGACATTTTTGAATCTTATGTCGGAGCCATGGTCGCCACCGTGACGCTGGCAGCGACTTTCACTGCGGTGCAACTGACCGACCAGTTTGGCAGTGACATCAGCCGTTCGATGCTGGTGACCCTCCCCCTGGCGTTGGCCATCATCGGCCTGATCTCATCGCTGGTCGGTATCTATGGCATGAACGCTTTTAAAAAGTATGGGCCAGAAAAAGCCTTGGCGATTTCCGAAACCAGTGCCTCTGTACTCTTTCTCTTTCTGTCGCTATTGACCATGTTGGCGCTGGGCTATAGCTGGTCGCTGTTCTTCGCTATTCTGGCCGGCAACCTGGCGGGCGTCGCCATTGGCCGGGCAGCCTGGTATTACACATCATCCAAACCGGTCACACGCATCGTGGAATCCTGCAAGACCGGCCCCGCAACCAACATCATCACGGGCCTGGCAGTAGGGTTAGAGAGCTGTGCGATACCGATGTTGATCATCGTGCTGACCATCTTCGTCGCCTACCAAACGGCGGGCCAGTATGGTATCGCCATTGCCGCAGTCGGCATGTTAGCCACCGCGGGCGTGACCATGACCATTGACGCTTCCGGGCCGATCTCCGACAACGCGGGCGGCATCGCCGAAATGTCGCATCAACCTGCCGAAGTTCGCGCTATTACCGATCACCTTGACGCGATTGGCAACACCACCGCTGCCACGGGTAAGGGCTTCGCTATCGGTTCAGCCGCACTGACGGCTCTGGCGCTGTTTGTTTCCTATAAACAGGCGGTCGAACTGGCCATTGGCAAACCCCTGCCCATGGATATTACCGATCCTCTGGTCATTATTGGCGTCTTGCTGGGCGGCATGGTGATTCTGCTGGCTGCGGCGATGACCATGAGTTCGGTCGGGCGGGCGGCGATGGAGATGGTGACAGAAATCCGTCGCCAGTTCCGTGAAATCCCTGGCCTGTTGCAGGGTACGGCAAAACCGGATACCGCACGCTGCGTGGCCATCTCGACTGATGCGGCGTTGCGCGAGATGATTCCCCCCGGCCTTCTTGCCGTCATGTCGCCGGTGATTGTTGGCTTCTTCTTCGGCCCGGTGGCGCTCGGCGGGATGCTGCTGGGTTCGCTGCTCACTGGCATGACCATGGCCCTGCTGATGTCCAACGCCGGCGGTGCCTGGGACAACGCCAAGAAGTCGATTGAAGCCGGTCAACTGGCGGGTGAACGCAAGGGCGGCGACGCTCATGCAGCAGCGGTGATTGGCGATACCGTCGGTGATCCGTTCAAGGACACCAGCGGCCCGGCCATGAACATCCTGGTCAAACTGCTTTCCATCGTGTCTCTGATCCTGGTACCGTTCATCACCTGAACAGTGCGCTTTGACCCCTCTTCCGCAACGGGAGAGGGGCGTTCTTAAAGCAAGGGAAAGTCAGCAAACCTGTATATTGTAGTCCTGCCATTACGAAAAACCCGCTGTCGTTACACCCTATGGCATTCTCCTCCGAAATTTGCGTCCTTTGTCGTCGCATGCCCTGCATGACAGGACTGCTGCTCGTGCTTGTCGTGCTGGTTAATGACTGGGCATCCTACGCCAACAGGGTCTCCACCTCGCACGATCCGGCTACTTGGTCCGGGCATGACGACGCGCCGCTTCTGGCCACGCAATTCGGTGAGCACGACCACAGCCATGATGAGTCGCAATCGGATGATGACCGCAGCGCCGGTCATCAACATGGGCACCACACCGCAGATCACAGCCACGACACCTCCAACTTACCCGATAGTGAAACGCACACGGTGGTGATGCTCTCGGATGCCTGGGTCGTGGCATCGCCGATAGTGGCTTATCCTGCCCCCTGCTTTTGCCTTGAACGACCGCCAAAATCCCTTTCGATATGCTGACGCAACCGGTCGGTCGTCTTCAACGATGCGACCCTTGACTCAATCTCATCGGAAGCAATCCATGGTCCTTTCATTCCCTGATCGAGGGCAGTCGGCGCGACTGTCCCACTTTGGTCTATTGCTGCAAGTTATTGCAGGCATTTTCCTCTACCTGCTCTTGACCGCTTTCGCTCACGCTCATGGCGTGGCCGAGGGCGACAAGGGCTATATCCAGGAAATCTCGGGTACGCATCTGCTGCCCTTCACCTACCTTGGTACCAAGCACATGGTCACCGGATACGACCATCTGCTATTCCTCGCTGGGGTGATCTTCTTCCTCTACAGGCTCAAGGACATCGCGCTCTACGTCAGCCTGTTCGCCATCGGGCACTCAGTCACCATGCTGTACGGCGTCTACGCTGGGGTGAATGTCAATGCCTATGTGATCGACGCGATCATCGGCCTGTCGGTGGTCTACAAGGCGCTCGACAACCTCGGTGCCTACCAGCGCTGGTTCGGCGTACAGCCGAACACCAAGGTGGCGACCCTGATCTTCGGCTTGTTCCATGGCTTCGGCCTGGCCGCGAAAATCCAGGAGTTCGAAATCGCCCGCGATGGCCTGCTGCCCAACTTGCTGGCGTTCAACGTCGGTGTGGAGATCGGCCAGTTGCTCGCGCTGGGCGCGATCCTGATCGTGATGGGTTTCTGGCGGCGCACCGCTGGCGACGTCACCGTCACGCTGAAGGCCAAAGGCGATTACGCGAAGATCGAGCGCGTGCTGTAAGCAAGGCACCCTCACTCCAGTGGGGTGAGGGCGTTTCCGGCTATCGTTTCCACCGAATGGCATCCTCGCCGTCTCCGACAAGAACCATGAACAATATCTATGTGATCCATGCGCTCCTCGCGGCAGCCTTGTTCGGCGCGAGTACGCCATTCGCCAAACTACTCGTCGGCGAGATGTCGCCCTGGCTGCTAGCCGGACTGCTCTATCTGGGAAGTGGATTCGGGCTGGCTGCGGCGCGTCTGATCCGCGATCGGGGCTGGACGCCATCCGGCCTCGCCAAGGATGAATGGCCCTGGCTATTGGGGGCGATCTTCTTCGGCGGGGTGCTGGGGCCACTTGCCCTGATGTTCGGCCTGACCGGCACCAGCGGATCGACCGCCTCGCTGCTGCTCAACTTCGAGGCGGTGCTGACCGCTGTGATCGCCTGGGTCGTCTTCAAGGAAAATACCGACCGCCGCATCGTACTCGGCATGCTCGCCATCGTGGCCGGTGGCGTGGTGTTGTCCTGGTCGGGAGGCGAAGGCGGAACAAGCAACTGGGTTGGGCCGCTGGCCATCATCGCTGGTTGCCTGTGCTGGGCCATCGACAACAACCTGACGCGGCGCGTGTCGGCCTCGGATGCGCTGTTCATTGCGGGTGCGAAGGGCGCCGTAGCGGGTGCCGTCAACGTCTGGCTGGCGTTCGCGCTCGGGGCAAGCTTGCCGGGAAGTGTAACCCTGTTGGGTACGATGGTTGTCGGCTTGTTCGGCTACGGCATCAGCCTCGTGCTCTTCGTTCTTGCACTGCGCGGCCTGGGCACGGCGCGCACTGGAGCCTACTTCTCCACTGCACCCTTCATCGGCGCGGTGATGTCCCTCGTCCTGCTCGGCGAAACGACCTCAGTCGCGTTCTGGCTCGCAGCAGCGCTGATGGGTTGGGGGGTGTGGCTGCACCTGACCGAACACCATGAGCACGAACATGGGCATGAACCGATGGAGCACCGTCACCCGCATGTTCACGAAGAGCATCATCGGCATGACCATGACTTCGATTGGAAAAGCGACGAGCCGCACGAGCACTGGCATCAACACGAAATAATAGTGCATAAGCATCCCCATTTCCCCGACATCCACCATCGGCACACGCATTGAGAATGTGGCTGATTACCGCTTGAGTTTGCCGATTTGAATAACCGTTCGCTACCCGCAGGAGGCGGTGATGACGGACTCACTATGGGCGCTGGAACAAATAAGTCATTTCCTGAAACCAATTTTCATAGTTCTTGTGAAATTCCGCCAACTGCACATTCCCCGCTGTTTTGGCCATGTAATCGTTGAGAATCGGCAACTGCAATTGCGCAAGGTGTGCAGCATCCTCATAGCGGGTGGCAGTTAAAAAAGAAGAGAGGCTGATGATCGGACCACAACAATCTTCATGGTCACGCTTAGAACCACATGAACATAACGCCATAACCCCACTCTCCAGTTCCATCAATCTCACCCCTGACTTTTCTCGGATTCAGCAACCCGACAGACGCGCACCTGATGGATCCGGTGTCCATTCATGTGAACCACTTCAAACTGATAGCCTTCCAGCGTGAACAGTTCGCCGCCACTCGGCACCTCGCCCAATTGGTTGAGCACCAGTCCGGCCAAGGTGTGATAGTCGGCGTCTCTGGGCAAATTCTCGCACCGCAAAAGGTCTCGCAACTCATCCAGAGACAGGCTGCCGTCCAGCAACCAGACTCCGTCCTGTTCCTGCACACTGGGGGTGTCGGTGCTGGCGGTATCCGCCAAGTCGCCAGCAATCGACGCCAAAACGTCGGAGGCGGTGACAATACCCTCCACGCCGCCGTACTCGTCCACCACCACCGCCAACGGAATGGGATGCTGGCGCATCTGCTCCAGCACCTGCAAGGTGTTCATGCCCTCGTGAACGATGAGCGGCTCTCGCAGCGCCGCAGTGAGGTTCAGCGGTTCGCCGGCCAGCACACCAGCCAGCAGATCGCGCCCCTGCACCACACCTTGCAGGTCGTCCAATTCGCTGCGACACACCAAATAGCGGCTATAGGGATATTGTTGCAGGGTTTGCCGGAGTTGCTGCGCGTCCGCTTCGATATCCAGCCAGACAATCTCCATGCGCGGGGTCATCAAGACAGGAATGGGGCGCTCGCCCAGATTAAGCACGCTACGGATCATGGCGCGCTCGGCCGGATCAAACAGCGATGCCGGGTTTTCAGCGCCGCTGGCCAGGGCCGCGACATCCTCGCCGACTTCAGCCGGTTCCACACGCCCGCCCAACAGGCGTAACACGGCTTCGGCCGTGCGTTCTCGCAACGGACGCTGACCCACCAGAAATCGGCGACGGTTGAACTGCGCCCACTGATTAAAGACTTCGATGAGTACCGAGAACCCAATAGCGGCGTACAGGTAGCCCTTGGGGATATGGAAACCCAGTCCTTCGGCCACCAGACTGAACCCAATCATCAGCAGGAAACCCAGACAGAGAATGATGACGGTGGGATGGGCGCTGACAAAGCGGGTCAGCGGCTTGCTGGCGATCATCATCAGCATGATGGCGATCATCACCGCTGCCATCATCACTGGCAAATGTTCGACCATGCCCACTGCGGTGATCACGGCGTCGATGGAAAATACCGCGTCCAGAACGACAATCTGCGCCACCACGGGCCAAAAACGGGCATACAGCTTCGTGCCGCTGTGATGTTCGTCGCCCCCCTCCAGGCGTTCATGCAGTTCCATGGTGCCTTTGAACAGCAGAAACAGGCCACCCAGGGCGAGAATCAGGTCGCGCCCGGAAAACGCTTGGCCAAAAAGCGTAAATAGCGGCGCAGTCAGGGTGACTAACCAGGAGATGCTGGCCAGCAACACCAAGCGCATGAGCATCGCCAGAGTCAGGCCAATAATCCGCGCCCGGTCGCGCTCCGCAGGCGGGAGTTTGTCGGCGAGAATGGCGATAAAGATCAGATTGTCGATGCCGAGGACGATCTCCAAAACCACCAGAGTCGCCAGACCGATCCAGACCGTGGGATCAGCGATCCATTCCATAATGAAAATTTCCCCTTTGAATCATAGAGATGATGTGCAGGACACCATTGCTCAGATGACTGGTTTCAGCGCATGAATTGCCTGGCCTCGGGCACGGTTAGTCAGAAGTTGGTTCGTCCGACCGGGTTTCGACGGGTGCCTCGCTTGTAGACTCCGGTAGCGGAGTGGCGAGCACTTTGTCGATGCGTTTGCCGTCGAGATCGACCACTTCGAGTCGCCAGCCTTCCCAGATCACCACATCGCCAGTCTGTGGCAAGCGCTCGAGCAGCCACATCACCATCCCGGACAAGGTGTGGAACCGGGCTTTTTCCTCCTCGGGCACCGTGTTCAGTTTGAGTTGATCCTTCAACTCGGGAACTGGAATCAGGCCATCGAGCAACCACGAGCCATCCTCGCGCTGTACTGCCCAAGCGTCGTCCAGTTCCTCGGTCTGGAACTCCCCGGTGACTGCTTCCAGTACATCCTGCAAAGTCACGATCCCCTGGACCTCGCCATACTCGCCCACGACGAACACCATGCAGGTGCGCGAGGTACGGAACTGCTCCAAAAGCGCCATACCGGTGAGCGACTCGGGAACAAAAACGGCTTGTTCAAGCTGGGCGGTCAGATCCGTGATCCCTCCGCCCAGGGTCTGCTTGAAAAGCGCCTTGGTCGAGATCGTCCCGAGAATATCGTCGAGTCCACCGCGGCACACCGGAAAGCGCGAATGGTGGGAATCGAAAATGCGCCCGAGGTTGTCCGCAAGGGGCAGCGTGACGTCGAGGGCGATAATATCCGAGCGCGGCACGATGAGCGTGCCGATCTGACGATCGTCGAGTCGGAACACGTTTCTGACCATGTCATGTTCGTTCTTTTCGATGACGCCCGCTTCCGAGCCTTCATCAATCATGGCGCGGATTTCCTCCTCAGTCACACTCGACCCGACCTTCTCGTTCTGTCCGAGCAGTTTCAGCACAACCGTCGTCGAAACGGACAGAAGATAGACGAACGGACGCGAGAGCGCCGCCAGCGCTGTGATGGGGCGGGCGACCTTTATGGCAATGCCTTCGGGATTGATCTGTCCCAGGCGCTTGGGCACGAGTTCGCCGACGACGATAGACACATAAGTCACTACGATAACGACCAGCGTGGTCGCCCCCCACTCACTGCTGCGCGGCGCAACACCCAAGTCCTGTAGCCACAGCGCGAAGGGTTCGGCGAGGGCGGCTTCGCCCACAATACCGCTTAGTATGCCAATCGCCGTGATGCCGATTTGTATCGTCGACAGAAAGCGGTTGGGGTCTTGGCCGAGGGTGATCGCCACAGTTGCGGCTGGGTCACCTTCTTCGGCCAGTCGTGCGAGTCGTGCGCGGCGTGCAGTAACCAGGGCAATTTCGGACATGGCGAAAAGCCCATTCAACGTGATGAGGGCAGCAAGAATCAGTATTTCCATGAGCATGAGGCTTTGAGAAAACGTGAGTCAGCGTGGATACGACAGACAGTGCACGAAGTTCAATGACGGGTCACGAGTTCGGCGACGCCTGATCGGACGGTAGCGGGTTGGTGGTATCGATCTTCAGTCCCAGCGCCTTCGCACGCTTGGTCCAGAGTTGGCGCGCCAGGTTCTGCATATCCTCGACCTGGTCGCCTTCATCGACGATCTCAATGCCGAGCAGGGTCTCGACCACATCTTCCAGCGTGACCACGCCCCTGGTTTCACCGTATTCGCCAATCACCACCGCAATGTGATGGTGTTGGTCGAGGAGTTGTTCAAGCAAGGCCGATAACGGCGTCGCGCCGACCACCGCCAAAATCTCCCGGCGCAGCTCCGTGAGCGGCCGATGGCCCGTACCTTCCGCTTGCGCCAGCAGCAAATCTTCACGGAGGACAAATCCGGTGACGGCGTCGAGGTCCGTTGCGTACACGGGTAGCCGCGAGAACAGGGTGTTGGTTCGCACCCGCAACGCATCGGATATGAGCATATCCTCTTGCAACGCCATGACTACGGTCCGTGGCGTCATGATGTCTTGCGCTCGCAGCGACCCGAAGCGGAACAGGTTGCGAATGATGCGGGACTCGCGATCGTTGATATGCCCGGATGCCTGTCCGATATGGGCCATCGCGATGAACTCGTCGCGACTGAAGACATGCACCGTTTGCCCACGGGCAATCAGTTTGGTGAACTTCTCGGAAACCAGGATCAGCGGATACATGCTTTTAATCAGGAAATTCACATACCACGCGGTGAATCCAGTCAGGCTGGGCCAATACACGGCGCCCAGCGTTTTGGGCAAAATTTCCGAGAGGAACAGGATCAGCAGGGTCATGACCGCCGAAAATACCCCGAACCAGGCGTTGCCGAAGACCGCCGTGGCCTTGGCACCGGCACCGATGGCACCCACCGTATGGGCGATGGTGTTCACGGTCAGAATGGCCGCGAGTGACCGATCGATACCGTCGCCCTTGAGTTTCCGGAGTAGTGCAGCCCGCTTAGGGTCAGTTTGCTCGAGTCCACCAATGAACGAAGGGGGGATGCTCAGCAGTACGGCCTCAGCGACCGAACACATGAAAGAAAAGAAAAGCGCCAGCAGAACGTAGGCAACGAGCAGAACAGCGTCGCCGCTGATCGGGTGGGTCGCCTCAACCGCTTGATCTGCATCAGCGACGCCTGGACTCAGGGCAAGGAAAGCCACAAAGGCGGAAAGGCGCAAGAAGGGGTAAGGTCGTGGTTCAGGGTCAGGGTCATTCATTAATTTCGAGAGTACCGTAGCCAGAGAGAGACAAGATTAGCAGAAAAATCCAAGGGAACAGGGCATTTCCTGTTCAGTTCGCCAAGCTTGCAAAAAAGGCGGGCAATTCATCCAGCCGACTGACGACGACATCCGGCTCCACATCCCAGGGATCGAACACCGCATCCGACTGGCGTTTGACCCAGGCCGCCCGTAACCCGGATGTCTTGGCACCAATCACATCCCAGGCATTGCTGGAGATCAGCCAGGTTTCGCCCGGCAGGCGTTTGGTTCGCCGCGCCAGATAGGCGTAAACCTCTGGATTAGGCTTAAACGTGCGCAGATCATCCACGCTGACCACATCCTCCAACAACGGCAACGCACCAGCGTTGGTCAACAGCGCCCGAATACTGGTCTCGACGCCATTGGAAAAGGCCACCTGCTGATGACCCTGAGCCTTGAGGGCATTCAGCGCCGCAGTGACTTCCTCAAACATGGGCAAATACAGATAGGCTTCTATCAGTCGATCCTGATCGGATTCCGGTAACTCGCAACCCAGCGCCTTCTGGGTATAGAGCAAAGCCTGGCGGGTACACACATCAAAATTCGCATAGCGCCGCATCAAGCCGCGCCGGAACGAATATTCCAATTGCTTGGTCCGCCACAGCGCCGCAAACGCAACCGCATGTTCGCCAACCAGCATCCGCAAAGGTTCGGCCAGCGCCAGTGGATCGACCAGGGTGCCGTAAACATCGAATCCTAAAGCATACGTTTTTTCCACGATGAACTCCGTTGTAACAAAGATTCTTAGAAACCGGGAATTTCAATGCATTCCCCGAAACATCTTGATCGCTGTCATCTGCGCCATCTGCGGATCACCGTCCACGAAATCCTCCCTGAATTTCCGGAGCGACGCCTGCCGGAGCCGGCTTAAACGGGGGATTCGGTTTAGCCAAAGGTTCGGGAGGGCGCGGCATGGGCATGGGCGCGGGTAAAGGCAGGGGAGTCGGCAGAGAACCTGGCCTGGATTTATGGCAAGCGGGCCACGGCCGACAGGGCGGCGGATCAGGCGGTCCGGGGGGATAGAGCGGATAGGGATAGAACGGTGGATAACCGATAATGACGCTATCCCGGTCATTAGGGGGCGGCGTTTTCTGTTGCTGAATCTGCTGGTTCAGCAGCATATTCTCCAAAGCCTTATTTTGCAGTTCCAGATCGCGTATCGCCTGTTCCTGACGGGCCTGCTCGACGGCCTGGCGCTCACGGGCCATTTGTTCGGACAGCGCTTTGATGCGGGCAATTTCCGCATCGGCATCCGGGTTAGCCGGGGCCGGCGGCGGGGGTGGTGCAATCTCCAGTGCCTGCACGCCCGGCGCGTCCCCCGGCTTTTGCTGACTGTAATGCACCTGGCCGCTGGCGTCAGTCCATTTGTAGACTGGTTGGGCCTGCACAACGCCGCTCAACCCCAGGTACACCGCTAACAGGGGAAACAGTCGCTTGAGGTTCATGCTAGAATTATTCATTTTTCGGGCTACGATTTGAAGGAGCGCCCTTGGACATCCTTTTAATTATCAAGGCTTTTATTTTGGGTTTGGTGGAAGCAGCTTCGGAATTCCTGCCCATTTCCAGTACGGGTCATTTGATTATTGTAGGCGATTTTCTGAATTTTACCGGGCCGCGCGCCGAAGCCTTCCAAATTTTCATCCAGCTCGGCGCAATTCTAGCAGTGGTCTGGATCTACCGGGAACGGTTGCTCGACATTGCCGTGAACCTGGACTGGGATCGCAAGGCGCAGCGATTGGTATTGAACCTCGCGATTGCCTTCATTCCTGCTGCGATTCTGGGTTTATTGTTTCATCAGCATATCACCCATTATCTATTCAATCCGGTCACGGTTGCCGGAGCGTTAGTGTTCGGTGGCATCGCTATCCTGCTAATTGAACGCTATGCGCGAACCGGTCGGGTGCAGGCCATGGATGATATGAACTGGAAAGACGCGCTGGTCGTAGGTATTGCGCAAAGCGTAGCGCTGTTTCCCGGTATGTCGCGTTCTGGCGCAACGATTATGGGCGGCATGTTAAGCGGCATGTCGCGGTTTGCGGCAACCGAATTTTCATTCTTTCTGGCCATTCCTACCATGTTCGCCGCGTCCTTTTATAGCTTGTACAAGGAATGGCATGTGCTTAGCGTAGCAGATATACCCATATTTGCAGTCGGCTTTATCGCTGCTTTCTTCGGTGGATTAGTGGTCGTGCGCTTCCTGTTGGCGTATGTGGGCCAACACAGTTTCGCGCCATTCGCCTGGTACCGGATTATCTTTGGCGGATTGCTACTGGCGTATTTCCATTATCATCCATGGACCGGCGGCGCGGGATAAGTGAGTCCCAAATATGGCGATTAAAATTCCCACTAAAAACTGGATACTCAGAGATTAAAAAAGGTAACGACCGTCATTCTGATCAGATGAATAAGCGGCGCTGGCATCATCCCCAGTACCAGCAATCCCACAACCAGCGGCATCACCGCTAATAATTCCCGTGGTTGCAAGTCCAGCAAATCCGCTAATTCCGGGCGTGGCGGACCGGCGAACAACCCGCCAATCGTCCGCACCGCATAAGCCGCACTGATCAGCACTCCCAGGCTGGCGAACAAGACCAGCCACCCCCATTGTTGAAAACCGCCGATTAAGACATGTAGTTCAGCGACAAACCCCGCCAATCCCGGCATCCCCATTCCCGCCAATAACGCCAACGTCATCAATAGCGCAAAGCGCGGCGTTACCCGCATTAGCGATCCGTAATCGGCAATTTCACGGCTGTGGGTGCGTTCATAAAGCAAGCCAATCAATAAAAACAACGTGCCGGCCATCAATCCATGTGCGGTCATCTGTAAAACCGCACCCATCAGGCCAATCTCGTTCAGCGTGGAAATGCCCAGCAGCACCACACCCATGTGGCTGACCGAGGAGTAAGCGATCATTGCTTTCAAATCGCTCTGCCGCCAGGCCAGCAGTCCCCCATAGATGATGCTGACCAAGGCGATGCCGACCAACAGCGGTTGCAACGACAGCGTTCCCTCCGGCAGCATCACCGCGACCCGCAACAGGCCATAAGCCCCCATTTTCAGCAACACGCCCGACAGCAGAATACTGACCGGACTCGGCGCTTCGACATGGGCCAGTGGCAACCAGCCATGCAGCGGAAAAATGGGAATTTTCACCCCAAAACCAATGAGAAAGGCCAGTAACAGCCAAATCTGTTCCTGATGCGGCAAATTCACAGCCGCTTCTGCCATCGCCGCCATTGCAAACGACTGGGTTGGCGTGAACCGATAGACCACGATCAGCCCCATGAGAATCAGGATCGAACCGCCCATGGTGTACAGCACGAAATTGAGACTGGCGACATGCCGCTTCTCCCCACCCCACAGGTCGATCAGGAAAAACAGCGGGATCAGCGTCAACTCCCAGAACATGAAGAACAGCGACCAGTCCCGCGCCATGAACACGCCGAGCATGGCGAATTCCAGAATCAGCAACCAGACATGGTAGCCTTTCACCCCGGTCGTCACCCGCGCCGAGGCCAGCAGCGCCACTGCGGATAACAGCGTCGCCAGCAACACCATCGGCAGCGACAATCCGTCCACGCCCAGCGCATAAGACACGCCAATGGTGGAACTCCAAATCACCTGTTCAGCAAACTGGATCGTCCCCGTGGTACGATCAAACGGAATCAGCAGACTCCAGGAGAGCGCCAGCGTCAGGCCGGCATGAAACAGCGCCAGACCGCGAAGGAGTCGGGGCTGACTGGCGGGCAGCAGCGCAATCAACAGCGCACCAAAAAAGGGAACCCAGAGAATCAGGCTAAGGATGCGCATCGTTGCTTACCCACCCGCGCCGCTGGGACGGGGTGTTTTCACCGCCGGATGTTGCCCGTGGCGCAGGCGCAGGCGTTGGCGAACGATCATTGGCATAGCGATATCCTCCCCGAAAAGACGCTGTGGTTTTTTTATGTGGCCGATATTATACCCTGTGATTATTAACCCTTCTTCCTTCCCGGAGATAACCCGATGCAGTGCGTAATCTACAAAGGCTCGCGGAAACAGGACACTTATCTCTACCTGGCCGACCGGGATAATTTTTCCTGTATGCCTGAAAATCTGCTAAAACTGATTGGCCAACCCGTCCATGTGATGGATCTGGACCTGCATCCGGAACGCCGCCTGGCCCAGGCGGATACCGCCGAGGTGCTGCAGAACCTTCAGGAACGCGGCTGGCATTTGCAAATGCCCCGGCAGGAAGAGTGGCTGACTACCGGCGCTTGGCATTGAATCAAGGTCGATTCTCCATGAACCAGCCCTTTTCAGCCTTCCTTCCGAACTCGACTCTACTCAGTCCTGAAGATCCCCCGCCGTTCACCGTGGTCAACCCGGAAGGTCGCGCCTCGGCAGTACTGGTCTGCGACCATGCCAGCAATGCGATTCCCAGTCGACTGAAGCAACTGGGTCTGGGACCGGGGGAACTGAGCCAGCACATCGCCTGGGATATTGGCGCGGCGGAAGTGACTCGACAACTGGCGGCGCAGTTGGATGCGCCCGCGATATTCTGCGGCTATTCACGCCTGGTCATCGACTGCAACCGCCCACCCGGCGATCCGACGTCCATTGCCGAGGTGAGTGATGGCGTTTTGATTCCGGGAAACCATGATCTGGACGATGCCGCCGCCGAGGCGCGGTTGAACGACGTGTTCTGGCCCTATCATCACGCCATTACCCAGGCGCTGGCCCATCGCTGGCGGCACGGCCACGGTCATGCGCCGGCGCTGATCGCCATTCACAGCTTTACCCCGGTGATGCACGGTTTTCACCGCCCCTGGCAAATCGGCGTACTGTGGAACCGCGATCCCCGACTGGCCGCGCCATTACTGACCCGCTTTCAGGCGTACCCCGATCTGTGCGTTGGCGATAATGAGCCGTATTCCGGACGTGATGTCGGTTTTACCATGGATACCCACGGTGGCGCTGCCGGTCTGCCGCATATTGAAGTGGAAATTCGTCAGGATTTGCTGGCCGATGTCGTCGGTTGCACGGCCTGGGCAGAAATTGTCGGCGATGCCTTGGCCGCGGTGCTGCAGGATTCGTCAATCTACACGGTCCAACATTACTAATTAATGGCACGATGGATAGTGCCCGTGGTTGTATAATTTAAAAGAGGATTGTCTGTTTAAAAATACGCGAGGTCAGGCCGACGATGGACGCCACGGAAAACTCCAACAACGCAACGCCGCTTCAGCGCCGATGGAGGCATCGTGCGGTGCTTGCGCTTACCTATGTCGTTGTCTGGGTTGCCCTTTGGCATACCACCCATGCCTTCAACCGGCTCGCCGGCGCGGATTTATGGGTCCCCTGCGCTGGTCTGACCTTCGCCATTCTGCTGGAATATGGCGGACGAGCCGCGCCGCTGCCGTTATTGGCCCTCCTGCTCGTTAGGTGGCCGGTTGATGTGGGAGAAAACTGGCTGTATACGGTCGCCGCCACCCTGGCGTCGTTACCCGGTTATCTAGTCGCTGCCTATATCCTGCGCCGCCGTCCAGGTGGGAAACGTCCGGGCGCGTGGCGCTTTGATGACCCCTCACAGGTCGCGGCCTTTCTGGGCGCAGCAGCGTTTGGCGCACTGTTCGCGGCGCTGTTGGAAGCGCATTTAATTCAAGCGGCCGGCCGTTCGCCGTCCGATCTGTCGTGGCTGGAGATGGTCGGGCGCAGTGGAGCAGGGGCGTTTATCGGCATCGCCACCTTTGCGCCGTTAGCCCTGATCTTCGCCGCCCCACTGGCCCGGCGCTTTGGCCGGGGGAAGTCCTGGCGCACCGGCAATCTGGTCCCGGCGGTTGAACCACCGCCGCTTCGCCTCAGCCTCTTGCAAGGCGGTCTATCTCTGGCGTTGCTGGGGTTGTTGCTCTGGGCACCGCATGGGGCATGGGTGGATCAACTTCATTCGTTCGCCATTTTGCTGCTGTTGCCGGTGTTGGCCTGGATCGCGGCAACGCATGGCGTGCGCGGAACCATGCCGATGGTTTTGCTGTACCAGTTGGGCATCGTGGCGCTGGCCGCTGATTTGGCGCAACCGGATTTGGCGCAGGTCGCGATGATCGCCCTGGCCGCTTCAGGATTACTGACCGGTGCCGTGTCCCAGGCGCGTTTGGTCGATATTGCCCGTTTCCGCGATCTGGCTGAGGTTTCCAACGATCTGCTGTGGGAATTTGACAATCAGGGACGGCTGTGCGATTTGCGTGGCCATTTTTCCCGAACGGTAGAGGCGTTCAGCAGCCAACTGGGAAAACACTGGCGGGAGTATGTCGCTCAGCAGGAACCGGACACCGGACTGGCGATATTACAGACGGCGATCCGGGATCAGCAGCGGTTTCAGCAAGTGGTGCTTTACCTCCGATTACCGGGCCAGAAAGCGCCGATCTGTACGCGCAACAGCGGCTTACCATTGTTTGATGACAGCGGCGAATTTCGCGGTTATCGCGGTACAACCACTGATATCAGCGACTATCAGCGGATTCAAGCCGAACGTCGGCAAGCGGAAATCCGATTGCAGGATTACGACCGGAATCTGGAAGCCCAAGTCGAAGCCCGAGTGGTCGAACGCACCCGGATGCTCACCGAGATCAGTCAGCGCAATTGGCAGTTGGCCAATTTTGACCCTCTCACCGGCTTGCCTAACCGTAACCTGTTTTTTGAGCAGTTGCGCAAGAGCTTGCAGCAGGCGCGGCGGCAATGGCGAATGCTGGCGCTGCTGATGGTCGATCTGGATGGCTTTAAGGAAATCAACGACACCCTTGGCCATGAGATGGGCGATGAATTGTTGCGGCAAGTGGCGGCGCGCCTGCGCCAGTGCATCCGTGCGACTGATACGGCAGCCCGGTTGGGTGGCGACGAATTCACGATCATCCTGACCGATCTGGAACAGGCCGATGCGGCAGAAGCGGTGGCGGTCAAACTGGTGGCCCGATTAGCGGAGCCGATGCTGCTAGGGGATCTGACCGCCGCCGTCACCGCCAGTGTCGGCATGGTGCTGTACCGACCGGAGTGGCCGGCCAATCTGGAAATGGGCATGGTGTTGCTGCGCCGGGCGGATGCGGCCATGTACGAGGCCAAGCGGGCCGGTAAAAATGATTGGCGGTTTGCGGAATCGCAGGGACCCGAAGGCGCTTCCCCAACGTGACGCTCAAGCTACTTCAAGATGTTCAATCCGCAGTTGCAACCGGGATTCGCCACGCCATTCATTGACATCCAGGCGATAGGCCAACCGCAATCGTGCTGTGCCAGGCAGGAAGTAGCTGACCTGATTGAAAGCGACGGCTTCCAGGGTCAAGCGGGTTCCCGATGGCCGCAAGCGGAGTTTGAGATGATGCTCTTTCATAATCTGGTGAGAGAGCACCTCGAACACCCCGTCAAATAGCGGTTCCGGGAAACCCTGCCCCCAAGGACCGCCCTGCTGCACCTGTTGGGCAATGTCCAGGGAAAACTCCCCCGGCACGAGCTCGCCATCACTCAATAACCGGCCCTGCAAGTCGTCATCGCTCAGCCATTGCCGGGTTTCCGCATCAAACGCTGCCTGGAACCGCTCCAGATGTTGCGCGGGCAAACTCAACCCAGCCGCCGCCGCATGACCGCCGAATCGGCTGATCAGTCCCGGTTGACGGGCAGCTATCGTCGCCAATGCATCACGGACGTGAAATCCCGGCACGGACCGCGCCGAACCGCGTAATTGCCCGTCGTCAATATCCAAGGCAAAAGCGATGACCGGTCGATGCGTCTGCTCGCGCACTCGTCCGGCCAGAATGCCGACGACGCCCGGATGCCAGGCCGGATCGAACAGGCACAGCCCAAATGGTAGATCGCTGCTGTCCAGCGGCAACTGCAACCGGGCCAGCGCCTGGTCGCGCATGTCATTCTCAATGGTCTTGCGTTCCCGGTTGAGATCATCCATGCGCTGCGCCAGCCGGTGCGCTAATTCCGGATCGTCGGTGAGCAGGCATTCAATGCTCAGACTCATGTCCGCCAGGCGACCAGCGGCGTTCAATCGGGGACCAATGTAGAAACCGAGATCCATCGCAGTGGCCCGTTCCATGGGCCGCCGGGCGACTTCCAGCAACGCCTTAATGCCCGGTACGCAACGCCCGGCACGAATCCGTTTCAAGCCCTGTTCCACCAGGATACGGTTGGTATGATCCAGCGTGACCACATCAGCCACCGTACCGAGCGCCACAATATCCAGAAACTGCGCCAGGTTAGGTTCCGCCAAGCCCTGGGCAGCGAACCAGCCCGCCTCCCGCAACCGGGCGCGCAACGCGCTCAGCACATAGAAAATTACCCCCACCCCCGCCAGATTTTTACTGGGGAAACAATCACCGGGCTGATTGGGATTCACCAGCGCATCGGCCGCCGGCAAGGTCAGACCGGGCAAATGGTGGTCGGTAATCAGCACCTTAATGCCGTGCGCCTGGGCGACCCGGACGCCTTCATGGCTGGAAATGCCGTTATCGACGGTAATCAGCAAGTGTGGCTGCTGGTCCGCAACGACCGCGACAATTTCCGGGGTCAGGCCGTAACCGTGGGTAAAGCGGTTCGGCACCACATAACTCACCTCTGCCGCGCCCAGCGCCCGCAAGGCGCGGAGCGTCAACGCACAACTGGTGGCGCCATCCGCATCCAGGTCAGCGACGATCAGCAGTCGCCAGCGCTCCTGCAAGGCCGTTTGCAACAAATCCACGGCCCGGTCGATCTGGCTCAAGGCCGCGAACGGGGTCAGGCTGCGCAGTTCCTTGTTCAGTTCACCCACCGAATGAACGTGGCGAGCCGCGTAAATCCGTTGCAACACGGGGGGAACCGGCAAGTTAACCGGCGCCCCTGGGGGACGGCGAACGATCAATTTCGCCATGGGAGTTGAGGTTGTACTACTCACCACTGGCTCACCGGACGGGACCGCCGCCAGAACCGCCAGCGCGCCGCGCCGGTCAGCGAATAGCGACGACCCTGCCCTCCGTACAGGTGCAGTGCGCTGATCTGGCCGGATTTCAACCGCCGCTGGCAGGGCGCAAACCAGTTTCGCTCCAACTCGGCCAGATGATCCACCCACGCCAGGGGATCGCTATCCGCCCGGTCATAGCGGGTCGAATCCAGCACGATCAGACTATCCGCGTGATGAGCATGTTCTTGCCACTCGTCAGCATTTTCGGGAACGGACCGGACCGGAACATTCGCCAATCGCGCTAAACCACGGGTCAACGGATCATCAGCGTAAAGCTGGGCAGCCGGCGCTTGCGCACCCTCGGGAAGGGAACCGCCGCCCCAAAGCCACAGACCGTTAATCATGGGCTGGCGACGTTCATCCCGCGCCCGGTTGACCGGATGGGCGTGGAACAGCATCTGCGCTTCGGTGAGCAGGGTATGCCAGCGGCGCTTGTTCGGACCCTGCGGCAACAACGGATTGATGTCGCGGCCAATGGCGTCATGCAGGGAGTAAGTACGCAGGCCGGGATACTCCAGCAACCGCAGATACCAGCGTTCAGGACACGGAACCCGTAGTTGCAACCCGTCCTCGGCAAAGGTTTGATCAAACGCGGCGGCCAGGGCGGCAGCTTCGACCGGTTCAATCGCCAATGCCCGCGCATCGACCAGCAACACCCCCTGCACATCCGGGCGCAAATGCACCGGATCAGCGCGTAGCCACCACCCGTCGCCCGGTTCGCAACCATCGGCCAGGGCGGTCACGGCGGCGATGGGTAAATCATCCTCGTCAGCGACCAGCAGGCCAAACTGCTGGAACAACAGCGCTTCAATCGATGACGGCACTTCGGCAATCTCCGCCCGCGCCAACAGCCATTCGAGCGCCGGGACTACCGGTCGCGGCAGGGTCAGATCAGCGGGCCACGGCCCCAGCAGACCGGGAATCACCAGGTGCAGGATCATTCGCGGTCAATCCGAACCCAGATTATCCAGGCGAATGCGCGTCACCGGCGCATGAATGCTGTCCAGCGCTTCCATCGCCGCAATCGCTTCATTCATCCGCTGTTCCTGCACCTCGTAGGTCAGCAGGATAATCGGCACATCGCTGGCACCAGGTGCCGGTTCCTTTTGCAGCAGCGCCTCAATGCTGATGTCGCGGTCGGCCAGAATGCGGGTCACTTCCGCCAGAACACCGGGCCGGTCCTGGGCCTGCAACCGCAGGTAACAGGCGGTTTCCACGTCGGTCATGGGCAATACGGGCAAATCGGACAATGCATCGGGCTGGAAAGCCAGATGCGGCACTCGATTATCGGGATCGGCGGTCAAGGTGCGCACCACATCAATAATATCAGCGACGACCGCTGACGCCGTCGGTTCCGCACCCGCTCCGGCCCCGTAGTACAGGCTTTGCCCAACCGCATCGCCCTTGACCAATACCGCATTCATCACCCCGTTCACATTGGCCAGCAGTTGCCGTTCCGGGATCAGGGTGGGATGAACCCGCAGTTGCACCCCGTGCTGGTCGCGGCGGGCGATGCCCAGGTGCTTGATGCGGTAGCCGAACTCGTCGGCGTAGGCCACATCCTCGCGGGTAATGCGGCTGATGCCTTCGATATAGACCTGATCAAATTGCAGGGGAATGCCGAAAGCGATGGAGGCGAGAATCGTCAGTTTATGCGCGGCGTCGATGCCTTCGATATCAAAGGTCGGATCGGCCTCGGCGTACCCGAGCGCCTGGGCTTCCACCAGCACTTCCGGAAAATCGCGGCCCTTGTCGCGCATCTCGCTCAAGATAAAGTTGGCGGTGCCGTTGATAATCCCGGCCACCCATTCGATACGATTGCCCGCCAGCCCTTCGCGAATCGCCTTGATGATGGGAATGCCGCCAGCCACTGCGGCTTCAAAGCCCACCATCATGCCGGCGGCGCGGGCAGCGGCGAAGATTTCATTGCCATGCCGGGCGATCATCGCCTTGTTGGCGGTGACGACGTGCTTGCCATTGGCCAGCGCCCGCAGCACCAGACTGCGCGCCGGTTCATAGCCGCCCATCAACTCTACAATGATGGACACTGTGGGGTCGTCCACGACTTCCAACGCTTCGCCGGTCAATTGCATCCCGGCGATATTGGCGGTCGTGGTATCCAGATTGCGGGCGGCAGCGTGGGTAATAAGAATTTCCCGCCCGGCGCGGCGGCTGATTTCTTCCGCATTACGCGCCAGGACGCGGGTCACGCCGCCGCCGACCGTACCGAGGCCGAGCAAACCGACGTTGACTGGAGAATAGGCATTCATAGTTCAGGCTCCTGCTGCCAGGATTGGCGCGTAAATAGCCCCGTGATGCCTGCCGGGTGCAATGTTCAACAGGTATCAGGTTCGGCTGGACGGGGGGGTTAAGCGAGTGGGCAAGTCTACCTGCTACCGGAAGAATCGTCCAATTAGCGGCCACTCATGCAGCGAAAAATGCTCAATTGTTTGAAATACAGAAGAAATTGAACCTTCCTTTCCCTTGGCGACCTTGGCGTCTTGGCGGTTCATCCGTTATTCACACACCCAGATAACGGCTCCACAATCCCCGGTTGGTGTCCAGTTCGGCAGAACGGCCACTCCAGGCCATCGCGCCGCGTTCAAGAATGAAATGACGGTCAGTCAGTTGGATGAGCCGCTCTACATATTTATCCACCACCAGCGTCGTCTGGCCCACCGCTTTCAACCGGTCCAGACAGCGCCAGATCTCCTCCCGAATCACCGGGGCCAGGCCCTCGGTAGCTTCATCGAGAATTAGCAAACGCGGGTTGGTGGACAGCGCCCGGGCAATGGATAACATTTGCTGTTCGCCGCCGGAAAGCTGATGGCCCAAATGACGGGCGCGTTCCTGTAGACGCGGGAACAGCGCGTAGAGCTTCGGCAATGTCCAACACTCGCTCCGACCGCTGCGATTGGCGGCAAAAGCGATCAGATGTTCACGCACAGTCAGATTGGGAAAACACTGCCGTCCTTCCGGCGCCATCGCGATGCCAAGGCGGGCGATGGCGTCAGGACGCCTGTTGTGGATGGCCTGGCCGCCGAAATGAATTTCACCCCGGCGCACCGGTAAACCGCCAGTCAGAGTCTTGATCGTGGTGCTCTTGCCCATGCCGTTGCGGCCCAGCAAGGTCACCACTTCCCCAGCGGCGATGTCAAAATCCAGTCCAAACAGCACCTGGCTGGCACCATAGCCCGCTTCCAGCCCGCGACAACTCAACAAAATTTCTGGATTCACCGCGCCGCCTCCGTACCCAGATACACGGCCTGCACTTCCGGGTGATCCCGAATATAGGCGACATCGCCGGACGTCAGCACCCGGCCGTAATCCAGCACCGAAATGCGGTCGGCCAGTTGAAACACCGCATCCATGTCGTGCTCAATCAACAAGATGGCGGTTTCCGCACACAGGCGCTGAATCAGCGCAACCATCTCCGCCACATCCTCCGGCCCCATACCGGCCAGCGGCTCATCCAGCAACAACAATTTGGGCTGCGCCGCCAGCGCCAATGCGACATCAAGTTGGCGTTGCGCACCATGCGGCAGCGCCCTGGCGATCCGGTCCAGCGCCTCGCCAAGCCCCACCTGCTGCGCCAGTTCAATCGCCCGTTCGCGTAATCCCGATTTGTCCGCCCGCCGCCCGAAAATGCGGAAACTGGAGCCGGTTTGCGCCTGCACGGCCAGCAGCAGGTTATCCAATACGCTGTCGTTGTTGAACACGCGGGTAATTTGGAAAGAACGCGATAGCCCATGACGCACCCGTTGATGCGGCGGCAAGGCAGTCAAATCGACGCCATCCAAGATGATCCGTCCCGCATCCAGCGGCAGCAGGCCGGAAATCACATTCACCAGTGTCGTTTTACCCGCACCGTTGGGTCCGATTAACGCATGAATCTCGCCCGGTTCCACGGTCAGACTGACCCGATCCACCGCGATCAAACCGCCGAAGTGTTTGAACAGACCTTCCGCGATGAACAGACTCATGGGGATTTCCCACGGTTATCCAACAGCGCCGCCATTCCCTTGGGCGCAAAGAACACAATCAGGATCAGCAACAGGCCCAACGGCCAGCGCCAATAATCGGTGTACAGCTTCAGCACTTCCGCCAGTGTGAGCCAGACCGCCGCGCCCAGTGGCGCACCCCAGCGCCGACCCAGGCCGCCAATCACTACGATCACCAGCAACGTGGCCGATTCCGTCCAGTGCATTAACGACGGGCTGACAAACCGGTTATGGCAGGCCAGCAATGCGCCAGCCAGCCCGGCCACCGCGCCGGCGACGGTAAATGCGGTGAACTTGATCCAATAAACCGGGTAGCCCAGCGCCGCCATCCGGGTTTCATTTTCGCGGACGCCCCGCAGCGCATAGCCAAAGCGCGACACGGCTACACGGTTCAGGAATGCGAAGAGTAATGCCGCTATCGCCAATACCAGCCAGTAAAGAATGCGCCCCTGAGCATCGCCGAGTCCCAAGCCGAGAGTGAGCGGCGTGTGCAGCCCATAACCGTCATCGCCGCCATAGGTTCGCAACGACACCGCCAGGTAATACAGCATCTGCGAGAAGGCCAGCGTGAGCATCAGGAAATACACGCCCTGGGTGCGTAAAGAAACTGCGCCGATGGCCGCTGCGAAGGCTGCTGAAACGATCAAGGCCGTGGCCCACGCGCCCCAGGCGGAAGTGAATCCGGCATCGACCAGCGCTACGACGGTATAGGCTCCAACGCCGATAAAGCCGGCATGACCGAGCGCCGCCATCCCGCCGTAGCCGAGAATGAAATTCAGGCTGGTTGCCGCGATCATCACGATCAGCAGATGGCGGACGAAACCAACGTAATAAGTGAAATCGAAGAGTGGCGCGACCAGCGGAAACAGCGCCAAAACGAGCAGCAGGGTCCATGGGAAAATCCTGATCAGCAAAACTTCCCTAGCCCAGCAGGAGAGAGATACCACGAAAGACACGAACCGCACGAAAGAAACCCCGTCCGGAAAAACTGCTCTCGCCCAGCGGGCGAGAGGTAAGAAGTAAGGGGTGCTTTTCAACAGGTTCTCTCGCCAACGTCTGGCTCAAGCCCGGGCCGGGAACAGCCCCGCCGGTTTGAGAATCAACACCGCCGCCATCAGGACGTACATGGCAATACCAGCCAGCGCCGGGCCGAGGTCAGCCGCGAGGGCTGGCGGTAATACTGCCCGCAGCGCCGGCGGCAGGAAGGCGCGGCCCGCAGTATCGACCAGACCCACCAGCAGCGCCGCGACGAAGGCACCGCGTATCGAACCGATGCCGCCGATTACGATCACCACCAAGGCCGGAATCAGGATGGCCTCGCCCATCCCAATCTGCACCGCGCTGATCGGTCCCATCATCGCGCCAGCCAACGCTGCCAGCGCTGCGCCGAGGGCGAAGATAAAGGAGAACACCCCGTCAACGCGGACGCCCATACACTCGGCCATGGCGCGATTGGAAGCGCCAGCGCGCACTAACATTCCGATGCGGGTATGGTTCACCAGCAGATAGAGGCCCAACGCAACCAGCAGACCCACGGCAAGCATGGCCAGACGATAGGCCGGATAGGGTAGTTCAGCGAGCAACTGCACCGGTCCCGCGAGTGCCGCCGGAGTCGATGCCAGCATCGGCGCTGGCCCCCATATCGCCTTCACCAGGTCGTCGGCGATCAGAATAATGCCGAACGTGGCAATGACCTGGGCCAAATGGCCGCGACTATAAATCCGGCGCACCACCAGCATTTCCAGAACGAAGGCGATGACCACCGTCGCCGCCATGGCCATGAACACGGCTCCGACAAAGCTGCCGCTGCGCTCGTGCACTTGGGCGGCGATATAAGCGCCGACCATGTACAGCGAGCCATGGGCCAGGTTCATCGTATCCATGATGCCGAACACCAGCGTCAGTCCAGCGGCCAGCAGGAACAGCATCAGACCGTAGCCCAGACCGTTGAGCAGTTGCTCGATCAGGAAAATGGCGTCCATGGGGAACGGCGCGTCTTCAAAATGACCGCCTGTTGCCTCTACATCTGGCACTCGCCCACATAGGCATCCTGGTGCTTTTCCAGCACCGTGCTGACCAGCTTGTTAGTGAGTTGACCATTGGCGTCTTTCTCGACGACGCGCAGATAATAGTTCTGTATCGGGAAATGGTTGGGGCCGTAGCTGAAGTCGCCGCGCACCGACTTGAAGTTCGCTTTTTTCAGCGCCGCCAACACCGCCGCCCGGTCGCTGACCTTGCCATCGACCTCACGCACCGCCGCATCCATCGCCATAATGACATCGTAGGCTTGGGCGGCGTAGACCGTGGGATAACGCCCGTCATATTTCTTGCGGAAGGCGGCGACAAATTCGACGTTGGCCGGAACGGGTAGGTCGTGCGCCCAGTGCGCGGTGTTGTAGAGACCCATCGTCGGTTCGCCAACCGCCGCGATCACATCCTGATCGGCGGAGAAGCCGGGGGCGATCATGGGAATATCCTTGAGGCCACCGCCGACATATTGCTTGATAAAGTTGATGCCCATTGCCGCCGGCAGGAAGAAAAACACCGCATCCGGTTTAGCGGCGCGGATCTGGGCAATTTCCGCCGCATAGTCAATCTGGCCCACCTTGGTATAAATCTCGTCCTTGATCGCGCCTTTGTAGAGGCGTTTGAAACCGTTCAGATGATCCTTGCCTGCCGGGTAGTTCGGCGCAATCAGCACCATGTTCTTATAACCCTTCTCGTTGGCGACCTTGCCAGCGGCTTCATCGTAGGTGTCGTTCTGGTAGGAAACGCCGAAGAAATAGGGATTACATTGCTTGCCGGCATACTGGCTGGGTCCCGGATTACTGGACAAAAACGGGACTTGGGCGGCGAACAGGGCCGGGCCTACGGCAAGCGCTGAGTTCGACGCGACCGGGCCGGTGAAGAAATCAATCTTGTCGCGTTGCAGGTAGCGATTGACCAACTGATTGGCCTGCTCCGGGTTGCCGGCGAAGTCCGTTTGCAGAAACTCCGTCGGGACGCCGCCGAGTTGGCCGTTGAGGCGCTCAATCGCCAGGTTCAACCCATCGCGGGTTTCTGCGCCGATAGTGGCGAAGGGACCGGAGATATCAAGCGCTACGCCCACTTTAATGGGATCAGCCGCGTGAACGTTCAGTGCGCTGCACAGGGCCAAAGTCAACGTGGCGGTTTTCAGCTTCAGCATGGGGACTCCTTGGAATTAAAGACAGAAAGGACGACGGAATGGCGGGGTTCTTGCGAATGCGGAACGCGATGCAACGCTCACTCGATTCAAACTGAGGAGAGTCATTGAGCGGCTATGAATGGCGAGATAGCGAAGGGACTCCGCTACCCGCTATTCATCATGGATTAGAAGAGCTTGAGGATGGAGCCAACAATGGCGGCGGCAGAGGCCAGGATGGCGACAATGCCCACGACCAAAGCCAGTGTGGCGCGTGAATCGCCTGATCCGCCGTTCTGCGCAAGATTAGCCGCCGCCTGCTGAATAGAACGTTCTGCGGTTTCGCGGGCGATGGTTTCGATCACCGGCTGAAGGCCAGAGCGCACCATCTGCACCACTTGTTGCTTGAATTCCGGAGAACCGGTCGCCATAACCAGCATTTCCTGACTGTGGTGCTTGACCTGGCCCTCAATTTCCTTGAGCAACTCATCCCGGTTGATTTCCAGACCTCGCGCCACATTGCGTTTTGAAACGCCTTCGCTGACTTCACGGGCGGCCTGTTCGGCAACCGCCCGAGCGCTTTCCTGGGCGGTGGTGCGTGCGGTGCGCTCGGCAGTGCCCCGGGCGATTTCAGTCGCGACCTGCTTGGCGGCTTCCTGAGCGGCGCGCACCGCGGCATGAGCGGCCCGGCGGCCCAGATCCTCGGCGACGTTGCGCGCAGCTTGTGTCGCGGCTTCCTGCGCCAAGCTGGGTACCATTTCCTGGATGATGTCGCGGGCCACTTTCTCCGCGGACGCCCAGGCGGCACGTTCCGCAATCTGTTCAACATCGGCCACCGACAGCCCGACAGTAGCAGGCGCGACGGCCAAGGTTGGCGGTGGCGCTGCTGCCGATGGCGTAGTGACAATCGGTATGGAGACCGGCGAGGTTTTTTCAACCACGCGCGGCGTCGGAATGACGGATGGTGCTGATAACTCTTCCATGGAAATCGCCGCAGTGCCCGAACTGACGGTGCGCAGGACACCGTCCAGTTCATCCGGCGTATAGGGCTTGGAGAGGAAACTGACCGCGCCGCTTTCCCGTGCGTCCCGCTTATCCTCATCCGTGGCGTTCGCGGAACACATGATGATGGGAGGGCTTTGCGGATGCTGGCTGGTAATCGTGCGATTCGTCTCAAAGCCGTCCATGCCGGGCATCATCACATCCATGAAAATAATATCGGGCTTTTTACCCTCCAGATATTTGACACAGTCCTCGCCCGACCCCACCCAGTCGACTTCGATACCGCGCTCGATCAGCAGTTTGCGTAAGGTCATGTGGGCGACTCTGGAGTCGTCCACTACCAGCGCCTTTTTGATATCCATGCAGGCCTCCTACGGCATGAGAATCTTCAAATTATCCGGAAATACTTTAGGTCAAATTCACCCAAATTGCGCGTGAAACATCGGCTGGATGGGTTTCAGGGCCGTTCATCCGCAGTTTCCTTGGCCCGGGGCAGCAAGTCTTCACGGCTGATGCCTAGATACAGAGCCGTGGCGCTGGCGATGTAGATCGACGAATAGGTGCCAACGACAATGCCCACGATCATGGCGATGGAAAAGCCGTGCATCACCGCGCCGCCGAAGAAGTACAACACAATCACCGACAATAGCGTGACCAGGCTGGTCATCGTGGTACGAGCCAGCGTCTCATTGATCGACAGGTTCATGATGTCTTGAATCGAACCCTTGCGCCGCTTGCGGAAGTTTTCACGAATGCGGTCCAGCACCACGACCGTATCATTGACCGAGTAGCCAATGACCGCCAGCACCGCCGCCAGCACCGTCAGGTCGAATTCGAGTCCGAATAGTGAGAACCAGCCAACCGTGAAAATCACATCATGAACCGTGGCGGCAATGGTGCCGAGCGCCAGCCGCCATTCAAAGCGGAACATGACATAGATCAGAATACCGGCCAACGCGCCGAGCATCGCCAATCCCCCCTGTTCCACCAGTTCCTGACCGACCTGCGGCCCAACAAATTCGGCTCGCGCCAGAGTTACCCCGGCACCGCCCTCTGCGCCTTGCAGGGCGTGCAGAACCTCATTGCTCAGGGTCGCGGCGTTAGCTTGCTCACCGCGTGGCGGAACGCGAATCAGCACATCGCGGGAGGTGCCGAAGTGCTGGGTCTGCGCGTCGCCGAAACCCGCCTTGGCTAGGGTAGCCCGAACCTGCCCCAAATCAGCAGGTTGTGAATATTGCGCCTCGATCACCGTGCCGCCGGTGAAATCCAGGCCCAGGTTCATGCCTCGGATCAGCAGCGAGCCAAGGGCAATCAGCACCACGGTGATAGACCAGCCAATCGCCAGCTTGCCCCAGCGCAGAAAATCGATATTCGTGTTGTAGAGATCCAATCGCCACATAACCGTATTCCCGTGCCTGACCGGTCAAACCGACAGGGTTTGCAGCTTGCGGCCGCCATAAAGGAGATTGACCAGCGCCCGTGAACCCGTGACTGCGGTAAACATCGAGGTCAGGATGCCGATGCTGAGGGTGATCGCAAACCCCTTGATCGGACCGGTGCCGAAGCCGAAGAGCATGATCGCCGCAATGAGCGTGGTCAGGTTGGAGTCGAGAATCGTGTCAAAGGCCCGGTCGAAGCCGGAATGAATAGCGGCCTGGGGGCTGTTGCCATTGCGCAGTTCTTCGCGGATGCGTTCGTAGATCAGCACATTGGCGTCCACCGCCATACCCATGGTCAACACGATGCCGGCAATGCCGGGCAAGGTGAGCGTGGCTTGGAGCAACGATAACGCAGCGATAAGCAGCACCACGTTCGCCGCCAGCGCCGCCGTGGCGATCAGGCCGAAGTTTTTATAACGCCAGGTCATAAATGCTGCGATAACCAGCAGTGAGATAGCGGCGGCGCGAAATCCCTGAGCGATATTTTCCTTACCAGCACTGGGGCCGACCGTGCGTTCTTCGATGATTTCAATCGGACTGGCCAGCGCACCGGCTCTCAACAACAGAGCCAAGTCGCGGGCTTCACGGGAACTATCCAGACCGGTGATCTGGAAGCGCCGCCCCAGCCGGTCGCGGATGGTGGCGACATTGATGACTTCTTCGACGGTGAAGGCGGTTTTCTTCAATTCGCCGTCAACCCGCTTGGTTTCGGTCTTGTTCTCGATGAACACCACACCCATGCGTTTACCGATGTTGTCCTTCGTCGCGTCTTCAAAGCGCTTGGCACCTTTACCATCCAGACTGACGTAAACGGCGGGACTGCCGCTCTGCTGATCCAGACCGGAGGAGGCGTCAACGATGGAATCGCCGGTGAGCATTACCCGTTTTTGCAGCAATACCGGGCGACCATCGCGATCCTTGTACAGGCGGGAATTCAGCGGAATGCGATTGGTGGACGCAGCCTGATACCAGTCATTTTCTTCATCGGCCAACCGGAATTCCAGAGTGGCGGTCGCACCGAGAATTTCCTTGGCGCGAGCGGTGTCCTGGACGCCAGGGAGTTGCACCACAATGCGGTCGCTGCCTTGCTGCTGGATAATCGGTTCGGCCACGCCGAGCTCATTGACCCGGTTGCGCAGCGTCGTGATGTTCTGTTGCAGGGCGAAGTCGAGTTTTTCCTTAATTTCCGGCGCATTCAGGGTCAGTTTCAAACTGAGCGGCCCCGGTTCGTCCTGCTGGAGGTTTGACAGATTTTTGCGCAGCGCTTGGGCCGCCTTGTTACGCTCGGCTTCGCCTTTGAATTCTACCTGCACTCCACCGCCCGCCGCCCGGCCCACCGTGCTGTACAGGATTTTCTCAGTGCGCAACTGATTGCGGATTTCCTCAACATAGCTGTCTTCGACCTGCTTGATCGTAGCATCCATATCGACCTGCATCAGAAAATGCACGCCGCCGCGCAGGTCAAGGCCGAGGTACATGGGATTCAGGCCGATAGCGCGCAGAAAGCCGGGCGCAGCGGAAGCCAGATTGAGGGCGACGATATAGTCGCGGCCCAGTCGATCCCGGAGGATGTCTGCCGCTTTGAGTTGCACTTCGGGGTCAGGGAAACGGATCAGCAAGCGGCCCTCAGCCAGTTCTACCCGCTTGGGGGGCAGCTTTTCCGCC
>JAUPTV010000125.1 GCA_030917925.1 Pseudomonadota bacterium
ATAGTTAATGTGGCGTTTTTTTAAACGCTAGAGGGGATTTTTTGTCTTTTTTATTAGGTAGAAAAAATACTTGTTTGGCTTATTGAAAAGTAGAGTTGAATAAGGAGACCGGGAATTGCTGCCATGAGGCCCAAGGTTATCTATTCGCCCGCCCCATGCCGATGGAGCAACTGGAAGTCTGGATGGCTGATCACCAAGGGACTGTTGATTAGGTTCTGTTGACATTTTATCGTATCGAAATAAAAACACAGGCGATGTGGATAAAATGCAGATAAGTACTGCATACTTGTCAAAACGCGAGAAAATCCGACGGAATTGTTTAATTTTACCAATAAAACGCTCAATCAGATTGCGCTCTTTATAAAGCTTTTTATCATACCCACGCTGTACGATGCGATTGACCTTGGGTGAAATCACGGGAGTAATATGGCTCTCAAAATAATCCTTCGTGTGAATTTTCTTGTGATGCCCAAGTCAGAACCGAAGAAGCCGAAGCTGGGCAGTGGATGTATCTCTCCCTATCTGAATCACGGATAGCCACAGATTTTTCCGTGTCATCGAATAATCCGTTTGATCTGTGATTCAGATGATGGAACGAAGTAAATACCGAATTACCAGATTTACCATGGGAAAATTTACACGAGGAGTTTTTTCCATAAGGACTTTCGCTTTATCTTGTTCCTACAACTTGGCGTGGAAACGAGATGCAACGGGCCGAGTCGTCACGATTTTTTAACGGCTTCCACTAATCGGAAATGAAAGTTAATGAACTTTAATAATCTGAAAATCGGGATCAAGATTTATCTGGGCTTTCTATTGGTGCTGCTGACTTTTATGGCGACCAGTGCCTATCAGGTATTGCAAACCAGCGCGCTGGGCGCATTACAGGACGCTGCGGCAAAACGCACTACCGATGTGCTGGAAATCAAGGATATTGCTTACCGGGTCAGCGGCGCTTATACCGTCATGGCCGATGCTGTCATCAACCGCAATCTCGATGCAACCCGCAAGGCGCTGGCGGAATTGAAACAAAGCGCTGATCAGGATATTCGGAAAGTATTGGAATTGGTGGATACGGCTGAAGAGCAGGCGCTGGCCACAGTTTTTTCCAACCAGTACCGCAACTACCTTGATCTGTTTGAAAAGCAGATGGTGCCGATTCTGGAAAAATCATCAGCGCAACACAGCGCTGTCGCCACCGCCGACGAACAAAAAATTCGTGAGCTGGATGGCGAGATTGACGCCTTGCGCATGGCAACGCAAACCCCGCTTGGCAAGATTAATGAATCGCTGACTCAGGAAAACCGGACCGCTGATCAATTGTTTGATGAGACCCGGCAAGCAATGACCAATACCCTTCTGCTCATCTCGCTTTTTACCGTTATCATCGCGGTTTTTATTGCTTTTTTAATCACTCGCTCCATTACCCGTCCATTGATTACCGCCGTTACGGTATCTGAGTTGATCGCGAACGGCGACTTGACGATAGACATTGAGGCCAATTCTCTTGACGAAACTGGACAATTGTTACACATGATGAAGACGATGGCCACGCAACTCAAGGCGATTGTCGGTGAAGTCAATCAGGCGACCAGCGCGGTGAATCTGTCCGCCTTGGAAATTGCCCAAGGCAGCACCGATTTATCGCAGCGCACTGAAGAGCAGGCGGCGGCGCTGGAAGAGACCGCCTCCAGCATGGAAGAGCTGACTTCCACCGTCAAACAGAGCGCCGACAATGCCGGGCAGGCCAATCAGTTGGCGAGTGCAGCCCGGACGCAAGCAGAACAGGGCGGACAGGTGGTGGATCAGGCGATTGCCGCGATGAGCGCGATTAACCAAAGCAGCCGCAAGATCGCCGACATCATCAGCGTCATTGACGAAATTGCCTTTCAGACCAACCTGCTGGCGCTGAATGCGGCGGTCGAGGCGGCGCGGGCCGGAGAACAGGGTCGGGGTTTTGCGGTGGTGGCGAGCGAGGTCCGCAAACTGGCGCAACGCAGCGCCGACGCCGCCAAGGAAATCAAGGCGCTGATCACCGACAGCGTGACCAAAGTCAATGACGGCAGCCAACTGGTCGAGCGGTCCGGACGGACCCTTCAGGAGATTGTCGGCGCCGTCAAGAAAGTCAGCGATATTGTCGCTGAGATCGCTGCGGCTGCCCGTGAACAGGCCAGCGGCATTGAACAAGTCAATAAAGCCATTCTGCAAATGGATCAGGCCACCCAACAGAATGCCGCGCTGGTCGAAGAAACCGCGTCCGCCAGTCAGGCGATGGGCGATCAGGCCAAAGAACTGCAAAAACTGATGGGCTTCTTTAAACTGAAAACGCAGGCGCTGATCCCGCCCCAGGCCGCCGCCAGGTCGGCGCTGCGCCCCGTGACCTCGGTTAAATCGGCAGCGACCAAACCCACCGTCCGGTCTGCACCGGTCAAACGCAAACCCACCGCGACTACCCTCTCCAGTGCTGAAGAATGGGAAGAATTTTAGTGGGCTGCCGCAAAAGTTTTGGTTCTTCAAGGTTTCTTGTGGAGCAGACCAGGCGGGTTAATGTTTTAATTGATCTCCAGACGAAAACCGCTCGCGCCGACTGACGGCGACGGGATAGACCTTGACCTGAATCTTGGTGCAGGACGCTCCCGAACCGCAACCGCTACAACCCGTCGGCGCGGCGCTGGATGCGGCTGAACCGTCGTCCTTCCGGCGAGCACCGAACCGGAACCAACTGACCGGCGCATAAGTCCGCACCAGTGCCAGCACGGCGATGCCCACAATCAACAATGCCAAACCGTCTTGCCACATGTCAGCCGCCTCCGAACGCCAGCGCTACCCGGTAGGTGACCAGAGCCGCGACATAGGCCAGCGCCATCAGATAGACGAACATGAATACCGGCCAGCGCCAGGAGTTGGTTTCACGCTTGGCCGCGGCCAGGGTCGCCAGACATTGCGGGGCGAACACATACCAGGCCAGTAACGCCAGCGCGGTCGCCAGGCTCCATTGGTTGGCCAAGGTCGTGGCCAGGGCCTCGGTCACCGCCTCTTCATTGCCGCTCAGGGCGTACACCGTACCCAGCGCTGCCACTGCTACTTCTCTCGCCGCCAAGCCCGGCACCAGGGCAATCGCAATCTGCCAGTTGAACCCAATCGGTGCCAGCAACGGCTCCAGCCCACGCCCGATCATTCCGGCAAAGCTGTAATAAATCGCCGGTTCCGTCGATCCTTCCGGCGCACCGGGAAAGGTCGAGAGAAACCACAACACCACCAGCACGCTCAGAATGATCGTACCGATCCGCCGGATGAAAATTTTGGCACGATCCCACAACCCCAGCAGCACATTCATCGGATTCGGCCACTTGTAGCTCGGCAACTCCATCAACAACGCTTGCCGGTTGCCGCGCAACACCGTTAGCCGCAACACCCCTGCCGCCAGCAACGCGCCAACCACGCCGATAGCGTACAACCCGAACATGACCAGCCCTTGCAAACCGATCCCGCCCCACACCGTGGTATTGGGGATGAACGCGGCGATTAGCAGGATGTACACCGGCAACCGCGCCGAACAGGTCATCAGCGGCGCGATCAGAATAGTGGTCAGCCGATCCAGCGGGTGCGCAATGGCGCGGGTGGCCATGATGCCGGGAATCGCACAGGCAAAGCTGGACAGCAACGGGATAAAGGCGCGGCCATTCAAACCAACCCCGCTCATCAACCGATCCATCAGAAAGGCGGCGCGGGTCATGTAGCCGAAGTCTTCCAGCAGCAGGATGAACAGGAACAAGATCAGGATTTGCGGCAGAAAAATCACCACCCCGGCGATCCCGGCGATAATTCCGTCTACCAACAGACTTTTAAGCAGACCGTCCGCCATCTGGGCCGAGACGGCCTCTTGCAGGGCCGCCATGCCGCCATCGATCCAGTCCATCGGGGTCGCCGCCCAACTGAACACCGCCTGGAACATCAGAAACAGAATACTGAGCAGAATCAGTGGTCCCGCCACCGGATGCAGCACCACTCGATCCAGTTGCCGGGTCAGCCGCTCCGGGGTGCCTTCCTGAATCACCGCTTCTTTGAGCAGACGTTCGACTTCGCGGTGATAGGCGCGAATCGCGTCCGGCGAAGGTTCCTGCCATTCATCGGTCGTCGCGGTTCCCACCGTAGTCGGGGCCTGATCCAGCAGCGTATCGATCTCACCCAGCAGGTCCTGCACCCCGTGCTTACGCATCGCTACAGTGGTCACCACCGGAATCCCCAATTGCTTCGACAGGGTTTCGATGCTGATTTGGCAACCGCGCTTTTCGGCAATGTCCATCATATTCAGCGCCAGAATCAGCGGGCGGCCCAGTTGCCGCAACTCCAGCAACAGCCGCAGATGTTGACCCAGGTTGGTCGCATCGGTCACGCAAACTACCGCATCCGGCAACCCTTCCAGGGTCTGCCGCCCGAGCACCACATCGCGGGTAATCGCTTCATCGGGACTGCGGGCGCGCAGGCTGTAACTGCCGGGCAGGTCCAGCAATTCGATGGTATGACCGACGGGCGTCCGCAACTGCCCGCTTTTCCGTTCGACGGTCACACCGGGGTAATTGGCGGTCTTTTGTCGGCCCCCGGTCAGGGTATTGAACAGGGTGGTCTTGCCGCAGTTGGGCGGCCCGACCAGCGCAATCTGAATCTTCCGGGGGTTATCGGCGGTCAGGGTAGCGGCGCTCATGCTCCATGCTCCTGGTTGGACAGCGCTCCAGGCCCGGCGGGATCAAGCAACGGCCCCACCAGCACCGCATTGGCCTCAACCTGCCGCAAGGCCACGGTCATGCTCTGGTTGATCCGCACCGCCAGTGGATCGCGGCCCAACAAACCGTAATGCAGCACCTCGATACAGGCGCCTTCGACAAAACCCATTTCCAGCAGGCCGCGTTCCACATCGTGATCGCCCATCCCGCTGACCGCCAGAATGCGCCCAACACTGCCCCGTGGCATTTGGCCTAACGATTGGGTCAAACCGGCCTTGACCAGACGCCCTACTTCAAAGGTCTGGCGTTCCTGCTCGGCATAGGCATTCATTCAAACCCCCTCCGTCGCCGTCCGGGTCTGGCCGGGCGCCCGCAACATTTTGTCCACTTCATCGAGATGGGTCTGTTCCTCGGCGATCTGGGTACGGGCGTACTCTTCCAGCCGCACATCCCGGTCATTGGCGCACTCCAGCAGGTCGTAATACGCCTTGAGGGCTTCCTGCTCATGCGCCCGCGATTCGCGCAGGATGTCGCCGATGTCGTGCTGGTGGGTTTCCAGCAGCGGGCCAATGCCCAGCGAAGGATGGCCGCCCAGACTGGTGATCAGCTCCCCGGCCAGGCGGGCGTGCAGCAGACTTTCATCGGCCTGAGCGTTGAGCCAGCCGACGATGGGGATGCGGTTGTAGCCGTACACCATCAGCGCGTAATGGGTGTAACGCACGACACCGGCTAACTCCAGTTCGAGAATCCGGTTCAACACGCCAATAGCGGCGTTTTTATCGAGTGATTGAGTCATCTTAATGATATCCTTAGTTATTAATGGAAATTGGATGCTTAAGCTGGCCTCGTTAAAGAAGCGGCTCAAGCGATGAAAAGCTTCAGCTTTCCCACACTTAAAATAATATATATCAAATAAGAATCATTCTCAAATAAAAAATTAACATTATGATTTAATTTATTTATTTATGCAGGGAATGAAGATCCTGATCGGTACTCGCTTCAACTTCTGACCCACGACCTTCCGTACAACACGCACACACACCGTACAGCACAATCTCATGCCGCTGGACGCAAAAATCTTGAGGAGCCAGCGCTTCCAGACCGTGGACACAGCCGGTCAGATCAAACACCCGCTGGCACTGCTGACAGATGAAGTGGTGATGGTGACCCCGGTCAGCCGGTTCGTAGCAAGGGGAGGCGCCGGGAATCTCGACCGGTACGATCACCTCCTCGGCAATAAAAGTTTTCAAAGCGCGGTAGACCGTCGCTAACCCAATCCCTGCACTGTCCTGACTGGCCTGCTGGCGAATGTCCTGCGGCGTCAGCGGCCGCCCGGCCTGCCGCAAAACATTCAGAATCACCTCGCGTTGCCGCGTGGAATAGCTCATGTTCATTTCCCCCCTGACTCAATTTGAGAATGGATTGTCCTACTAAAAATTGAGACCCCCCATCTCAAATGAATCGGTACGGGTCGATAAACCTGGCCACACCCATGACAACGCGGTGTCCTCGCCATCCACAACGTACCCTTCGCCTTCAGCTATTGGGTCAGGGTCCGCCGCGCCCGCACGGCCTGCGCCAGTTGGTCGAGCAGACGCACGGAATCCTCCCAGCCGATGCAGGGGTCAGTAATGCTTTGACCGTACACCAGCGGTTGATCGAGGCGCAGATCCTGCCGGCCCTCGACCAGATGGGATTCCACCGCCACCCCCATGATTCGTGCGCTACCCGCCGCGATTTGCCCGGCGACCGCCGCGCCCGAGACCAACTGCCGCTGGAACCCTCCGGGAGTGTTTCCGTGTGAGAGATCGATCATCAACCGTTCGGGCAAATTGGACCGGGCGAGTTCAGCGCAAGCCGCCTCCACGCTCGTCTGATCGTAGTTAGGTTGGCTCCCCCCGCGCAGGATGATGTGGCAGTCAGTGTTACCGAGGGTATCGACAATGGCCACTTGCCCGGACTTGTGCACCGACAGGAAGTGATGGCGCTGGCGGGCGGCCAGAATCGCCGCGATGGCGATCCGCACGTTGCCGTCAGTGCCGTTCTTGAACCCGACCGGCGACGACAGCCCGGAAGCGAGTTCACGATGCACCTGCGATTCGGTGGTCCGCGCCCCGATGGCACCCCAGGAGACCAGATCGCCGATGTACTGGGGAGAAATCACATCGAGAAATTCGCAACCGGCGGGAACGCCCGCCTGATTGATGCGCACGAGCAGGTCGCGAGCGATGCGCAGCCCCTCGTTGATCCGGAAGCTGCCGTTCAGAGAGGGATCGTTGATCAGGCCCTTCCAGCCGACGGTAGTACGCGGCTTCTCGAAATAGACGCGCATCACGATTTCGAGATCTTCGCCTAACCGGTCGCGCTCCGCTTTCAGGCGCGACGCATAGTCCAGCGCGGAAGCCGGATCGTGGATGGAGCAAGGCCCGATGACGACCAGGAGCCGGTCGGAAACGCCATGCACGATAGCGCGCACTTGGTTACGGGTTTCCGCGATGAACGCTTCCGCTGGTGTGTTCTTGATCGGAAAGAACTGAATCAGGTGCGCCGGCGGCGGCAACGGCACGATGTTCTCGATGCGCTGGTCATCGGTCGCCGAGGTGCGGTCGGTCAGCGGGGACGCTGACTCGTCGTTAGGGAAATGGGTCATGATCTGAGCATCTCTTGGCAAGGAGAATCGGTTTTTCAAACAGGCATTAGGCTATCTTATGGCTTTAGAGTTTATTCCGCATCGCGCCGAATAATCCACGAGCCGGTCGGCCTCCAATGCGACCTTCCCTGCCGACGGCTGAAATCCTCAGCGATTCATTACTTTGACTTGCCTTGGTCAGGATTTATGAAGCTTGAACTTTCCGTCTCAAATTCCCTTGCGCGAATCGTCGCCTACCACCAGGCCAGCAAGCACCACTTGGACCGCTACGCACCAGGTCCGGGTGGACTGGACTGGGCCAACCAGCCCGATCCATTTCGCCGCTATGCTGGAGCGCCGTGCGTCGAACTGCCGTTGCAGGCCGATGCGCTGACGATACCGTTCGCCGCAGTGCGCCGGGGCGAGCGGCCCATTGTCTACCCCCTCGACCGCGACTCGCTGGCGATCCTGTTCGAGCTTTCGCTGGGCCTGTCGGCTTGGAAACAACACGCGGATTCGCGTTGGGCGCTGCGCTGCAACCCATCAAGCGGCAACCTGCATCCAACCGAGGGCTATCTGATCTGTCCTGCGCTGCCCGATTTGACCCCCGGCATCCATCACTACCTGAGTTGCGATCATGTTCTCGAACAGCGCGCCGAGCCGAGTGCCACGACTTGGGGCAATGAACTGCGCGGCGGGGTCGTGGTGGCGCTCACCGGCATTCACTGGCGCGAAGCTTGGAAGTATGGCCTGCGCGCCTACCGTTATTGCCAACACGACTGCGGTCATGCCATCGCCGCCGTCGCCTATGCCGCTGCCGCTTTAGGCTGGCGAGCGCAACTGATTCCCGGTTGGGGCGACGATGAACTGGCGGCGTTGTTGGGCCTGGATCGAGTGGAAGATTTCGCCGACGTTGAACCCGAAAGCCCAGAGGTCGCCCTGTGGGTCGGACCTGAACCCCTATCGGCGGCTTTATCGGTCCACACCCTCGCGCACGGTCTCTCCTACACTGGACGCCCCAACGGCCTGAGCTCTTCTCAGGTTGACTGGCCGGGTATCGAAGAAGTTGATTGTGCGGCTCACCGACCCCCGACGATCCCCGCGTCCCGCTTCCAACCCCCCTCTCGACCGCCTTTGGCTGAAGGTGACCGCCCAGCCAGTGCCTCAACATTGATCCGCCAACGGCGCAGCGCGGTGGCGTTCGATGGAGTGACGGCGCTGCCTGCCGAACGCTGGTTCATGATGCTGGACGCCCTGCTGCCGCGCGCGGATGCGCCACCGCTGGATGCCTGGCCGTGGTCACCACGGGTTCATCCGCTGTTCTTCGCCCACCGGATTGATGGAGTGCCGCCCGGTCTCTATCTGTTGGCGCGGACAGCGGAGGCGCTGGCGGAATTACGCGGGGCGCTGCACGGCAACTGGGCCTGGTCGCGGGTCGAACAGGCACCTGAGCATCTGCCGCTTTACCAACTGACCGTGGCCGACGCCCGTGATGCGGCGCGAGTGATTGCCTGTCATCAGGATATTGCTGCCGATTCCTGCTTCGCGGTGGGTTTTCTGACCGAGTTCGCTGGCCCGTTGCAGCGTGCGCCATGGGTGTATCGGGAACTGTTCTGGGAAACGGGACTGTTGGGACAAATTCTCTATTTAGAAGCGGAGTCTGCCGGGATTCGCGCTACCGGTATCGGTTGCTTCTTTGATGATGCTCTGCACCGACTGCTGGGACTCGACGGCTTGGCGTGGCAATCGCTTTACCATTTCACTGTCGGTGGCCCCATCGAAGATCGGCGGGTGCAGAACTTGCCGCCCTATGCCCATTTGCATCAAGGGTGACTGTCGCTAACCCAATCCCTGCGCCGTTCTGACTGGCCTGCCGCAAGACCGTCAGAATCACCTCGCGTTGCCGCGTGGAATAGCGCCTCTTCAGCCCTCTTGACTTAACTTGAGAATCTATTATCGTATCTGGGAATTGAGAACCCAATCTCAAATAAACCGGTACGCCGCTCATGCTTATTCATACTGCTGATGCTCGCATTCCTGTCACCGTCCTCACCGGCTTTCTCGGCGCTGGAAAAACCACCCTGCTAAACCGCATTTTGACCGAACAGCACGGCCAGCGCATTGCGGTCATTGAAAATGAGTTCGGTGAGATTGGCATTGATCATGCTTTAGTCATCAATGCCGAGGAAGAAATCTTCGAGATGAACAACGGTTGCCTGTGCTGCACCGTGCGCGGCGATCTCATTCGTATCCTCGGCAACTTGATGAAGCGGCGCGATAAATTTGACCGGATTGTGGTGGAAACTACCGGACTCGCCAACCCCGGTCCGGTGGCGCAAACCTTCTTCATGGACGACGAGATAAAGGATCAATTGCGGCTCGATGGCATCGTCACCGTGGTGGACTGCAAGCATATCGCCGATCACCTCAACGACAATGACGAATGCCGGGCGCAAATCGCCTTTGCCGATACGCTGTTGCTGAACAAGATCGATCTGGTGGATGCCTCAGTGGTAGAGGCGCTGGAAACCCGCCTGCGGGCGATGAATGGTCTGGCCAGAGTCCAACAAACAGCGATGGCCGAAGCGGATCTCCGGGACGTTCTCGATTTGGGCGGTTTCGATCTGCAACGGGCGCTGGACATCAATCCGGCTTTTCTGGAGCCGGAATACCCGTTTGAGTGGGGTGGCTGGTATACCTTGCCCGCGGGTGAATCGACGCTGGTGTTGGAGAAGGGGCCAGACCCCACCATGCGTTTGGTGCTGTTGTCAGTGTCGGAACACGATGCGCTGGCGGTCAGCAAGGAAACCGCCATCCAGGTGTTCTCAACCCCGGTGATTGACGCCCAACCGGGCGACCTGCTGAAACCGAATGTCGGCTGTTACCGTTTGCACCTGACCCAGCCCGACGCCAAACGCTTCCCGTTCCCGTTGCAGGGAACCGCACACACCGCGCTGTTCACCGAGCATCATCCTGACGAATTCACCTTACGCTTGCTCGACCCACAGGGGCAGCCGGTGCCACCGCTGTTCTCTCGGGTCTACAACCCTGGTCACACGCACGATGATACGGTGTCCTCGGTAGGCATTGTCGAAGAACGTCCAGTGAATATCCATAAACTGAATCTCTGGTTGAGCGAACTGCTGCGCGAGCAGGGGGCGGACATCTACCGGATGAAAGGGGTACTGCACTTGGCGGACAACCTGAACCGTTTTGTTTTTCAGGGCGTTCACATGCTGTTCGACGGGCAGGCGGATCGACCTTGGCGTGCCGACGAATTGCGACAAAGCCAGATGATTTTCATCGGTCGGAATCTGGATCGTGTTGACCTGACCTCCGGCTTTCGGGCCTGCCTGGATTAATGAGATCCGATATGAGTCCTAAGCCGGAAGCTGTGGTGGGTATCCGTTGGCGGGTTGAAACCGCCGACAGTGTGCAGGATTTGGTCTGGTCGCCCGATGGTCGTCAGCTTGCAGTCGCTACCGTGAGCGGCCCCCTGACCCTCGTTGATAGCGTAACCGGCAAAGTCGATCAACATTGGCCGGGACATGCCGGAGGCAGCTTGAAATTGGCTTGGTCGCCGGATAGTCGCTGGCTGGCCAGTAGTGGACAGGACGGTTGCGCACGGGTTTGGGATGTGGTCAGCGGCGAAGAACGCTTGCAATTAACAGCGGGTAACGCTTGGGTCGGCGGTGTAAGTTTCTCGCCCTACGCGGATCTGCTAGTGACCGCAGCGGGCAAGGAACTGCGGGCCTGGAGTCTTGAGGGTCAACTGCTCCACAGCATCAAGCCGCACAACAGCACGATCACCGAGTTGGCTTGGCATCCCCAACAACCGCTTCTGGCGTCAACAGCTTACGGTCAAGTTCACCTGTGGGACTGGCACAACCCGGCAACGCCTGGCGAGCAGGTGCTACCTCATTCTTCTCCGCTGTTGAACGTGCGCTGGGCACCGAATGGCTGGTATCTGGCCTGTGGGGGTCACGATAATAGTCTGCACGGCTGGACATGGCCGGACGCCGGAGATTTCCACATGGGTGGGTATACCGGCAAGGTCAACGCCCTGGCCTGGGATCACACTTCACGCTGGTTGGCTACTGCGGATGGCGAGATGGTGACGCTCTGGGATTTCGGTAAAGGCCCGCCTATCGGGCATCGGCCCCATGATCTCGGCGGGATGCTGGATACCGTGCGCGATCTCGCCTTCCAGCCGCAAGGACTACTGTTGGCAGTCGGTGATCGCTCGGGCGTCGTGGCGATCTGGCAGTGGCATATCCGCCAACCGCAACAACTTTGGGCGGGTGTATTGCGTGGCGGTTTCGAGCAGCTTGCCTGGTATCCCTATAATCGCTTACTGGCGGTCGGCGGTAATGATGGCGCGGTCGTGGCCTTTGAGTTGAAGTGTTAAGACGAGAGATGGATTCCTTGCAAAAATACCCCTACTTTTTCAGCCTGCTGGCGGCAGGAACCGGTCAACGGCTGCTTATTGCGGCTATGTTAATCGTGGGCCTCTGGTTGGCGGTGCTTTGGGCGCTGCATTGACTATGCGTCCCGCCCTTCAACTCGATGATTTAACGGTCTGCTACAACCGCCATCCAGCGGTGCATCACCTGTCAGGCATCTTCAATCGCGGTTCACTGACCGCTATTGTGGGTCCCAATGGGGCCGGCAAAAGCACCTTGATCAAAGCCATCATGGGTCTGTTGCCCGTGACCACCGGGCGAATCGATCATGCGGCTCTGTCACCCTCGGAGATCGCCTATCTGCCCCAGCAAGCCCAGATTGATCGCAGTTTTCCCATTACCGTGCTGGATGTGGTGATGCTCGGGCATTGGGAACGCATCGGCGTCTTGTGCGCTGTGAATGCTGAATTAAGAGATCAGGCGGTCGCAGCACTGGCAGCAGTGGAGTTGGTGGATTTTCAACGGCGGCCGATTCGTAGTCTGTCTGCCGGTCAGTTTCAGCGCGTCCTGTTTGCCCGGATGCTGCTGCAAGATGCCCGACTCATCCTGCTCGATGAGCCGTTTACCGCGATTGACGCCCGGACTACGGCCGATTTGCTGAACGTGGTGCGCGCCTGGCACGACCAGCAACGCACGGTCATCGCGGTGCTGCATGATTTGGAGCAAGTCCGCACCCATTTCCCCGAAACCCTGCTGATGGCCCGCTCCACGATTGCCTGGGGCCAAACTGCTCAAGTGTTGACGCCGGAGAATCTGCAACGCGCCCGCCAGATGGCCGAAGCCTGGGATGAGCAAGCGCTGCTCTGCGAGGTGAATCGGTGAGCGGGTTGTTCGAAGGGTTGATCGCGCCCTTTCTGGAATTCAGCTTCATGCGCCGGGCACTGGTCGCGTGTCTGGCGCTGGGCCTGGGGTGTGGTCCGGTTGGGGTGTTGTTGATGCTGCGGCGCATGAGTTTGATGGGCGATGCCTTGTCTCATGCAGTGCTGCCAGGCGCGGCCCTTGGCTTTTTGATCGCCGGATTTTCCCTGGCGGCAATGAGCATCGGCGGCTTCGTGGCGGGTTTGACTGTGGCCTTGTTAGCGGGTCTGGTAACGCGCTTCACCGGGCAACGGGAAGATGCCAGCTTCGCCGCTTTCTACCTGATGTCGCTGGCGCTCGGTGTGTTAATCGTCTCTACCCGGGGCAGCAGCGTCGATCTGTTACACGTCTTGTTTGGAACCATTCTGGCGGTGGACGATGCCTCGCTGATCTTGGTCGCGAGCATCGCCAGTCTGACCTTGCTGACTCTGGCGGTGATTTATCGACCCTTGATCGTGGAATGTTTCGATCCCGGATTTCTGCAATCGGTGCAGGCGTGGGGAACGGTTTATCACTTGGCGTTCCTCATCCTGGTCGTACTCAACCTGGTAGCCGGTTTTCAAGCCCTCGGTACGCTGATGGCGGTGGGGTTGATGATGCTGCCGGCGGCTGCCGCCCGCTTTTGGGCGCAGGAAGTGTGGAGCATGGCGGCGGTGGCTGCCGGGATCGCTGTCCTGTCCGGTTACATCGGGCTGCTGTTGTCCTACCACGCTAACCTGCCGTCCGGCCCGGCCATCATCCTGACTGCTGGAATGGCCTATTTACTTTCCATCATCCTGGGTACTCAGGACGGATTGCTCGTTCGATTTCTCCCTCGTCAACATCTACAAGCCTGACTTTTCACAGGAGGCGTTCATGCGCTTTTTTCCCCAATACCTCATTTTGGCGCTCATGCTGGTCATGCCCACCGCTTGGGCGGAACCGTTGCGGGTGGTGGCTACTTTCAGCATTCTGGCCGATCTGGTGAAAAATGTCGGCGGCGCGGATGTCACCGTGACCACGCTGGTCGGCGCGGATGGCGACGCTCATGTTTATGAACCGACTCCAGCCGACGCCAAGGCGGTCGGTCAGGCTCAATTGGTGGTGGTCAATGGCCTGCACTTTGAGGGGTGGATGGATCGCCTGCTCAAGTCATCGGCCTATTCAGGCGAAATTGTGGTTGCCAGCCAGGGCGTCAAGCCCCGCCAGATGGCCGAGGAGCCGGATGATCATGACGCTCACCAGCCAAAACAGGAACACAGTGAAAAACCGGCGGGTCATCATGCCGATACGGATCCCCATGCCTGGCAGGACTTGGGTAACGGTCAGATCTATGTCAACAACATCATCACTGCGTTTATCAAAGTCGATCCGGCCCATGCCGAGGCTTACCAACAGCGCGGCAACGCCTATCTGGCGCAATTGAAGGAAACCGATCAGTGGGTGCGTGAGCAATTAGCGACGGTTCCTCCGGCCCAGCGGCGCGTCATGACCTCGCACGACGCCTTTGGCTATTTTGGCGCGGCTTACGGGGTAGAGTTTCTGGCTCCGGTGGGCTGGAACACGGAAAATGAGCCTTCTGCTAAAGAGATTGCGACCTTGATCCGGCAAATTAAAAAGGAAGGAACACGGGCGATCTTTGTCGAAAATATGAGCGATCCGCGATTGGTCAAACAGATGGCTGACGAGGCTGGCGCGGTCGTGGGTGGCGCGCTGTATTCGGATGCCCTGGCTCCCGCTGGACAGCCGGGGGACAGCTACATCGGTATGTTCCGCTACAATGTGCCAGCGCTCGTAGCGGCAATGGCAAAAGATTAATTGATTCTTCAACTCTTTATTTTTATGGGCTTCTGATTGATAGCTATTTTGGGAACACAGCTTTTCTGCGTTGCCAGTAGGCCAGAACGCCGGTGTTCCCAGGAAGACTGCCTACGCCGGTTTGTAGTAAACTGAAAAATACTTTGAGCCGTAGGAAGATAATCGATGAGCAATGTATCGCAACCAGTATGCAGAACTGTAGAGAGAGTCACTAAGCCACTATTAAAGTGGGCCGGTGGAAAGACTCAGCTTTTAGCCGATATTATCCCAAAAATCCCTAAGAAATATGGTCGCTATATCGAGCCTTTTTTCGGGGGCGGCGCTGTTTTCTTTGCAGTATGCCCAGAAGGCGGAATTATTGCAGATAGTAATCCAGAACTGGTTAATCTCTATCGCGCTGTTGCTGAGGATGTTGATGGTGTTATAGCACAGCTTTTCCACTATGAAAATACTGAAGAATTTTTCTATGTTGTTCGTTCTTTAGACTGGGCGAAGTTACCAGAGGTTGAAGCGGCAGCGCGCACGATTTTTTTAAATAAAACTTGTTTCAATGGTCTGTATCGTGTCAATAAATCAGGGCAATTTAATGTGCCATTTGGTCGGTATAAAAATCCTAAAATTGTCGATGTAGAAACTCTAAAATTAGCTTCTGAATTGCTTAGTAAAACCACAATTATTTGTGGTGACTATAAGAACGTTTTAAGAGAAAACGCCCAATCTGGCGATTTTATCTTTGTTGATCCCCCTTACCTGCCCGTTTCTGCGTATTCCGACTTCAAGCGATATACTAAAGAGCAGTTTTACGAAGAGGATCATGTCGAACTCGCTGCCGAGGTACAGCGCCTGCATGAATTGGGTTGCCATGTTATTTTGACTAACTCGAATCACCCACTCGTACATGAGCAGTACCGGAATTTTACTGTTGAAGTAGTGAAAACAAAGCGGCATATCTCATGCAATGGGAAAGGCAGAGCGGGTGAGGATATCATTGTCACTATTCCACCTAAACCACGCTTTAATCTTCGCTTAGTTCCAGCGCCACTACTACCGCAAGCTTTGCAATATCCATCGACCCGTTACATGGGTTCAAAAAACAAGCTATTAACAGAACTTTGGGCGGTCGCTTCACAATTTTCGTTTGATACAGCAATCGATCTATTTTCTGGCTCAGGTGTCGTTGGTTATATGTTGAAATCTCACGGTAAGGCGGTAGTCAGCAACGATTATATGGTGATGTCCACCACGTTTGCTAAAGCCATGATTGAGAACAACAGCATGACTCTTTCGAAGGACGAGGCATTAGCATTGCTTGAGCCGAAAAATCCAGTTGATCATTTTGTCGAAACTAAATTTCACGGCCTGTATTTCAGCGATGATGATAACCGCTTGATTGATATATTGCGTGCTAATATCAAAGCCATAAAGAATTCATACAAACGGGCTATCGCGATGTCTGCATTAATTCGGGCCTGTCTAAAAAAACGTCCTCGCGGTATCTTTACTTATGTGGGGCATCGGTATGACGATGGACGAAAGGATCTGCTGATGACGTTCCACGCCCAGTTTCTTGAAGCGGTTGATAGGGTGAATGCTGCAGTGTTCGATAACGGTCAGAAAAACAAGGCGCGCAACGGTGATGCGATGACTTTGCAGTCTCGTGAATCTGGTTTAGTCTACATCGATCCACCCTATTACTCACCTTTATCTGATAACGAGTATGTGCGTCGCTATCACTTCGTTGAAGGTTTGGCGCGTGATTGGGAGGGCGTAGAAATACAGGAACACACAGTTACCAAAAAATTCAAATCATATCCTACCCCGTTTTCTTCACGTAAGGGCGCTGTGGAAGCTTTCGATGCACTTTTTAGGCGATTCCGAGAAAGTGTTCTTGTAGTCTCCTATTCTTCCAACAGTCAGCCAACCCTGGATGAAATGGTTGTTATTATGGCAAAGTACAAGCGCCATGTCGAAGTTGTACCGGTTGATTATAAGTATTCCTTCGGCAACCAAAAACACAAGGTTGGCGATAATAATAACAACGTGTGTGAATATTTTTTTGTCGGTTATCAAAGGTGATAGCATTATGAAGAGATGGGCATCAAGCGTCATTGCACTCAGTTTATTCGGTAGCAGTCCCATGGTCCTGGCCGCCCAACCTCACGTCCATGGTGCGGGGACGCTGCAACTGGTTTTGGAAGGCAGCAACCTGAATGTTGAACTGCTTTTGCCGGCCATGGATGTCGTGGGCTTCGAACACGCCCCGAGAACCGCGAAGCATCAGGAGGCGGTCAAAACAGCGGTAGCGCTGCTGAAGGATTCGCGCAAGGCGTTGGAACTGCCCGCCGCTGCCCAATGCGCCATCGCGCCCGGCAAGGTCGAAAGTGCATTGCTGGAAACCCGGCAGGACCACGATCACCATGAGCATTCCGAGGAGGAAGCGCACGCCGATTTCGAAGTTGCTTACCGCTTCGACTGTCGTCATCCTGAATCGCTGAAATCACTCAAAGTGACCTTGTTCCAACACTTCCCGCGCCTGGAAAAGCTGGAGGTACAAAGCGTAACGCCCATTGGGCCAAAGAGTCAGCAGCTCGTACCGGGACAGGACACGATTCAACTTGACTGATGCACCTTTAACCGGATCGCCGGTATCCCCGGCAGTCGAGATCACTCAATTACGCTTTCGTTGGCAGACGGATCAACCTTGGGTGCTGGACATTCCTTCCTTCACCCTGGCTGCCGGCGAACGGCTGTTTCTGGCCGGGCCGAGCGGTTCCGGCAAAAGCACGTTGTTGTCATTGATCGCCGGCATCAGTGGGCCGCTTGAGGGACAGGTGGCCGTACTCGGAACAGAGTTAACGACCTTATCCGGCCCGGCCCGCGACCACTTCCGCGCCGATCATCTGGGTGTGATCTTTCAGATGTTCAACCTGCTGCCCTATCTCACTGTGCTGGAGAACGTGACCCTGCCCTGCCGGTTTTCGGTTGACCGTCGATCCCGTGCGATAGCCATGGCCGGGTCGGTACCCGCCGAAGCACGCCGGTTGCTGGCGCATCTGGGCCTGAATGAACCCGGCCTGGAACACCGCGCCGCTGCCGAACTCTCCGTCGGACAACAACAGCGAGTCGCCGCCGCCCGCGCTTTGATCGGGCGACCGGCGCTGATTCTCGCCGATGAACCCACTTCCGCCCTGGATACTGACCGACGGCGGGACTTCATCGAGTTGCTACTCCAGGAATGCGCCAGTGTCGGCGCGGCGCTGCTGTTTGTCAGCCACGACCGGGCGCTGGAGAGACATTTTGATCGGGTAGTGGAGTGGCCTGCCTTGCCCTACGGCCTGGGGCGTGAAACGTGACCCTGTTCCCGCTGGCCGCCAAGAGTCTGTGGAACCGACGTCTCACCAGCGCTTTGGTGGTGATGTCCATTGCACTGAGCGTGACGCTGCTGTTGGGCGTGGAACGGTTGCGCACCCAGGCGCGTAGCAGTTTCGCCAATACCCTGTCAGGAACCGATCTGATCATCGGCGCCCGGAGCAGTCCCATCAATCTGTTACTGTACAGCGTGTTTCGGATCGGCGATCCCACGAATAATGTGCGCTGGGCCAGTTTTCAGGCCATCGCCGCCCATCCACAAATCGCCTGGACCGTACCGTTATCGCTGGGCGATTCGCATCGGGGCTTTCGGGTGCTGGGGACGACCAGGGACTATTTTCAATATTATCGCTATGGCCGCAGCCAACGCTTGCAGTGGGTCGAAGGTCGTGAATTCGTGGAGGTGTTCGATGCAGTCCTCGGCGCGGAAGTGGCCGAGCGACTGGGTTACCGATTGGGGCAGTCCATGGTGATCGCCCATGGCGCGGGCGAAGTCAGTTTTGCCCTGCACGACGACAAACCGTTTCGCGTAGTTGGCATCCTGGCACGCACCGGAACCCCCGTCGATCAAACCGTACATGTGAGCCTCGCGGGTATTGAAGCGATTCATGTCGATTGGCAAGGCGGTACGCCGATTCCAGGACAGCAGTTGTCCGCCGAGCAGGTGCGCCAGCTTGACCTGACACCCAAAACCATTACGGCGGTTCTGGTCGGCCTGAAATCCAAAACGGCTATTTTCCACATGCAGCGCGAGATCAATGAATTTGCCGCCGAGCCACTGCTGGCCATTTTGCCGGGACTGACCTTGCAACAGCTTTGGGATATGCTGGGCGTGGCGGAAAATGCGCTACTCGTGGTCTCGGGATTGGTGGTGCTGGTCGGCTTGACAGTCATGCTCACCGCCTTGCTGACCGGACTCAACGAGCGACGGCGGGAAATGGCGATTCTGCGCGCTGTGGGGGCGCGACCGGGCCAAATCTTCACGCTGATGTTGGGTGAATCACTGGCGCTGACCCTGTGTGGCGCAGCGCTTGGGGTATTACTGCTGCAAGGAGGATTGCTCTGGGCTGGGCCGATTCTCGAAGGCCGTCTGGGACTGACCATTGCGGGTTGGCCGCCTTCGAACTATGAATGGAGGCTCTTGATGGCCGTGCTGGGCTGCGGGTTGTTGGCAGGACTCTTGCCCGCCTGGCGCGCTTATAGCTATTCCCTCGCTGATGGGATGACCCTGCGGATCTAATCCATGAACGGCTTTACTCGCCTGATCGTTTTGCTCGTGTCGCTACTCACTACCGGTTGTGACTCTTCACCGCAACCGCCGACTTCGACGCCCAGCGTCGAGGAGGCGCGCCTGCTCGATTGGGACGAACTGATGCCGGCCGATTTTCAGCCGGGGGCGCTGTTCGAGGGCGTCGATTTGGCCAGTCTCGCTGACGGCGATCCGAAGGCTCAGGAACTCATGGCTCAATTGCGGAAGCTTTGGGACGAGGCTCCCGTTGTAATCGCACTGGACGGAACGCGGGTTCGTCTACCCGGTTTTGCCATCCCTCTGGAAACGGACGGGCAGTCCACCCGCCAGTTTCTGCTGGTGCCTTACTATGGGGCCTGCATCCACGTCCCGCCGCCGCCCCCTAACCAGACGGTATTGGTGGAAGCGCCTGCTGGTGTGCTGATTCATCGGGTTTTCGATGCCGTATGGGTGACTGGACGCTTGGCGGTCGAACCGGTCAACACGGGTTTGGCCAAGGCCGGCTACACCTTGACGGCCACTGAAGTGCGTCCCTACGATGCGAAATAGTATTGCCGGGTGAGCATGGCCTTTGCGCAATCTAACAGAATCTGTTGGCCCGATTCCAACTCACCGGACGCCCTCCAGCCGCACCCGACCCTCCTGATCGACGATCCATATCCGACTAAACGCCCGGTCCGGCAATTTCACCAACAGACAAGGACTCGTCATCACCTGCGTCTGCGCATAGCCGGGCAACGGCTCTCGCCATTCCACCCGCACGGTTAGCACGCCTTCCCGCACGGTTGCCGACGTGCCCGCCAGATTCAGTCCATAGCCGCCAGTGGTCTGCTGACCCATGGCGATCAGCAAAACCCCATCATGGGAAAAGTCCACGACTGGTAACGGCGGCGGCGTTATCTGCAAGTTCATCATTTGCGCATACCGTCGCCGCCAGGCCGCAGCGTCAGCGATCCAGACCGTTTCCGGCTGTTCCAGACCGCTGCACTGACTGCTGGCGTACACTTTTTCCACCGGCAAGGCTTCATCCGGGGCGTGGTTAGCTCCGGCGCATCCCTGGAGCGCCAGCGCCGCCAGCATCGCCAGAGATAACCGGTTCACCGGACCGTCCCCACCTGCCGGGTCTGGCTGCGAGACAACCCCTTACCCGTCGTCCCGTCTTCATCTTCAGATACGCTCTGAAAATCCGCCAGATTCACCGTATAACCGCTGACAAAATCAAGACCGCTCTGATCATGGTCAACCTTGATCTGCACCGGCTCATCGGTGGTCAGGTACGCGCCGCAGGATTCTCCAGCCTCGCAAATCAGAAAATTGTTGTTGGAATCGGAACCGGCAAAAATTTCATAGGTTCCCACGGGAATATCGCTGAATGTATAGGTATAGCCGCCATCCGTTTGCTGGGTCACGGTCGCGTCGGCTACGGTCTCGCCGGTATCGGGATGGGTCAGCAACACATATTGATAACCAATCGCCCCGGCGCTCAGATCATTCGCCACCTGCATAATCGCCTTGATCTGCACCGTATTCGCGCTGGAAGCCAGGGTCAGCGTCGCGCTGTACACGCCATCCGCCAGTTCCGCCCGGTTCACCGATACCGTGTAGATCCCGAGGCCGTTAGCGTCGATTTGCGTCGGCTCAACGCTCAACCAGCCCCCGGAATCTTCGGTGGGCGAATTCACGGTCAGGTTGCCCGTACCGCCATTTAGCACGGTCAAGGTCTGGCTGTTCAATACCGTGCCGAAGTTCAGCGCTGACGGGCTGACCGCCAGAATGGGCGTCGGATCCACCGGCTGTTCACTCGCCGCCGCGACCGCTTGATAGGCGTTCAGCAAACCATAGCCAAACTGATCATCCCGACCCGTTACGCCGATATCTTCGGTCATCGCCCCACTAATTAACAGGTTATCAAACTGTTGCGGCGTTAGATTCGGCGCGCGCGCTTTCATTAAAGCCGCCACGCCAGCGACATGCGGGGCGGCCATCGACGTCCCCTGCCAGATGACATAATCGTTCGCCAGCGTACCGCCTGCATCCGTGGCCACCGTACTCAACACCCCATCCGGCTTGCCATCGCCATTGAGATCAGTCGCGGTGTTACCACCGGGCGCAGCGACATCGATCCACGAACCGAAGTTTGAGTAGGAAGCCAGCGTCTTGCTCAGCGTCACTGCGCTCACCGCGATCACCCCGGAATAAGCCGCCGGATAAAAGCGCGTACTGGTTTGACTGTTACCAGCGGCGGCGACCACGATCACACCGGCCGCCCGCGCCTGGTCCAATGTCGCCTGTTCAGACGCCGCGCTACCCGTCGATCCCAAACTCAGGTTGATGACATCGGCCCGACGCGGCGGAAGCGTACCGGAATCATTGGACAGACCCGCGGCATAACGCACAGCTTGTTCAATATCGTACAGCGAACCGCCAAACCGGCCCACCGCCCGCAAGGGCATCACTTTGGCGCCAAACGCAACGCCCGCGACGCCGACGCTGTTATTCGTCGCTGCCGCCACGGTGCCCGCCACATGCGTTCCATGGAAGGAACCGCTGCCATCCGGGTTGCTCCTGTCGCCCACATCCGTGGGATCAGGGTCGATGCCATCGCCATCCAAAGCATTGCCTGGATCTTTAATTAAGTCATAGCCGGCGACCAACTGTCCCTGCAAATCAGGATGACTCAGGACGATCCCGGTATCAATGACCGCGACGATGGCGTCAGTGCCGGTGGTTAAATCCCAAGCCTGCGGCAAGCTCATCTGCGGATAGTGCCACTGGAACGAATAAAGGGGATCATTGGGAACTAACTGAGTGGCACGGAGATAATTCGGTGAAGCGCTCCGGATGGCGTTATCCCGATTCAGATCTTTGACCATACAGAGCGTTTCCAGCCGGACTTGCAGTTCCTCACTGGGGGGGATGGAACTCTCGGGCAGCACCGGCGGAATACATGCAGCGGCAGCGGTGGATTGCAGAAGTTCCCGATAGTCGTTGACGCTGACCAGACGACTGCGCTCTTGCGCTTCTTGCCGACTTTGCGCCGTGAGCTTGAGCGTGTGGGCGCGCGCCAGCGTCCCGGTTGTGGTTATGGCAGCGTTGTCCTGAAACTGCACGACGGCTTCCCCGAGCACAAAGTGATCGCTGAGCCGCATCCCTTCGCTGGTCGCCGCCAACGATTGGCCGATAGTCAGCACATAATTGGAAGCGCCGCGCGTTGCCTGTACAACCACCAGGTAATCGCCACTCGTCTCGACGGTCAGCGACTCCACGCGACTCTGACTGACCGAAGCGTCGAGCAACTTCCCGGCAAGATCGTACAGGCCCAGATCCAGATCATTGCGAACGCCATCATTGGCGATGAACAGATTAAGCGCCTGATCCGCCAGCAGATTGACCCGGTAGAAGTCCATGCTGTCGCCGACAATGCGCGAACGTCCGGGCGGCCCGCTCCCAGGCTGGTTCGCATAACCGCCCAGTGTGACCGGGTTGGGGATGGGCTGGGCGTCCGCAACAGCATCGTTAGCCTGATAAGGCGCAGCAGGATCGTTCACATCGCTGTCAATTGCCGCGCCCGCCGCCGGGCGAACGACGCCACTCAGCGTGTATTTTTGCTCGGGTGGCGGCGGGGGGGGTGGAGACGGACTATCGCTGCCGCCCCCACCACCACAGGCTTGCAGCAGCAAACCGAATACCGTGCCTATCAACAAGGCGCGTCCGGAAATCGTCAGTTTCATCAATGCCTCCCATCCTGTTCAAAAATTGAAAATTGATTTTGCCCACTCTGGCTTACAATAAGCGTTCATCGGGTCCCATCCATCAACAAGGCGATTTTTGCATGAATTATCGATTTGAAGTCCTGAACAAAACCGTCGGTTATGATGGTTTCTTCCGCATGGAAAAATACCGGCTGCGCCATGAGCTGTTCCAGGGCGGCTGGAGTCCCGATATTACCCGCGAATGCCTGGAGCGTGGTCATGCGGTGGCCGTTTTGCTGTATGACCCCGACCATGATCAAGTGGTTTTACTGGAACAGTTCCGGGTGGGGGCCTTGGATTTTCCGGGCGGTCCCTGGTTGTTGGAAATCGTCGCTGGAATTATGGACGATCCAGACGAGACTGCCGAGGAAGTGGCGCAGCGTGAAACCGTTGAGGAAGCTGGTGGCGAGTTGCTGGATTTGCTGCCCATCTGCCATTACCTGGTCAGTCCGGGCGGTGCCTCTGAGAGCATCACCCTGTTCTGCGGACGGGTCGATGCGACCGGGATCGGCGGCATCCGGGGTTTGCCCGAAGAACACGAAGACATCCGTCTGCACGTTGTCTCTCGCAGCGAAGCGCTGGAATTTCTGTATGCGGGCCGGATCAACTCCGCCGCGCCGATTATCGCCCTGCAATGGCTGGAATTGAACCGGCTCAGGCTATTGGAACACTGGGGGCTGGTGCCCGGTTAAATCCACGTTAAATCCCCAGTCGTTGCAACCAGGGATCAGGCTGTGACGGTTTAAACCGCTGATGCCGCAGGCAGCGGCTGGCCCTCATCATCCAGCGGAATATCGCACCATTTTTCTTTCTGAATCCGCCGCAAGTCGAGAATCGACCGCGGGATCAGGATCAGCGCCGCCACGATCCAGGCGATCAGATGCCAAATCCAGCCGCCGCCGGGGATGAAGGTGGCAGCCACCACGAAAAAGCCGGTGATTCCGTAGAATCGGTAAGCGGCCTGTTGGGTATAGTGGCCTACCTTGGGATCGGGATGATGCCGGTTCATGGCATACACCAGCATTGAGGCCCCGAACCAGAAGATTAACAACGGAAAAGGCAACAGGATCGCGATCAAATTGCCATAATTCATCAAAGCAGCGGCCTGTTGGGCAGACGCCCCACGCGCCACCTTGCCAATCTCCGTGTTTTCGCTTTGCTCCGGTAAATTCATGTTTGAAGCCTTTTATTTTTAAAGTAGTGGCTAAAAAAGATCACATTTAGTGATTGCATTCCGCCGCCGCGACCCGACAGCCGGAACTGGTCCGCTGGCATTCATTCAGCGCGGCGGTTTCAGCGGCAATCGGCGTATCACCCTGACCCGCGCCGAAACCGCCTGAACCCAGTGCCAAAGTGCCGCATTGGCCGGGACTAAATTCCAGCACCACTTGGCAATCAGCGGCAGCGCAGTCAGCCAATGCGCGTTCCCGCGCCCGCCGCGCATCAACCGCCTGCCAGCGTATCCGCCAGTCCTGGGTACCCGGTGCGTAAGCGATTGCACCATAACTCTCCTTTAGGTGGGCGTCGTCCGTCGTACCCGAACTGGCGCAACCACAACAAATTCCCAGAGTTGGAACCAACAAGAGCAATATCCATGCGGGCAGGATCTTCATGGCTTCAACCCCTGTGAGCCGCGTCCACCTTTGCCGTAACCTGCTTCGGGTGCCTGTCGGACCGTGCTGGATTTGCTGCCCCCGCCACCCCCACTACTGCCGCCGCTACTACCTCCACTACTGCCACCACCCCCATGATGGGCATAAGCGGTCGACAGACCCAAACCGAGGGCCAGAATGCTACCGGTCAGCAGGCAGCGCCAGAGAAAACGATGATTCATCTCAATTTCTCCAGAAAAATTCAGTTACAGCGAGCGGGTCGAGGGAAATTGCCGAACGGATCGGTAAAGCGTGAATCGCAGATAAAGTTCCAATCAGTCAGGCTGTGCAGAAAGGCGATGAGGTCCTGCTTTTCTCCGACGGTCAGCGAAAAACTCACGATCAGTTCGCTTTTGTACGGATTCCTGGCCCCATCGCCTGCATAAGGTCCATTGCTGATCAGTCGCCCGCCTCGGGCATAGTGATCGATCACCTCTTCCAGGGTAGCGATGGAACCATCGTGCATGTAGGGCGCGGTGAGTTCGACATTGCGCAGGGTCGGGGGACGGAATCGGCCCATATCGGCGGGCTTCTGGGTAAATTCCCATAATCCTCGATTATCCAGAGGGTAATCGCCGACGCCGCCGATGTTGTAGAGGCCGTTATTGAAAAAGTCTGCTTGGGTGATGGACGTTCCCGCGTGGCTTACCGACTGGCTAAAGTTGAAACCGCCGTGACAATGGAAACACTCCATCCGCTCGGAGAAGAACAATTCCTGACCGCGCCGCGCCGCTGGACTCAGTGCGTCGTGCTGGCCCTGAAATGTCGCTTGGTCGTAGGGCGAGTTGCCTGAGATCAACGTAGCCTGGAAGGCGGCGACCGCCTTGGCCACCCGATCTGCATTAAACGGATCAGACTCTCCGGGATACGCAGCGGCGAACAACGGCTGATACTGGGCGTCATGGCGGAACCGGTCGAGAATTTCCGCCTCGTGATCGCTCCAACCCAGTTCCAGCGGAAATTCGCCAAACATCGGGATCAGCGCCTGGGCATGGAGCGTTTTGAGCAAGGGATTGGCCCAGTTGAAGGTCGAGTTATAGACCACGTTAGTTAGGCTCATCGAATTGCGAGGATGTGCTTCGCCGGTCGCGCCGAGCGCTGTCACCCGGCCATCGGTGAAAGCGCGCTCCGGTAGGTGGCAGGAAGCGCAGGCCGTGGTCTGATTCACCGACATCCGCAGGTCGTAGAACAAATGACGGCCCAGTTCCACCTTAGCGGCGGACATCGGATTGTCGGTAGATTCCCTGGGGGTGGGAAAACCGGCGGGTAACGACCACGAATAACCCGAACCGGATGGCTCCGGCGGCGTTTCTATCCCCTCGTCTCCGCCGCCCCCGCATCCTGTGACTGCTAACAACAGACTCAGCGATAGAATTGCCGCTACCGGTTGCTTCATGGCCGACCCACGCTAAACAGAACTTGCGGTGTGACTTTCGGATACTGTTCCGGGGAAGCGCCAGCACCAGCAACGTAGGTAAAGTCCAGGTTCAGGCGGGGCAGGATCGGAATGCACTCGGGATCGGCATTACCGGACATGCAGCCTGAACTGGTGTCGGGAGTATTGAGCGCGACATTGGATGCGGCCAGCGCGTGACCGATATCCATGACCACGCGATCCTGATCGACGTTAAAATTGTCCAGGCAAAACTCGGCGATGTTCGGATAGCCACAGGCGGCGGTGGGCGGTGCGCTGGGTTCGGAACCAGGACATTCCGTGCTGCCCAGATGAATCACGAACGCCACGCTATTGTCGCCGCCGGGTGCGCCGAAACCATCGACCCGGATGAACTTGCGCCCGCCCCGCCAGTTCCACAACATCCCGGAGGCATTCAACGGCGAGGGCGCGGTGGCGTCATTGAGATGGTTCAGTTCGTAGGGAACGCCGACCTTGAAGCACAGGCCGGTATAATTGTCGTTAAGCACCGCGCCTTTGACGACCGTGTTGGTCGGCAAGGTTCCGCTGCCGCAATCCTTACGCAAATCGAGCAGAGCCACACTCTCATACTGCCAGGTTCCGTCTTGGTCGAGATCGAGCGTCTGGCGACTACCATCGGCCTTCACCAACGCCACATCGTGGACATAAAAACGCCAGTCATTGACTTGATAGGTACCAGGCTGGCCCACGCCCACATTGTCATAAGTTTTGCCACAGACAAAATCCTGGCTATTGACCTGCGCTGCGAACGACACCGTAGTCTGCCGTTCGCTAGGAGCAGAGTCATCATCGCTGCCGCAACCGGCCAGCAAAGTCGGCAGGACGCCCGCAAGCAGCAGGCTGGGGAGGAAAAACGAGAAGGGCCGGGTGGCGGGGTGAGCCATGTGCGATGATCCTGGATGAGGTTAATGAGATTTTTTCCATGATAAAACGCAAGGCGCAGGGCCGGAATGCGACAAATTGTCGCAGCCGCTGGCTGAAGCAGACGCTATTAAACCGTTAAAATGTGCTGATAGCCGCGTCTGAAGCGGCGTTGGTCGAGCGAAGTGGGACGGGATGGACGACTTACGACGATTGTTGTTATTGCGAGCGCTGGTGGTGCTAGGGCCGGGCATCATGCTGCTGTGGCTACGGTTTGGCCTGACAACGCCGCAACCCCTGCCGCTGTTAGCCGTGGCACTGTTCCTGGGTTGGGGGATGTTAGCCTTCGCGGCCGTCCATCCCTTGACCCGGCGGATGAAGCCAGTGACGGCGGGGGAACTGTTGGTTTATCTGCATCTGGACATCCTGGCGCTGGCGCTGCTGCTCTTTTTCAGCGGCGGTTCCAGCAATCCGTTTGTGTCACTGCTGCTGTTACCCTTGGTCATCGCCGCCCTGTTGCTGCCAGTGGGCCAGGTCTGGGTGATGACCGCAGTCACAGTAGCGCTCTACACGGGATTGATGTTCGACTACCGGCCCTTGCCCGGTCTGCTCATCTGCTACAGTCCCGGTTTTCAAGCCCACCTGTGGGGAATGTGGCTGGTGTTCACCATCAGCGCCTTGTTGATCGCCGGGTTTGTCGCCCGACTGGCCACCGCCTTGCGGGTGCGGGATCGCCAAGTGGCGCAACTGCGTGAGCAGGCGTTGCGTGATGAGCAGATTCTTACGCTAGGTCTGTTCGCGGCGGGTGCCGCCCATGAACTGGGGACGCCGCTCTCCACAGTCGCCGTGCTGGTCCGGGAGCTGGAATACAGCCATGGCCACGATGCGGAACTGTGTGCTGATTTGGGAACGTTGCGCCAACAAGTGGACGCTTGCAAAGTGATCCTCGGCGATCTGTTGCGTAAGGCCAATCTGGCGGCTGACCGGGAGACCCTGCAACCGCTGGATACGCTGCTGGAACAGATTCGCCACCGCTGGCAACTGCTACGTCCGGGCATCCCGTTGCAAATGCGTTGCACCGGAACTTGGCCGCCGCCTGCCGTAGCCGCACCCCAAGCGATTAGCCAAACATTGATTAACCTGCTGAACAATGCCGCCGACGCCAGTCCCGAACAGGTTCATCTGGAAGGACGCTGGGAAACCGGGCGGGTGGTGATCGAAATCCGTGATCAAGGCACGGGGTTGACGCCAGAAGCCGTCCACCACGCGGGCGAAGCGTTCTTTTCCACCAAAGAGGACGGTGTTGGGATTGGTTTGTTGCTGGCCAACACGGCGCTGGAGCGGTTGGGGGGACGAGTCAGTTTGTGGCGCGATCCGCAGGGCGAGACGTGTACCCGCATTGATTTGCCGATCCAGGTCGGTCTGGCATGATGGACACGACCGAGCGGAACGACCGTTCCAGTCTGTTGCTGGTAGACGATGATGCGACGTTCTGCCGAGTACTCGGGTTAGCGTTGCATCGGCGCGGGTTTACCGTCGCTACCGCCAGCGACAGCGCAACCGCGGTGCAACTGGCCGCCGCCGATCCGCCGGAATATGCCGTTGTCGATTTGAATCTGGCCGGCGATTCCGGGCTGTTGCTGATCCCGAAGCTGCTCGCGCTGGAACCGGCTACTCATATCATGGTGCTCACCGGCTATGCCAGCATTGCCACGGCAGTGGAGGCCATCAAGCTCGGCGCGGTGAATTATCTGCCCAAACCGGCGGATGCTGATCAGATCGTTGCCGCGCTCACGGGATCGGGACGTGACGCCTTGATGCCGGTTAACGCTCGGCCATTGAGCGTTAACCGTCTGGAGTGGGAGCATATTCAGCGGGTGTTATGCGATAACAGCGGCAATATTTCGGCCACTGCCCGGCAACTGAATATGCACCGCCGCACCTTGCAACGCAAACTGGCCAAGCATCCGGTCAAGTCCTGACCGGCTGAGGCCACCGCATTATGACCGACGCGCCTGATCCGCAGCGTTGCCGGTATAACTGGCCGGGGTCAGTTCCAGCAGGCGCTGTTTCGCCTCTTCGGGAATCGCCAGACCGGCGATAAAGTCCCGCAACGTCGCTTGATCGACCCGCTGCCCGCGAGTTAGCGCCTTGAGTTTTTCATAAGGCTGCTCAATGCCATAGCGACGCATCACCGTTTGAATCGGCTCGGCCAGCACTTCCCAGTTAGCGTCCAAATCCGCATCCAGCGCCGCCGCATTGACCTCCAGTTTGCCAATGCCCTTCAGCGCCGACTGATAGGCGACCAAGGAATGCGCCAACCCGACGCCCAAGGTGCGCAGCACGGTTGAATCGGTCAAATCCCGCTGCCAGCGCGACACCGGCAACTTGGCCGCCAGATGATCCAGTAGCGCATTAGCGATACCTAGATTCCCCTCGGCATTCTCGAAATCAATGGGGTTAACTTTATGCGGCATGGTTGAAGAACCGACTTCGCCAGCGACCGTCCGTTGCCGGAAATAGCCAATGGCGATATAGCTCCACACATCACGGCAGAAATCCAGCAGCACCGTATTAAACCGCATGACCGTGTGGAAAAACTCCGCCATATAGTCATGCGGTTCAATCTGAATCGTGTAGGCGTTCCAGGCCAATCCCAAATCCTCAGTGATAAAGCGGCGGGCGAATGCTTCCCAATCCACATCCGGGTAAGCCGCCAGATGGGCGTTGTAATTCCCCACCGCGCCATTCATTTTCCCCAGCAGCGCCACGTTCATCAGTTGCGTCCGTTGCCGCTTGAGCCGATCCGCAACATTGGCCATTTCCTTGCCCAGCGTAGTCGGTGACGCTGGTTGACCATGGGTGCGGGCCAGCATCGGCTGGTCGGCGTACTGATGCGCCAACTGAACCAGGGCATCCACCATTTCATCCCATTGCGGCAACAGCATCTGCGTTCGCGCTTCACGCAGCATCAGCGCATAAGCCAGATTATTGATGTCCTCGGAAGTACAGGCGAAATGAATAAACTCGCTGACTGCCTCCAATTCCGCATGGCCCGCGATCCGCTCCTTCAGCCAATATTCCACCGCCTTGACATCGTGATTCGTCGTGCGCTCGATGTTCTTAATCCGCTGGGCGTCAGCGATAGAGAACTGCGCAACCAGTCCGTCAAGGACGGCATGAGCGTATTCGCTGAACGGTGGAACTTCGGGAATGCCGGGATGGCGGGCCAGCGCCTGCAACCAGCGCACCTCGACCTGCACCCGGTGACGGATCAGGCCATATTCACTGAAAAGGGGCCGCAATTCGGCGGTTTTATCGGCATAACGACCATCAATCGGAGAAATCGCAGTAAGTGTAGTGAGTTCCATGGGTGGGATTCCTGAAGCAGTGGAAATAGAATGAGTTTATTTTTATCCGACCATCAACGCCTGGCCCGGAAAATCACCGCGCCCAGGATAATCGTCCCGCCAACTATCGCCCAGGGACTGGGGGTTTCGCCCATCATCAGGAACACCCAGACCGGATTCAACACCGGTTCGATCATGGGAATCAGAATTCCTTCCACTGCCATGACATGGCGCAGCGCCAGCGCGTACAGGATATACGGCAACCCCAGTTGCACCACGCCCAGCAGCAGCAACCCCACCCAACTGGACAGATCCGGCAGGGACTGGAACATGAACGGTAGACCAATCATTCCGGCGAGCAGGTTGCCCAGAAACAGCGAGGGCAAGGCGGAAACATCTTTCTGTCGGCGTAGAAACAGCGTCAGCCAGGCGAAGCACAGCCCGCTTAACAGAGCAATGCCGTTACCGAGATAGCCATCCAGCGTGAGTTCATCCAGGAAAAACAGCACCATGCCGCCCATCATGGTCAACAGAATCAGCCAGTCGCGGCGACTGGCCCGCTCACCCAGGAACCACGGGCTGAACAGCACCACATAAATCGGCGCGGTGTACTGAAGCAGAATGGCATTAGCGGCGGTCGTCAGCTTGTTAGCGATCACGAACAGCACCACCGTGCCCGCGTAAGCCAGCGCCGCGCCGATCTGATCGAATGACCAGGTAAAGCGCAGTTCCCGGTGGAAGACGACGCCGATCAACGCCGCGCCGATCAAGCTACGGGTTCCGGCAATAGCGACCGGATGCCAGTCTACCCATTTAATTAACACCCCGCCCAGACTCCACAGGATAGCGGTCACCACCAGCATCAGGATGGCGCGGCGGTGCAGATCAGCGGTTTTTTCTTCCGGCAACGGCGTAGACAACGCCTAGGTCCCGCCCGCCTGACCGCCCAGATAGGCATCGCGGACTTCGGAATTAGCCAGTAGCGCCTCAGCGCGATCCTCCAGCACGATCCGCCCGACTTCCAGCACATAGCCGCGATGCGCCAGTTTCAAAGCGGCGCGAGCGTTCTGTTCGACCAGCACGATGGTCACGCCCGCTTCGTTGATTTCCCACAGTGTTTGAAAAATCGCTTTGACCAGCAAGGGTGCCAATCCCAGACTCGGCTCATCCAACAGCAGGATGCGCGGTTGGGCCATTAGCGCCCGGCCAATCGCCAGCATTTGCTGTTCGCCGCCGCTCAGGGTGCCCGCGAGTTGTTCCCGGCGGTCCGCCAGCACGGGGAACAGTTCATGAATCCAGCGCAGGGTTTTGGCGATTTTGGGGCGGTCAGCCTGGGTGAACGCGCCCAGATTCAGATTTTCCTGGACGGTCAGTGTGCCAAAAATCCGGCGACCTTCCGGAGCCTGAGCAATGCCCATCGCCACCCGTTGATGCGCCGGCGTTTGGTGGATTGAGCGACCCTCAAAGCGGATTTCTCCGCCCGCAGGACGCAACAGGCCACTGATAGCACTCAAGGTCGTGGTTTTTCCCGCGCCATTCGCACCGAGTAAGGTCACGATTTCGCCCTGACGGACGGACAGATTAACGCTATGCAACGCCTCAACGTTGCCGTAGCAGACCGACAGATTTTCGACTTCCAGCAGCATCGGAACCTTCCAGGATCAGGCCATTTTGAAGATCGGCCATTGTCGCCGGAAGCCCCGAATAAAGGAATGCGTGATTCATCGTCCAGATGGTTTTACAGAAAAAACGGATCAAAAAATCGATCAAAAAACGGATCGGATACCCTCTGGATGGTTCGAGGAATGTCCGTCCAATCGGCTTGGTCATGGGGCTTCAGTCTAACGTTTTTCGTCGGTGGGAGCCTGTATTCTTAGCGCCTACCTGATTTTTTTAACCTATAAAAATCAATTATATAATTTAAAAATTATAACAATTTTATCAAAAAAGGGTTGCGTGATGCGCTTAATCCTTGTAAAACTGGAAACACAATTTGTGTAATGTAAATTTTACAAAAAGCCCTAAACTAGGGTCAAAATTGCAATACGAAAAATATACAAAATTTTCGGAGATCACCCGAAAGTTGCCCTGCCATTGTTAGAGCAAGGTGTCGATAAAGCGGAAATTTTTGGACGCACCGGCCAAAGTGTCGGCGTCATGAACGCCAGTTTCGACATCCACGAAGGCGAGATTTTCGTCATCATGGGCGTTTTGGTACAGTGGCCCTGCATCGCAAAATAATACTTGTTTTGTCAGGCAACATAACCTAGACTGCGAACCGCAAGATTTTTTAAAGAACATAATCTGCTCGTCCGTTGCAAACTCTTGGTGTTAGTACTCGGTTCGTCGATTTCTCTATTGATTCTTGCATCCATGAGCTGTTGCTCTACCTTCGTAACACGATTTTTTCGAGATCAAATGATGTCTACTGGTACTGTTAAATGGTTTAACGAAACCAAAGGTTTCGGTTTCATTTCCCCGGATAACGGCGGTGAAGATCTGTTCGCCCATTTTTCGGCGATTCAGGGGAAAGGGTTTAAGACTTTGAGGGAAAACCAGAAAGTTTCTTTCGACGTAACCACTGGACCCAAAGGTCAACAGGCCGCCAATATCAACCCTATAGACTAAACGTCCAAGAGTAAGCTTGATGAAAAAAAGCCCGGCAACGCCGGGCTTTTTTTATGCCCTCTATCCAGGAAACATCAAGCTGATGGAGAGAACCTGCGCCAGCCGGGGAGCAGACACGGATAATTCATGCTATTTTTTTAGAGACCATCAAGGGGCTTGAGGTTTCTCCAAGAGTCCCGGTCCGTTGCGCAACTTTCGCCTGCTTTCAGAGTATTGGGATATGACCACTCTTAATCTTGATCCGTCGCTCCTCCGTTCCCTGTTTGTCATGGGTGCGATTGTCGAAGCCCGCGATGCCTATACTGGCGGCCATCTCTGGCGCGTCGGCCAATATTCAAAATGGCTGGCGGAACAAGCCGGGCTGTCGCGCTACGAGATTTTCCTGGCCACCGCCGGCGGGTTCCTGCATGACCTGGGCAAGGTCGGCATTCCCGACGCCATTTTGAATAAACCGGGTCGCCTGGATGATCAGGAATACGCCGTGGTTAAAACTCACCCGACGATTGGCGTAGAACTGTTGCAGCAACATCCGTTAGCCCCGTTGGTGCTGGACGCGGTGAGCTATCACCATGAACGCCCGGATGGTCAGGGTTATCCTTACCGTTTGAACGGTGAGGAAACGCCAGTCATTGCCCGCATTGTCGCCATCGCTGATGCATTTGACGCCATGACCAGCACCCGTCCCTATCGACGCGGGATGCCGATGGAACAGGCACTGGTGATCCTGCGTGAAGAACAGGGGCGGCAATTTGATGAGGCGCTCTGCGGCCATTTTCTGACGCTGGCCGCTGGCAACCGGCTCGAACACATTATTGCTCACAGTTTTCACGACCGCCCGCTGGTCGATTGTCCCATGTGCGGTCCGGCCGTGCTCGCGATTGATGCCGAAACTGTCGATGGTGGACTGCATTATTGTCGCGCCTGTCATGGGGAATTCCGCCTGCATCGCAGCGGCGCAACCTTTACCGCAGAATTTACCGGATGTCAGGCTACGGCTGATCAGGTGCGTCCACAACCCGATTTCGATCCCATCGAAGACTTGCTAGCGGATGGAATGCGTGTGAATTCCGGGTCCACAACGACGGTAACAACGCCTGTGGTAACGCCAACCGTCCCTTCACGAATTCTGATTGTACAACTGGATGCCGAACAGACCGGGTTATGGCGCGAAGCGCTGGGGCCGAATAGGCAAACCCTGTTGTTTCCAACCGATAGCGATGTTGAGATTGGTCTGCGCATCCTGGCGGCTGAAGCGAAAGCGCCTGATCTGGTGATTATCGATGTTTCCTACTTTCTGACCCGTAACGCGAATCCTTACGCCTTTGCCGCCAGGCTGGCGCAATGGTCGCCGGGCACCCGGGTGGTATTGACCAACAGCATCGCGACTCGGATTGTCGAATCGGTACGTTCCCAGGCCATACGGCGCGGCGCGATTGACCTGTTACCAGCGCTACCCAATGACCGCGCCCAAGCGCAGGCCATCGCGTCGAAGATGCTAAAAGCGGCGATGCATCCGTCAGTGCTGGCGGTTGATGAAGCGGACGCTGAAGCCAGCGAATCCCAGGGCCAAGGGCCATTCAGCGATGCCGCCAAAGTTGCTATTGCCATGCGTAGTCCCGGCGGCGTCGCTATTCAGGATCGCAGTTACCGGTTCAAAAACTATCCCTGCTGCTTCACTGGCGTTGAAGCTGCTGAATGGCTGCAGCGCACTTACTCAGTCAGTCGGCAGGAGGCGCTGGCCTTCGGCTCCAGTCTAGTCGCGCGCCGGGTGATCCACCATGTCACCAACGACCATGATTTCAAGGATGAGCATTTGTTCTATCGCTTCATCGTGGATGACGTACTGAGGGCTGAATAACGCCGAACTCTGGAAGCGCCAGGGCCAAGCGGCGATCAAAAATCAGGCCATCAGGCGCGGTTGTCTGCCGCCAGTGGAGAAGGCACTGGGGCTGCCGGTTCGGTCGGCGGCGGCGCGGCTCTGCCCAGCGTCAGTTGCGAGAGCAACATGCCGGCGAACATCAGTCCGCAGCCGATCAGCCCGCGTCCGGCCAGAGTCTCATTGAGCAACAGCCAGCCGCCCAGCGCCGCAAACACGGTTTCCAGACTCAGGATAATCGCCGCATGAGCGGGCGGTGCATCGCGCTGGGCTACGACTTGCAGCGTGTAGGCGACCCCGACTGACAACAGCCCACCGTAAAGAATGGGCAACGCTCCGCCCTGCAATCCTTCCAGGGTGATTGGTTCGCTGGCAATGGCGATGGCCAGGCTCAGGACGCCGCAGATGATGAATTGCAGACAGGCCAGCAGCACCGGTTCCACATGCCGACCCGACAGCCAGCCAATCGCCAGCACATGCCCGGCCCAGAAGAACGCGCCGATCAGCACCAGGCCATCGCCCTGGGTGAGGGTGAGTCGCTCGTTCATCGTCAGCAGGTACAGGCCGACCACCGCCAGGGCCGCGCCCACCCAGGTGCCCCAGGGCGTGCGTTGTCCCCACAGTAGGCCCAGTAGCGGGACTACCACGACATACAGGCCAGTAATAAATCCGGCCTTACCGGCGGTGGTATGGACAATCCCGACCTGTTGCAGCGAAGCGCCAGCGAACAGAATCAGCCCGACCAGCAAACTGCCGATCAGCGTCAGACGTCCACTGCCGGGGGGAATCAGCGGGCTGGAGCGGCGGCTGATCCAGAGTAACGGCAATAGCGACAGCGCCCCTAGCAGGAACCGAACGCCGTTGTAAGTGAAGGGACCCACATGATCCATCCCGACCCGCTGCGCGACGAAGGCGGAACCCCAGATGATCGCCGTCAGCAGTAGAAGTACTTCCGCTTTGAAGGTTTTTGCGTTCAACATGCCGGAATGATACTGCAATTTTTACGGCCCCAACCCGGAAATCCGCTTGCCCATCGGCGGAAAATCCTTATAATTGCGCTTCTCCCTCCCAATGCCGGGATGGCGGAATGGTAGACGCAGTGGACTCAAAATCCACCGGCCGTGAGGTCGTGAGAGTTCGAGTCTCTCTCCCGGCACCAATGACATTATCGGCTATTTGAACAGGTCATCGCCGACTGCTCATCAGCAGTACCGCCCTACCCGCAGATTCAGGAAATGGTCTGCACCGTTCCATCAAGATTCATCAGCAGCATTTCAATCTCCAGTTTCGGATAGCGCTTGCGAATCGCCTGCGCCAGTTCGCGGAGATGCTTACCGTGAACACGCTCCTCCAATAGAGGATCTTTGGCGAAATCGGCTTTCAGGATGACCTTGTAAGCGCCGCAGTCGCGATGATCCATCAGAATCACCGAATTGATCTGATGCAGATCGATGGCCACTGTGAGATGATCCCAGAAGGTCTTGTTCCAGTCCTTGAAGCTCTTGGTCAGGGCACCTAGCGCTGCGCCCGCCAGAATGACGTGATCGTATTGATCCGTCAGGCCACGGCTGTCCATATATTTGGCAATGTCATCGATCAACCGGTAATCCATGCAACTGAGCAACAGGGCTTCAGCCGTATGGGCAGCGCCATGTCCGGTTTCTGCAGCGGGGGCAGCGCCATGTCCGGCTTTCGTGGCAGGGGCAGCGCCATGTCCGGTTTCTGCAGCGGGGGCAGCGCCGTGTCCGGTTTCCGCACGGGCCAGTTGCAGCAAAGCCGCCCCGCCGCCCAGCGCCGCCAACTGAATAAAGCGGCGGCGGGTCAGGGAGGAATCGTGACTCAGGGAATGGCAATCAGTGAACAGTGGGTGATGGGTGGTCATAAGGTACGGTGCTAAAGGTTATAGGGTTGAGGTCAGGCGTAAAGCGTGAAACTCGGAACAGCGGGTTGCGCTAAGATAACGCCCTCGCTTTCCATGAACGTTAATTCTACACCAATGACGGTTATTGCCCCTTCCCTGATTTCTGCATCGCCAATTCCGGCGATCCTCCCTCCTGACCACCGCCAGCCCCTGCGATGGGGATCGTTGCATGGCGCTGCGCCCGCCTTGCTGATTGCTGCAGCCACCCGGTTTCGCGGCCTGATCCTGGTGATTACCCCGGATAGCCAGGTCGCGTTGCGGCTGGAAACCGAATTGCGGGTGTTCGGCGGCGCGGAACTGGAGATTCTGGCGTTCCCGGACGGGGAGACGTTGCCTTATGACGGCTTTTCTCCGCACCAGGATATTGTCTCGCAACGGCTGGCGGCGTTGTACCGGTTGCCGCAACGCCGATGCGGGGTGCTGGTCGCGCCGGTCGCGACGCTGATGCAGCGCCTTGCGCCGCGTGATTATCTGGATCGCTATGCGCTACTGCTCACCGTGGGCGAACGGCTGGATCTGGACGCCTTTCGCCAGCGCCTGGAAGCGGCAGGTTATGCGTGCGTGTCGCAAGTGGGGGAACGGGGCGAGTTTGCGGTGCGCGGGTCGATTCTCGATCTGTTTCCGATGGGTGCGGCGCGGCCGTACCGGATTGAGTTGTTTGATGACACGGTGGAGAGCATTCGCGATTTTGATCCGGACACGCAGTTGTCCGTGGCGAAGGTGAACCGTATCGATCTGTTGCCGGCACGGGAGTTTGCGCTGGACAAAGAGTCGATCAGCCGGTTCCGCCAAGCCTGGCGGCGGCAGTTCGAGGGCGATCCGCAGCGCAGTCTGATCTACCGGGAAGTCAGCGAGGGTCATGCGCCCGGCGGGATTGAGTATTACCTGCCGCTGTTCTTTGAACCGGCGGCCACCCTGTTTGACCATTTGCCGGAAAGTACTCTGGTTATTCAACTGGAAGGGGTTGAGGCGGCAATGGCGGCGTTCCAGGACCAGATTATGGAGCGCTATGAACAATATCGCCATGACGCCGAGCGTCCGCTGTTGCCGCCGCCTGTGCTATTTCTGCAAGCGGCGCAGGTGCAACAGGCGCTGGCGCGTTATCCACGGGTTGAGTTGTGTGAAGTGGGCGATGGCGGAGTCAACTATCCCACGCTGCCGCCGCCGACCCTGCCTTTCCAACCGCGCCATGAACGGCCGGTTGAAGCGTTGCAACAATTCCTGGCTGACTTTCCGGGCCGGGTGTTGATGGCCGTGGAATCGGCGGGACGGCGCGAGACATTGCTGGAGACGCTGCGCGGTTATGGCGTGCAACCGATGGTTTGCGCGGGTTGGGCGGACTTTCTAGCACGGGCGGATGTGCGCCTGGCGTTGACCGTTGCGCCACTGGAGCAAGGCTTGTGGCTGACCGAGCCGCCGCTGGCGATCATTGCCGAACCGCAGTTGTACGGGGAACGGGTGCAGCAAGTGCGCCGCCGGACGCCCAGTCGCGATCCGGATGCCATCATTCGCGATCTGACTGATCTGAGTCTGGGCGCGCCGGTGGTGCATGAAGCGCATGGCATTGGCCGGTACGCGGGATTGCAACGCTTGGAAATTGCCGGCATCGACGGGGAGTTCGTGGTCGTGGAATACGCGGGCGACGGGCGCTTGTATGTCCCGGTGGCCGCTCTGCATTTGCTCAGTCGCTATACCGGCGCTGCGCCGGAACATGCGCCGCTGCACAAACTCGGCAGTGGCCAGTGGGAGAAGGTCAAGCGCAAGGCGGTGGAACAAGTGACCGATGCCGCAGCGGAATTGCTCGACCTCTACGCCCGGCGCGAGGCTCGGCCCGGTCATGCGTTTACCCTGGAAGCCGCCGATTATGCGGCGTTCGCGGCAGCGTTCCCGTTTGAGGAAACCGCCGATCAGCAGACGGCGATTGCAGCAGTGATTGCGGATTTGCGCTCCGGGAAACCCATGGATCGGGTCGTTTGCGGCGATGTGGGTTTTGGCAAAACCGAAGTGGCGATGCGGGCGGCCTTTGTGGTCGTCCAGGACGGGCGGCAGGTCACGGTACTCACGCCGACCACGTTGCTGGCGCAGCAGCATTATCAAAATTTTCAGGATCGCTTTGCTGACTGGCCAGTGCGCATTGAATTACTGTCCCGGTTCCGTTCGCCCAAACAGCAGGCGGCCACTTTGCAGGCACTGGTCGAGGGCAAGGTGGATATTCTGATCGGCACCCACAAGCTGTTGCAGGACAGTGTGCAGTTCAAGCAACTGGGATTGGTGGTGGTCGATGAAGAGCATCGGTTTGGCGTGAAGCACAAGGAGCGGTTGAAAGCGCTGCGGACCGAGGTGGACATTTTAACCCTGACCGCGACGCCGATTCCCCGCACGTTGAATATGGCGATGGCCGGACTGCGTGACTTGTCGATTATCGCCACGCCCCCAGCGGGTCGGCTGGCGGTGAAGACCTTTGTCGGTCAATGGAATCCGGCGACGATTCGGGAAGCCTGTCAGCGGGAATTGAAACGCGGCGGGCAGATTTATTTCCTGCATAATGAAGTGGAAACTATTCAGCGCATGGCGGCGCAGGTTGCGGAATTGGCGCCCGGCGCCCGAGTGGCGGTCGCTCATGGGCAGATGCGCGAGCGGGAATTGGAACAGGTCATGCTGGATTTTTACCATCGCCGCTGTAATCTGCTGGTGTGTACGACCATTATTGAATCGGGCATCGACGTGCCCAGCGCCAACACCATTCTGATCAACCGCGCTGACAAACTCGGGCTGGCGCAATTGCATCAGTTACGCGGGCGAGTAGGGCGGTCGCACCATCGCGCTTATGCCTATTTGATCGTGCCGCCCAAAGGGGTGATGACGGCGGACGCGGTGAAACGGATTGAAGCGATTGAGTCGCTGGAGGATCTGGGCGCAGGGTTCCTGCTGGCCAGCCATGATCTGGAAATTCGCGGCGCGGGGGAATTGCTCGGCGAGGCGCAGAGCGGTCAGATTCATGAAGTCGGCTTCAGTTTGTACATGGATTTGCTGGAGCGGGCGGTGCAGGCGTTGAAGGCGGGCAAGGTTCCGGAACTGGATCGTCCGCTGGATCATGGCCCGGAGATTGATTTGCAAAGTCCGGCGCTGATTCCCGATGATTATCTGCCCGATGTTCACAGTCGGCTGATTTTGTACAAGCGCATCGCCAGCGCCCGGGATGCCGGGGAGTTGCGGGAATTGCAGGTGGAAATGATTGACCGCTTTGGCCTGTTGCCGACCCCGGTGAAAACCCTGTTCCGGGTGACCGGTCTGAAATTGCAGGCGTTGCCGGTCGGTGTTAAGAAGATCGAAGCCGGACCAAAAGGCGGGCGACTGGTATTCGGACCGGAGCCAAAAGTGGACGCAGCTCAACTCGTGCAATTGATCCAGCAGCAGTCCAGAATTTATAAACTGGACGGGCGGGATAAGCTACGCTTTATCAAGGATCTGCCCGATGCAGAAGCCAGGGCGGCGGAAGTCGAGGCCGTACTGGAGAAGATCGGGGGTCGCTGAAAGGGCAGCATGTGCTCCCAGCGCCCCCTTGACGATTTGACCCCAACCAGAAGGAGTGACCTGATGAGTAAAGGTACTGACATTAAAAAAGAAACCAAGAAGAAAGCCACGAAAACCCTGAAGGAGAAAAAGGCCGAGAAGAAGGCCAAGAAGGACAGTAAAGGGTAGTACCCGTTCCTGGTAGGTTTTTGGTCAGTGTTCATCCCTCCCTCTAACTCCCTCGCATGAAGGGAAGGGGGAGGGTGATAACGGGTGATTTTGCGGGGACTTTCTCTGCTCTTGTGGGGGCAAATGCTAAGGGTTCACTGCGTTACTTTGAAAAGGATGGAACCTTGGTGCTGGGGCCAAAAGAAACGGCATTGCGGGAACGCCACCGGGTGGAGCAGACGCAGTTGCAGCTAAGCCTAGATCAGGAACGGCAGCGCGCTGAGCGTATGGCGCAGCAGTTGCCGGAGTTGGGCGGTGAGGTGGATGGTTAAGGTTTTGGGTGATTTTGGCGAGTTTCAGGTTTCTGAGGAATGAATGACGAGGGGCAAGGCGATGATGCGGAATAGATCAGTTTTGAGTGATAGCGTACAGTTCCAGACCGTGGTTTGGGGTGGCTTGCTCATTTTTATGGTCGGGCTGTTATGCATACTCGCGCAATGGGGAGCGTCAAGAGGATTTTCACCTGCCCCGTTGATGCATACGACACCCTCCCCTCTGGCGGATACGACGCCCTCCTCCCGGTTAGAGACGCGCCAAGCTGGCGAGGAAAACCCAAACCTGGCGACATTAGCTTTGCCCTTCATCGCTAACCAGGGACAAATAGACCCGGCTGTTGCCTTTTATGCGCCGACCTTGACCGGGGCCGTCTATGTGACTCGCTCCGGACAGTTAGTCTATGCCCTGCCGAAAACGGATGACGGCGGCTGGACATTAGTTGAGGAAGCAGTCGGAGCAACGCCACAGGTCAGCGCTGGCCCGGCGGCGCAATCTCAGATTAATTATTTCATTGGTAATGCCCCGGCCCGCTGGCAGTCGGGGGTATCTACCTATTACAGCATCGAGTTGGGCGAACTGTGGCCGGGAGTGCGGCTGTCGGTGCAGGCGCGGGGTAAGCAAGTGGAGAAGCTGTTTACCCTCGCACCGGGGGTGAGCGCCGATGCCATTCAGATGCAGGTACGCGGGGCCCAGGGGATGGCAATTGCCGAGGACGGGGCGTTGCATCTGACCACTGGGCATGGGGCGGTACGATTAACTAAGCCACAAGCTTGGCAGGACTTGGCGGGAGTGCGCCGGGTGGTGGCCGTGACCTATCAACGACTGAGCGATAACTGCTATGGCTTCAGATTGGGCGATCATGATCCCCAAGCGCCGGTGGTCATTGATCCGTTATTGCAATCGACCTATCTAGGTGGCAGCTCATCTGAATGGGGTTATGCCTTGGCAATTGATCCCACTAGCAGCGATGTTTATATTGCTGGCGTGACATCCAGTACCGACTTCCCCGGCACCGCCAGCGGTGTTCAGCCGAATTCTGGCGGCAGCCAGGATGCCTTTGTGGCGCGACTAAGCGCTGACCTCAAAACTCTTTTGCAGGCCACTTACCTGGGGGGCAGCGGAGTTGATCCTGGCCTGGCCTTGGCAATCTATCCGGGCACCGCAGAGGTCTATCTTGCTGGCTACACCACCAGCACCGACTTCCCCAGCACCGCCAGCGGTGCTCAGTCGAGTCATGGCGGCGGTAGTTATGATGCCTTTGTAGCACGGCTGAATGCCAACCTCACGACGCTTCAGGCCACTTACCTCGGGGGCAGCGGAGGTGATTACGGCCATACTCTGGCGATCGATCCGGCTGGCAAGGTCTATGTCGGTGGCCGGACAACTAGCACCGACTTTCCCGGCACTGCCACTGGTGCCCAGTCGAGTCATGGCGGAGGCACTTGGGATGCTTTTGTAACGCAGCTAGACGCTAATCTCACCGCTGTTCTCATGAGCACTTACCTGGGTGGTAGTGGATCTGAGCAAGGCCATTTTACCTTAGCGCTTCATCCTACTACTGGAGAAGTTTATGTCGGCGGTACTACCGCCAGCGCGGATTTCCCCGGCACCACTAGCAGTGCTCAATCCAGTTTTGGCGGTGGCACCAGTGATGCCTTTATGGCATGGCTGAATGTTGACCTCACAACTCTTCTGCAGGCCACTTATCTGGGCGGCAGTGGGGTTGACAGTGGCGAGTCCTCGGATATCGATCCCGCCAGCGGTGATATCTATCTCACCGGCAACACCAACAGCGCGGATTTCCCCGGCACTACTAGCGGTGCTCAATCCAGTTTTGGCGGGGGCACCAATGATACGTTTATAGCGCGACTGAGCGCTGATCTTATTAACCTCAAACAAGCGACCTACCTAGGCGGCAGCTTGGCTGACACGATAACGAGTGGTGGAGACCAGTACCATGTGCTAGCGATCCATCCGACTACTGGTGAGGTCTATGTCGGTGGCCAGACCTACAGCGGGAATTTCCCCGGTAGATCGGGCGGCGCTCAGCCCAGCCTTTCTGGTGTGGTAGACGCTTTCGTGGCGCGGCTGAGTGCGGATCTCACCCTCATCCAACAGGCTACCTACTTGGGGGGCAGTGACGGAAATGAAGGAAGCATAGCCTTGGCGATCCATCCTACCAACGGCAAGGTCTATGTTGTTGGCCAGACCTCCAGTACCGACTTTCCCGGTACGACTGGCGGTGCTCAGCCCAGTAATAGTGGCGGAGGTGACGCCTTCGTAGCATGGCTGTCGCCGAAGTTGGCGGCTGACTCCTATCTGACCGTCGCTAAAACCGGCACCGGCACGGGAACCGTGACCACCGGCGGCCTTGAAATTGATTGCGGCGCGACGTGCAGCACCGCTTTCACGGTGGGAAGCACCGTCACCCTGATTTACGCAGAGGATATTGGCTCCACCTTCGCGGGTTGGGACACCAGCAGCGATCCCGATTGCAGCGATGATAATGTGACGCTCAATACGGATGTGACTTGCACAGCCATCTTCAACCATATTCCCACTACCCTGACCGTCACGAACGACCTTGATGATTTATCTGCCGGTTCGTTGCGCAAAACTATTGAAGTTGCCGGTTCCAGCGACACCATTCAATTTGACTCCGGTCTGAATGGCCAGACGATTACCCTGTCGGGCCACATTGCAATTGATAAGAACCTCACTATCCAGGGACCAGGTTCCGGGCAACTCATCATAGATGGTAATAATGTGGACAAGATTTTCTGGATTAACAGTACCTCTGCGGTGGTGGTTATCGACGGGCTAACGTTGACCGGAGGTAGCCATAGCTCCGGTGGAGCCATTGATAATTGGACTGGCGGCGGCGGCGATTTAACCCTCAAAAATTGCGTACTGTTTGGCAACTCGTCATCCGATATCGGCGGCGCGATTGCTAATCTTAACAGGCTGACCATTGATAAGTGCCAGTTGAATAATAACGATGCCTATAGCGACGGCGGCGCGATCTACAACTCAGGATCACTTCTTAATATCAAGAATAGTACCCTTTTCGAGAATACTTCGATCAACAATGGCGGCGCGATCTACAGCAGCGGCGGTATAGTCACCCTCACGCAAAGCACCCTGTCTGGCAATACCGCCGGGGCTTTTGGCGGCGGTGTGTTCAGCGACCAACAGGTGATGATTAATCAAAGCACTATTACCTACAACAATGCAGCGACCGGTGGCGGCATCGCGATTAGTGGTGGAACAGGAACACTCACTCTCGGCAATAGCCTCGTCGCGGGCAATATAGCCGCAAATGGCCCGGAAGCTAATATCGATGGGGCATGGAGCGCACAAAACTATAATTTGATAGGCGCTAACGGCAATAGCGGGCTAAGCGGTACGGCGATTCCGACAGTGATCTCCCCGGATTTTACGCCGACGGTGGGCATCAGTGCGATCATCGGTACACTAGCGGACAACGGGGGCTTAACATGGACCCATCTACCCCTGTTAGGCGCTTCGGGCGAGACCGCGATTGATGTTATTACCACCTCATCGTTTACCACCGACCAGCGCGGCTTTCCACGCCCGGTGAACACTAAATACGATATAGGCGCGGTAGAAGCCAGCGCTGTAACCTCCTTTGAGGTCACGAACCTGAATGACAGCGGTACGGGTTCGTTGCGGCAAACGGTCATCAACGCCAATAATATAGCCGGTTCTAATACAATTACGTTCCAAACCGGTTTAACGGGAGTTATCACGCTGACCGGCGGGGCGCTGGATATTACCGATGACCTGACAATTCAGGGACCAGGCGCGGGAAGTCTGGCGATTGATGGCGACAGCGCCTCACGGATTTTCACCGTAGGTTCGGGAAAAACGGCTCTCATCGACAGCTTGACCCTCCAGAATGGTTTTACTACAGACGTCGCTGGCGGTGGGGCCATTCTCAATAATGGCAATTTGACGATTAGCAATAGCGCCTTCACCAATAATCAGGCTACGCCATCGAATAGTTTTCTCGGCGGCGGTGCGATTCAGAATTATGGGATTCTGACGGTGACCTACAGCACATTCTCTAACAATACCGCCGTCAGCGGTGGTGCGATTAACAACGCGATTGGCAGCACAGCGGACCTCCGCAACAGCACGTTTACCAGCAACATTGCTACTCATAACAGCAGCACTGGCGGCGGCGGCGGTATTTTCAGCCGGGGAACGCTGACGGTTGATTACTGTACCTTTGGCGGGGCTACGGTGGCTAATACCTCTGCCAGTGACGGCGGCGGTTTGTATGTTTGGGAAGGTAGCGCCACCGTCAAAAACAGCACGATAGCGGACAATACGGCAGCCTGGGGTGGCGGCGGCATAGCGGCTAATAGCGACAGCATCATGGGTATTCTCAACAGCACACTGTCGAGCAATATATCCAGTGGCGGCGGCGGGCATGGCGGCGGCGCGATCTGGATTTTTACCGGAGGCGACGTCAAGGTTATTAACAGCACCTTGTCGGGTAACAGTTCACCGACGAATGTGGGCGGGGCTATTGAAAATTACGGTGCATTGTCGTTCACCAACAGCACCGTGACCAATAATAGCGCCAGTTCTGGCGGCGGTATTTACCAGAGCGGTGGGACGTTAAAGCTGGGCAATACCTTGGTTGCCGGGAATTCTGCGGCGACAACCCCGGAAATCAGAGTGACCGGAGGAACCTTTATCTCTGAGGGCCACAATCTGTTTGGCCAGAATAATGTCGATGGATTGTCTGGCGCAACCCTGGACCCAAGTGACATCATCCCTGGGGTAGGCGTCTTCATTGGCAATATTATTAACGATTTAGCCAGTAATGGTGGCCCCACCAAAACACATTTACCGCTGCCCGGTGGTCTGGCGGTTAATACGGGTGACGACAATCTGGCTAACTTGGCTGGCCTCACCACTGATCAGCGTGGCGAAACCCGTTTTATCAATGAGGTCGAGATCGGTTCTGTTGAAGGCAGTTTTGCCACGGCATTGGTCATCACTAATCTGGCGGACAGCGGTATTGGCTCCCTGCGCCAGGCTATTCTTGATGCAAATACGGTGGCCGGGGCGAACACGATTACCTTCCAAACGGGTTTGACCAGCACTATCTTTTTAACCAGCGCGGCGTTGGATATTGACGGTGATCTCACTATCCAAGGTCCAGGTGCCGCAATACTGGCAATCGATGGCGGCGGTTCGCCCAGTGGTTCCCAGATTTTTACAGTCAACTCAGCCAGTACGGTTGTCATCGACGGCTTAACTCTACAGAAGGGCTATGGCGTTCAAGGCGGCGCTGTTTTCAATGAGGGAAACCTGACCATCAGTAATAGCGCTCTGATCAACAATTCAGTGGGAGTAGGTCTCGGGGGCGCTATTAGCAATGCAGGTGCATTAAGCATCATCAATAGCACCCTGTCCGGCAATTCAGCACAATACGGGGGCGCTATCCAAAATGAGAATAGCGGAGTTGCTACATTGGATATTGTCAACAGCACCCTGTCCGGCAATTCAGCGGACTACGGCGGTGCCATCTATAGTGTTGAGACACTGGATATTAGCAATACCACGTTGTCCGGTAACACCTCAGCAATTGCCGGCGGTGCCATTTATAACGCTGGCGCGTTGAATGTGATCAATAGCACCCTATCGGGTAATTCATCAGGGAGTGGTGGAGGCATTGCCGGCGGTGGACCGATCACCATCATTAATAGCACGGTGGTGAATAACTCGGCGTCAATCGGTGGTGGGGGTATTTACTACACTCCTGTTTCCGATTCCTTGCAACTGGCTAATAGCTTGGTGGCCGGAAATATCAACGGTGAAATCTTTGTTGATTTTGGGGCTACGCTCAACTCACTGGGTCATAATGTATTCGGCGTAAGCAGCAATAACGGGATCTCCGGCACGGGCGTCATAAATCAATTGCCCAGCGATATCACCCCATCCGTAACGCTTGCCGCGATTGTTGCTGCGCTGACCAATAACGGCGGCCCCACACAGACTCATGCCTTGATCACGGACAGTCCAGCGATCAATGCGGGCGACAATACACAGACCACAGCCGCCGGTTTGACCACCGACCAGCGTGGCGCAGGCTTCCTGCGTATCCAGCCCGCCATTGGCGCGGTCGATATTGGCGCTTATGAAGAGCAGATGGTCAATCCGATCAATGGCGTATGCGGCGCGGCGGCAGGCCAGACCTTGAACAGCCCGCCGGGCAGCGATTTATGCCTGACCGGTACGCCCTCGTCAGTCACGACCAACCCCGGAACCTTCGATTGGAGTTGCACCGGGACGAACGGCGGAACTACCGTGGCCTGTAGTGCGCTGCGCGGCTATACCGTGACCGCGACAGCCGGTACCAACGGCGCGATCCGTCCGGCGTCGCAAGTGATTGCAGCAGGCCAGCAGGCCAGGCTCAACCTCAAGCCCCGGAAGGGCTATATCGCCACGGTATCCGGTTGCGCGGGCACGCTGACCGCCAACCTCTACACCACTGCGCCGATCAGCGCTGACTGTGAAGTAACGGCGACTTTTGGTAACGAACCCTATCCATTGTTGGTGACGGTCAGTCCGGGCGGCAAGGTGACCAGCGACCCGGCAGGGATTGACTGCGGCGCGGACTGTCGCCAAACCTACGTTCAGGGCACGAGCGTGACGCTGACGGCGACTCCGGATCCCGACGCCTTGTTCTCGGTGTGGAGCGGGGCCTGTGTGGGGGCCAATCCGGTCTGCACCGTAACCATGAGCGCCGCCAAAAATGCGGTCGCGACGTTTGAATTAATCGCCGACACCCCGCAGCGATTGACGGTGGCGCAAATCGGGGTGGGATCAGGGCGCATTGTCAGTACGCCAGCGGGCATTGATTGTGGAAGCGATTGCTGGGAAGACTACGCATTCGGGACGACTGTGACGCTGATCGCTGAACCGGAGGCAGGATCAACCTTTGGCGGCTGGCTGGGGTCCTCCTGCAGTGGGCAAGGCCCCTGTCAAGTGACGATGGATCACAGTCGGGCGGTGACCGCGACATTCAACCTGGCTGCCTCTCATACTTTTTCTCAATAGATTCTGAACCTTTTTTCCCTTGGGCGGCCTGGGCGGTTCATCGGTTTTTCAGGGTTAAACCTGAGAATCGGTATCAGAACACGGGCCGCAAATCCATCACCCGTTTTGCCTTACCTTCCGAAACCGGCAGGCTGCCGGGTTCATACAGTTCAACCACGGGCTTGACCAGAACTGCTGAACGCAATAACTCGCTGATCCGCTCCCGCAGGTCGTCCAGCGTAGCGCGATGACCAGTGAACCAGCGCGCCTCAATTTCGGTCTTGACGATCAACCGATCCAGCGATCCGCGTTTTTCCAGTTGGATCAGGTAATTGGAGCCAACTTCCGGGGTTTTCATCAACAGATCTTCAATCTGGGACGGGAAGACATTCACGCCGTTGATAATCAGCATATCGTCGCTGCGGCCGGTGAGGCGCGCCAACCGACGATGACTGCGTCCACAGGCGCAGTGGCCACTGACCAGGTGGGAAAGATCGCGGGTGCGATAGCGCAGCAAGGGCGTCGCCTGCCGCTGCAAGGTGGTCATCACGATTTCGCCGGTTTCCCCTTCAGCCAGCGGTTGCAGAGTGTGAGGGTTGATGACTTCCAGAAAGTAGGCGTCTTCCCAGAGATGCAAGCCGGTTTTATACAGGCACTCAAACGCCACGCCGGGACCGTTCATTTCACTGAGACCGTAGGAATTATAGGCCTCGATGCGCAGCAGGCTTTCAATCTTGCGGCGGGTTTCCTCGGAATGCGGCTCAGCACCGATGAAGGCTTTGCGCAGGCCGAGTTGATCCGGGCCAATGCCTTCCCCAGCCAGCACCGCTTGCAAGTGCAATAAATAGCTGGGCGTGGCGTGAACCACCGAGGTCTGAAAATTCCGCATTAACTGGACCTGGCGACCGGTGTTGCCGGAACTGGCAGGAATCACCAGCATCCCCACCCGTTCGGCCCCGTAGTGCAGGCCCAATCCGCCGGTGAACAGCCCGTAATTCGTCATATTTTGAAACACGTCGCGGCGAGTTGCCCCGGTCGCTGTGATGCAGCGGGCCACCAACTCGGTCCAGTGGTCGATATCGCGCTGGGTGTGATAAATCACCGTGGGCATACCAGTAGTGCCGCTGGAGGTGTGCAAACGCACGACCTGTTCCCGATCAACAGCGAGCAGACCGTCGGGGTAAGCGTCGCGCAAATCGTCCTTGGTGGTATAGGGCAGGTTACGCACATCGCGCAGGCTGGTGATATCGTCCGGGCGGGTCAGCCCCACATCAGCCAGTCGCCGCTGATAAAATGGCGTCTTTAGCGCCCAAGCGATGGTCTTGCGTAGATGGGCGAGTTGCAGGCGCTCCAGCGCTTCACGCTCCATAAATTCAATCGCTGGGTTCCAGACCGGTACGTTCATGCCTGATGTTCTCTGCATAGGGTTTTCGGGTGATTTTGGCCGGGATACGCCGCTGCTGGCGATGCTTGAAGAGGCTTTATTGACAAGGAATGGTAGCATGATGCGCTGTACTTTCGCCGCCATTAACGCCCTGGAGTCCTCAGTTTCCATGCCTCGTCTGCTACGGATTGCTGTACTCAAAACTGCTGACAAAGTGCAAGATCATCCCATGCTGCATAGCAGAACGGGTTGACAAGGGGTATGGCAAGCTTCAATATGCTGCGCTTAAATTAACTGGAATTTTCCGGTTTCCGGGGCTGAACAGGGCGTCAAAACCCTGTATTTCCCACCCGCGAGTTTGGTGATTTTTATTCGCGGCGCAAGACCTGTTATTGACTTCAAAAATGCTATCCCAACAATAATGTTAAAAACTTTCTGGAGGTTAACCTGATGGAAGACGTGGTCATCGTCGCTGCGGCCCGCACCGCGATTGGCAACTTCATGGGTTCTCTTTCGACCATCCCCGCCAACGTGCTGGGTGCCCGGATCATCCAGGCGCTGTTGCAGAAAACTGGCATCCAGCCGAATCAGATCGATGAAGTCATTCTGGGTCAGGTACTAACTGCCGGTACGGGTCAAAATCCCGCCCGCACCTCGGCATTGAACGCCGGCCTGCCTATCGAAGTTCCCTGCCTGAATATCAATAAAGTGTGCGGCAGCGGCCTGAAAGCCGTGCATCTCGCTTATCAATCCATTCGCGATGAAGACAACCGGATTGTCATTGCCGGGGGCCAGGAAAACATGAGTCTCGCGCCGCACCTGCTGCTCGGCTCGCGGCGCGGTACGACCATGGGCGACGCCAAACTGGTGGATTCGATGCTCAGCGAAGGTCTGCTCTGCGCCATCAATCATTACCACATGGGCATTACCGCCGAAAATATTGCGGCGCAATGGGACATCTCCCGTGAGGAGCAGGATGCCTTTGCCGCCTCCTCCCAGGCGAAGGCGGTTGCCGCGATCAGCGCCGGCCGCTTCAAGGATGAAATCACGCCCATTGAAATCCCCCAGCGCAAGGGCAACCCCCTGGTGTTTGACACCGACGAGTTTCCCCGCGCCAACACCACGGCTGACAATCTGGCGAAATTGCGCCCGGCGTTCAAGCAGGATGGCAGTATTACCGCCGGCAATGCGTCCGGGATCAATGATGGCGCGGCGATGGTCGTGGTTATGGCCGCCAGCGCTGCGCGTGAACTCGGTCTGCAGCCGTTGGCCCGCATCGTGGCCTACGCCAAGGCCGGCGTTGACCCGAAAATCATGGGGACCGGCCCGATTCCGGCCTCCCGCGTCTGCCTGAAAAAGGCGGGCTGGACCGTCGATCAACTCGATTTGGTCGAATCCAATGAAGCCTTCGCCGCCCAGGCCATTTCCGTGAATCGTGAAATGGGCTGGGATACCGGCAAAGTCAATGTCAACGGCGGCGCCATTGCCCTGGGTCACCCGATCGGCGCTTCCGGCTGCCGGATTCTGGTGAGTCTGTTGCATGAAATGACGCGCCGGGACGCCAAAAAGGGTCTTGCGACCCTGTGCATCGGCGGCGGTCAGGGCGTTGCGCTGGCCGTCGAACGCGATTAATCATAACCACACATAAATCTGAGGAGAGTTTCTGATGTCTCGAGTTGCAGTCGTTACTGGTGGTATCGGTGGGTTGGGCACGGCCATGTGCAAGGCACTGGCGGAACAAGGTCGTCAGCCGGTCGCAGTGGACTATAACGGTCTGAGCGCCGAAGCCGTCGACAAGTGGAAAGCCGCCCGCCAGGCCGAAGGTCTGGATATCCCGGTTTATCTGGCCGATGTGACCAGCTTTGAATCCTGCGCCGAAGTGTGCAAGAAGATCGAAGCGGAAGTCGGCCCCATTGAAATCCTGGTCAACAATGCCGGCATCACCCGGGACTCCATGTTCCACAAGATGACCCCGGAACAGTGGGATCAGGTGATCAAGACCAACCTGTACAGCCTGTTCAATATGACCAAGCAGGTCTATGAAGGCATGGTCGCGCGGGGCTGGGGCCGGATCATCAATATTGCTTCGGTGAATGGCCTCCGGGGTCAGGCTGGCCAGAGCAACTATTCCGCCACCAAGTCGGCGGTCTACGGCTTTAACAAGGCACTGGCGCAGGAATGCGTCAAGAAGGGCGTGACGGTCAACTCCATTTCGCCGGGCTACATCGGTACGGAAATGGTGCGGGCCATTCGCGAAGATGTCCTGCAAAAAGTGATCGCTGGCATTCCAGCCAACCGGTTGGGCGAACCCTCCGAGATCGCCCGCACGGTGACGTTCCTGGCGGCGGACGATGCCGGCTACATCACCGGCGAAGACATCACCGTCAACGGCGGCCTGTACTACCACTAAGTCCTGAACGCGCGGCGTCGCTCGTTAACGTGGCGACGCCGCGCCGCATTTTTGCCGATCTGTCATGACTGAACCGCGCATCATCAAAAAATACCCGAATCGCCGACTCTACGACACGGTTGTCAGTAGTTACATCACGCTTGAGGATGTGAAGCAACTGGTATTGGATCGCGCCAATTTTCATGTCATCGATGCCCGAACCAATACCGACATCACCCGTGGGATTTTGTTGCAGATCATCAGTGAGCAGGAGGAGCAGGGCAGCCCGATCTTTACCACGGATGTATTAGCTCACATTATTCGTTTCTATGGCGATACCCTGCAAGGCATGATGGGCAACTATCTGGAAAAGAGCCTGCAAGCCTTTGTCGATCAACAGCACCTGTTTCGGGAGCAGATGCGCACCATCATCGGCAATAATCCGCTGACGATGATGACCGAGTTGGTGGAACATAATTTGTCGCTGTGGAAGAGCGTCAATGAACAACTCCAGAAACCGTATGTCCCGCCGGTTTCCATCAACGAAATCTTCCCGCCTGGCCAACCCGCCACCCCGGTTAACCCTAACCCACCCGCTGCTACGCCTTCCCCGGAAAAGCCGGATAAGGAACGGAAGGGCAGGAAAGACAAGCTCTGAGCGGATTGGCTGAACCAGCTAACGCGCCAACAACCAGGCGGCAATCGCCGGTGGGATTTCGCGTTGCGCACGACTGCTGACATAAATGCCGATATGTCCTCCCCGGAAGGACAGTTCTGAATAATCCCGGCTGCCGCAACAGGCCGCCAGCGCTTTGGAAGATGCCGGTGGCACCAGATGATCCTGCGTTGCGTAGACGTTCAGCACTGGCATGATCACCTCGCGCAAATCGACCCGCTGGTCGCCGATCAACACCTCACCCTTGATCAGCTTGTTCTGCTGGAAGAAGTCCTTGGCGAACTGGCGGAAGGCTTCGCCCGCCTGATCCGGGCTGTCAAAAATCCATTTCTCCATCCGCAGAAAGTTTTTCAGCGCCTGCGCGTCGTCGAAAATATCCACCAGATCGACATATTTCTGTCCCGCCAGCCGGAAGGGACTCAGCGACAGGAACGCAAAATTCAGCAACTGGCCGGGGACATTGCCAAAGGTGTCCACCAGTAAATCGACATCCATGTGCTGGAGCAGATGGCTGAGTACATTGTCCGGCGTCTGGAAATCGACCGGCGTGACCATGGTGACCAGATTGCGGATGTTGGCTGGATAGAGCGCACTGTGGCATAGACTCAAAGCGCCGCCCTGGCAGACCCCTAACAGGTTGATCGCTTCAACGCGATGCCGTTCGCGCAAGACGTCCACGCAATGCCCGATATAGCGCTGAACGTAGTCCGCCAGGGTCAACGTGTGATCGTCGGCGCTCGGATAACCCCAATCAATTAAATACACCTCCAGGCCCGCCTCTAGCAGCCCCCGGATCAGCGACCGGTCTTCCTGCAAATCCATCATGTAGGGCCGGTTGACCAGCGCGTAGACGATCAGCAGGGGTACGGGATGCGGATTTTCCACCCGGGGTTCGTAGCGATACAGCGTCAGTTTGTCTTCCTGATAAACCGCTTCCCGCGATGAAACGCCGGTTTCAATCGCTCCCACGGCCGCCAGCGTCTGTGCGCCTTGTTTGAGACGGTCGCTAAAGGTCTGGATTTCGGCGGCGATTTGATCCGCAGTTAAACCGATCATGATTGAACCTCCGGGCAGGCGTAGCAGCGCAGCAACGTGTTGAATAACCGGCCGTTGAGTTCGCCATAAGCGGAACTGCGCAGCATCCGGCCATAAGTTTCCTCATTGCAGTCCACCCACAGGTTATACAGTTCCCGCAAGCTACTAATGGTTTTTCCGGCGGCGGTCAGTTCGTTGAGTCGTTGCTCCATTAAGTCCAGCGCTTCGGTAGCGGTAAGCCGTAATTGGTTGAAATAGTCCATCTGAGTGCGCTGATAGTCGCGCCAGACCGCCGATTGCCGCAAGGATTCGGGAATGGTGTCAGTGGCCAGACCCAGCGTCGTTGCGGCTTCGCTCCAGGTCTCGGCGGCCAGCGACCATAACCGGGCCAGTTCAGGATTGACGTTTGGATTTTCTGCCGACTGGGCGATTGCCGCCTTGAGTTGGGTGAAGTGTTGTTGCAGGGCTTGGCCCCAGTCGGCTTCGGCTTCCGCCGTTTCGCTGATCCGGTCGGTGAATTGCCGAACCTGGTCGCCAAAAGCGAGATAGGCGCGGGCTTGGCGGAGCACCAGATCGATATCGAAGACGCCGGAATGGGCATTGGAGGTCTGTTCAGTCATGGGGGCGGGTTCTTTTCTAATAATTTTGTAAAGGTTATTCAGTATAGACGACCGTTTGCCGGTTTGCTGTCAGGGCGACGTCCGTTTGGAAACCGGTAGATCCTGAGCGATGGCTTCCGCCTGGAACAATTTAAGCCGGGCGCGCAGGCGGGCTTCCTGATTGGGCGTTAATCCGGGATTGCGCAAGCCGATTTCAAGCTGTTCGATAGCGGCCAGCAGTTCGCCATTCAGATAATGATATTCGGCCATGGTCGCGTGCGTTTCGGCCCGGTCGCCGGCCCGCTGGGCGGCTTGCGCGTAAACCGCATACAACTGCGGATCATTCGGGCGGCGGCGCAAGTGGGGTTGCAACAGGCGCATGGCGCGTTGCGGGTCGCCCTGACCGCCCAGTGCCCGGCCGTAGTGCATGGCCAGGGTAAAATCATCGGGATAAAGCCGTTGCGCGTCTTCAAACAGGCGCATGGCCTGCGCCCGGTCGCCACGGGCCAGAGCAATTTCTGCAGCTTCAATGCGGAAGGCCAGTCGATCCCGGTCGCTGCGCTGCAACCGCTGGATCTGTTGCTGGGCTTCGTCATAGCGGCCCGCCTGACGAAGCGCGATAGCGTAGGCATATCGTTCAGCCGTTTCGCTAGTGAAATCGCCCTTGGCCAGGCGGATTTCCAGTTCCCGAATCAGCGTGTGGTTATCTTCGGTCAGCAACGCCAGGGTGCGGGCCTTGGCCAGATGATAAGCATTTCGGTCGCGGGGACCGGTTCGACGGATTGCGGGAATCGGCAGGCGATCCTGTGTGTCAGCGGCGCGGCTTTCCGGGCGCGGATGGGTGCGCAGCATATCGGGAATCTGGTTGCGCGCCTCGCCCCTCGACAGGCGCTCCAGTTTGCTGAAAAAGTCGGTCATGCCTTGCGGGTCAAAACCGGCGTTGGCCAATAACTGCATCCCGATGCGGTCGGCTTCCTGCTCATTGGCGCGGGTGAAGCTGATTTGATGTTGCGCACTGGCCGCCATGGAACTGACCATGGCCGCTGATCCGGCTTGTTTGCTGGCCGCCGCCAGAGCGGCTCCAGCCAGCATCGCTGCCGCCAAGGGCAGGCTCAGGCGCTTCATGTCGGCAATGGCGCGGGCGATATGGCGCTGCGAGACATGGGCGATTTCATGCGCCATGACACCGGCCAGTTCGTCTTCCCGTTGGGTATTGAGCAACAGGCCTGCGTTAATCCCGATGAAATTGTGCGGCATGGCGAAGGCGTTGATGCTGGAATCGCGCACCATGAAGAAGGTATAGGGTGCGCCGTTGTGGTCAGCGTAAGTGACGATGCTCTGGCCAATGGAGTTGAGGTACTCATTGAGTTGTACATCCTCCATCACCGCGCCGCGATCCCGCAACCGCCGCATGATGTCCAGCCCCAGCTTTTGCTCGTCGTCAGCGCCGAAGTAAACACTGGCGGGATCGCCAATGTCCGGCAACTGAATGGATTGTGCGGTCACAGGAACGACCGGCGTCAGACCGAGCAGCAGACTGAGCGTGAAGGGTAGCAAGCGATGGCGCATGGAATTTCCACAAACAGGGGATAAGGTAGGCATTGAGACTGAATCGCCGGTACGGGGTTCCAGAATTTGCTCTGGCGTGGATCGGCATGTTTCAATGCGCACCCTGAACTTGCCCTGAATCATTGCCACCATGACCGCTATCGATGCTGAACTCGACGCCGCCGGGCTGAATTGCCCGCTACCCATTCTCAAAGCCAAGAAAGCGCTGGCCAGACTGCGCGGCGGTCAGACGCTGCGAGTGATCGCAACGGACCCGGATTCAGTCAAGGATTTCGAGACGTTCAGTCAACAAGCGGGCCATACCCTTCTGGATGTGCATGAGGAAAATGGGCGATTCCATTTTCTATTGCGCAAGCGGGAAGATTGATTTATCCACGCACCCGTGCGTTGCTCCGCAAATCGCGAATTTCGGTGGGTTTCGCTGCGCCGCCGGTAGAACCCGGCAGCAGCACATCAATCGCTCGCCCCAGTTGCCGACGCACCGCCAGTGCGGTACGGGCCGGGGGACGACCGCTGAAATTGGCGCTGGTCGAAACCAGAGCATGACCACAAGCCTGGCAGAGCGCTGCCGCCAGTGGATGCGCCGTAACCCGCACCGCCAGCGTGTCATGCCGACCCCGCAGCCAGCGCGGCGTATCGGGCCGGGCGGGAATTAACCAGGTGTAAGGACCGGGCCAAGTCACCGCAAGTCGGGCCTGGTCGGCGAGGGAAAGTGGAAGCAGGAAGGGCGCTAACTGGGCGAAATCAGCGGCAATCAGAATCAATCCCTTGTGCATCGCCCGCCGCTTAATCGCCAACAGCCGCCGCACCGCTGACGCATTACCCGGATCACAACCCAGGCCATAAACCGCTTCTGTGGGATAAGCAACAATGCCGCCGGCCTGAATGATGCGGGCCACTGTGCGCATTCGTAGCTGATTCATCGGGAGTTCTCCGCAATGCCTAACCGGCGCTGGCCTGTTTCGCTTTAGCTGATGCTTTCGTTGGCGCTTTCGCTGGTGCTTTCGCCTTCGCTTTTGCCGGCGCTTTGGTTGGCGCTTTGGTTGGCGCTTTAGCCTTCACAGCCTTCACTTTCGCTTTCACCGGCGTTGCCGCCCGACGACTGACGACCCGCTTCTTCTTCTCCGGCGCTTCCCGGACCAAAGTTTCGCACTCGGTCAGGCTCAAACTGGCCGGTTCCCGGTCCTTGGGCACCCGCACGTTCTTCTTGCCGTCGGTGATGTAGGGACCAAAACGGCCGTTGAGAATCTGGAGAGGGGAATCGGGGAACGTCTGCACAATCCGGTTCGCCAGCGCTTCCCGATGCGCCGCGATCAATTCCAAAGCCTGTTCGTGACTGACCGTATACGGATCAACGCCTTTCAGCGACACATAACTTTTGCCATAGCGCACATAAGGCCCAAATCGGCCAATATTGGCCTGAATCGGCTCGCCTTCCGCCGTCATTCCCAGATCACGCGGCAACTGAAACAGCGTCAAGGCGTCATCCAGCGTCACCGTATTCATACGCTGGTCAGCTCGCAGGCTGGCGAAGCGCGGTTTTTCCTCGTCTTCCTTCACCCCAATTTGGGCGAAAGCGCCAAACCGACCCATGCGCACCGACACCGGCTTGCCGGTTTCAGGATCGGTCCCCAGTTCCCGACTTTGCACTACATCCTGCCGGGAGACGTTCTCGGTCTTCTCGTCCACCCGTTGCTTGAAGGGGTCCCAGAACCCGCGCATTAGCGGCACCCAGTCCTCTTCGCCCCGCGACACCGCGTCCAGATCATCCTCGAGCCGGGCAGTAAATTCATAATCTACATAGGGATTGAAATGCTGGGTCAGAAACCGGCTGACAATGCGGCCAATATCCGTGGGTTTAAACCGGCGGCTGTCCAGCACCGCATATTCGCGGGCCAGTAGCGTGGAGATGATCGTGGCGTAGGTCGAAGGCCGACCAATGCCATGCTCTTCCAGGGTCTTGACCAGGCTGGCTTCGGAATAACGCGGCGGCGGTTCGGTAAAGTGCTGCTCCGGGCGCAGCGCCAGCACATCCACCCACTCGCCCTGCGTCAATGGCGGCAGCGTTCGGCTCTCCTCCTCAGCTTGATCATCGACATCTTCCTGATAGACCGCCATGAATCCGGGATCGGCGACCGTCGAGCCGGTGGCGCGAAAGACATTGCCTGCGCCACAGGCCAAATCGACTGCGACGGTATCCAGCGTGGCAGGAATCATCTGACAGGCGACGGTGCGCTTCCAGATCAACTCATACAGCGCATATTGATCAGCGTTGAGGTGGGCGCGAATCGATTCCGGGGTCACCGCTACGACCGTGGGCCGGATCGCCTCATGCGCTTCCTGGGCGTTCTTGGCCTTGGTTTTGAACAGGCGCGGACTGGCGGGCAGATTATTCGCGCCGTAACGCTGGGCAATCAGCGCCCGAATCTCGTTCAGAGCATCCTGCGCCAGATTAACCGAGTCGGTGCGCATATAGGTGATTAAACCCACCGCGCCGCTGCCAGTATCGATACCTTCGTACAACTGCTGAGCAATCCGCATGGTGCGCTGCGTGGAAAAACCGAGCTTGCGGGAGGCTTCCTGTTGCAGGGTTGACGTGGTGAACGGCGCGGCAGGATTGCGTTTGCGCTGTTTGCGTTCGATTTTGGCTACCCGCAGTCGGCCTATGAGACTGGGGTCTGCCGTTGCGCCGGATTCAATAATCTGGGCCTGCGCCGCCGCCAGCAAGGTTTTCTCGATGGCGTGCGCCTGTTCGCTATGGGTAATACTGAATTGCGCCAGCTTCTCCCCGGCATACTCGGTCAACCGGGCCAGCAACGGCTGACGGGCCTTGGCGGCGTCCGCTTCCAGCGTCCAGTATTCCTGCGCCTGGAAGCGTTCGATGTCATCCTCACGCTCGACAATCATGCGCAGCGCCGGTGACTGTACCCGACCGGCGGACAGGCCCGGACGAATCTTTTTCCACAGCAACGGCGAGAGATTGAAGCCAACCAGATAATCCAGCGCCCGTCGCGCCTGCTGGGCGTTGACCAGATCCAGTGACAAATCGCGGGGATGCGCGACGGCATCGACAATCGCCCGTTGCGTCACTTCATGGAACACCACCCGCCGCACCGGTTTGTCCTGCAACAGATCGCGTTGCCGGAGAATTTCGGCCAAGTGCCAGGAAATCGCCTCGCCTTCCCGATCCGGGTCAGTGGCCAGATACAGCGTCTCCGCTTTGGCCGCCGCCTTGGCAATAGCTTCGACGTGGCGTTCGTTTTTGTCGATGAGCTGATACTTCATGGCGAAGTCGTGATCCGGATCGACGGCACCTTCCTTGGGCACCAGATCGCGCACATGGCCATAAGAGGCGAGTACCTCAAAATCCTTGCCCAGGTATTTCTTAATCGTCTTCGCCTTGGCCGGCGATTCCACAATGACCAGATTTTTGCTCATGATTTTAGGGGGTTGGCAACAACAGGGATCGCCGGAACTGCCGCGCTATCCAGCACGATTCCGGCGTCATCCAGAATAGGGATCAATCGCTACATCCACATCCATCGCGTTCTGAAACAGATCGATCAAGACGTCCAGTGCGTTTTCTTTCATGAGGGAATTTAGCGCTTAATACATACAAAGCCCCCGCTGTTTGGCGAGGGCGTCAAGGCATCGCTTAACCGGACTTCAGGCTTTCAGGCGACAGTACAGGCCACCCGGCACGGCCGCCACATACCCTTCCAGTTCGAGAATCAACAGCATGGAGGAAACCGCTTCCGCCGTCAATCCGCAGCGTTCCACCAGTCCATCGACGCTCGCCGGTTCGTCGCCCATCATCGTCAACAATTGCCGGTAATCTTCATCCAAAGGCTTCATCTCGATGGGCGAGGCCGCCATCGAAAGCGCGGAAGCCTCGGTATTCACCGCCGCCAGCGATCCGAGTTCTTCCAGAATATCCGCAGCGGTTTCCACCAGTTTTGCGCCTTGGCGAATCAGTGCATGGCAACCCTTGGCCAGCGGATTATGAATGGAACCGGGAATGGCGAACACTTCGCGGCCCTGTTCCACCGCCTGCCGCGCCGTAATCAGCGAACCACTTTGCGCCGCCGCTTCCACCACCAGCACCCCCAGCGCCAGGCCGCTGATCAGCCGGTTGCGCTGCGGGAAATTGCCGGCGGCAGGTGACGTGCCAATCGGAAATTCCGAGACCAGTGCGCCCTGTTCCGCGATGGCGTGAGCCAGAGCGCGATGTTTGGCGGGATAAACCCGGTCCAGGCTGGTGCCCATGACGGCAATGGTTCGGCCATTGCTGTTCAGTGCGCCCTGATGCGCGGCGGCGTCAATGCCCAGCGCCAGCCCACTGGTAATCACCATACCGGCGCCGGCCAGATAAGCGGCAAAACTTTGCGCGGTTTCCCGACCGAGCGGCGTAGGATTGCGAGTGCCGACGATGGCCAGTTGCTGCGCCCGCAGGCAGGCCGGGTCGCCCCGCACGAACAACAGAGGGGGCGGGTAGGGGATTTGCCGCAACAAGGGCGGATAGCGCACATCATCCAGCGCCAGCAAATAATTGTCCGATTGCTCCAGCCAGATCAGATCCTGCTCGACGCCGCGCCAGTCCGGGGCGCTCAGATACTCCAGCGCAGATGTGGGCAAATCCAGCCGCGCCCATTCGGTGCGGCCGGCGGCAAGCGCCTCGGCGGCGGAACCGAAACGCTCCAGCAACCGGGCGAAACGCGCCGGCCCGACACCGGGCGCTCGCAGCAGCGCCAGTAGCCAGGCCGGATCGTGAGCGGAGGGCGGGAACTCGTTCAGGGCGTCGTTACCCGGTCGCGCAGGCGAATGGCGCGTTCAGCCTGCATCACCAGCGCGTAGCTGACCAGATCATGCACCTTGTAGACCATAACCAACCCGGAGCGCTCGCCTGGGATTTTGAGGGTCCCGCCGGAAACCGGGTCCGCGACCTCGCGATCCTTGCTGTAAATGGCCAGCACATGGCCTGGCTCCAGACCTTCCTGCGCGCCCAGATTGATGACCACGCTGCTGTACTGGGTGATCTGGGTCACGTCCGGATCGAGATTAACCAGGATGAAGCCTTCGGTGTCGGGCGGGACCGGATGCGGTTCAAAGCTGTAAAGCTCGGCTTCTTCCTCGAAGGGGAACAACCGGTCGCCAGCGCGGATCGGAGCAATGGTATTAGCCAGCACCATCGTCGCCGGATCAGCGTCTTTTTCAAGGACGGCCTGACCCAGGTAGATGCCGGCAGTGCCCAGATTACGACCGGAACCCGGCTCCATCAGCGGCTCGCTGGGGCGGAACACCTGATAGCGCGCTTGGTCAAAGATAGCGCCACGGGCGTAAACGCGGTCGCGGTCGGCGTACATGACCTGCTCATCATCATCGGCCACAATGTAGGGTGCGCCTTTCCATTGGGCATCGCTCAACACCAGAGCGCGGGTCAGAAAGGATTCGACCGCATCGCGGGGCACCGGCGGGATGGGCTGACTGAGTTCCTCGACCCGGATTTGCGGCGACAGCTTGATGAGCGGCACGTCTTCGCGTTCGGCCACTTCCAGTTGCGGTTGGCCGCTGGCGTTATAGCTGAAGTGCAGTACATCGCCGGGGTAGATGCGGTTGGGATTGCGGATTTGCGGGTTTTCCCGCCAGATCTGCCGCCACTGCCAGGGATGCTGAAGAAACCGTCCGGCGATACTCCACAGCGTATCGCCCGGAGCTACGGTATAGGTTTGTGGGTGATCGGGACGCAGCACGACCGGCGCTTCAGTGACGACGGAGGTGGCCAGCAACGGTGGTTCACCCGGAGTTGCCGTAACCGGTCCGGATTCGGGGTCGGATGGATCAGGTGAAGTGGGATTTTGGGCGCACGCCCCGACCAGGATCGCCATCGTCAGCGACAGGGCGGTTCTCAAGCGCCTTGAGGAATGCGAGATATTCATGTCCGTGCTCATCCTCCGAAGGAAACAGGCGGGAGTGGTATGGCCAAGCTCCCAATTGCACAAAGTATAGCCCCGACGCTGGGGTTTCTCGTATGATTTCGCATTGAACCACTGAAAATGATTGAAACAGGGCATTGAGAGCCGCCATGGCAAGATTAACTATATTGCATTATCCCGATTCCCGGCTGCGCAAACTGGCGCTGCCCGTGGAAACCGTCGATACCAGCATCCGGACGCTGATTGCGGATATGCTGGAAACCATGTACGCCGCACCGGGCATTGGTCTGGCGGCGACCCAGGTGAATGTCCAGAAGCGGGTGATCGTGATGGATCTATCCGACCGCAAGGACCAACCCCAGGTGTTTATCAATCCCACGATCCTGGAGCATCAGGGCGAGGCGGAAGGCGATGAAGGCTGTCTGTCAGTGCCGGGCTACTATGAGACGGTGCGCCGCGCTGAGTGGGTCCGTGTCAGTGCGCTGGATGGCGAGGGCGAGCCGTTTGAACTCGCAGCTGGCAGCTTGCTGGCGGTCTGCATTCAGCATGAGATTGATCACCTGGACGGCAAGCTGTTCGTGGATTATCTGTCGACGCTCAAGCGCGACCGTATCCGCAAGAAGCTGGAAAAGCAGGCTCGTCTCGAACCGCGTGTGTCCTGATGATGA
>JAUPTV010000126.1 GCA_030917925.1 Pseudomonadota bacterium
ATGTCACCCCCGATTCATTTTCTGATGGCGGGCATTATCGGGAACTGGATACGGCGTTGCGTCATGCCGAGCGGATGGCAGCGGAAGGGGCGGCTATCATCGATGTCGGCGGCGAATCCACCCGTCCGGGCGCGCCCCTGGTGTCGGTTCAGGAGGAACTGGATCGGGTGTTGCCGGTGGTGGAACGGCTGGCGCGGGAACTGCCGGTTCCCGTTTCGATAGATACCAGCAAGCCGGACGTCATGCGCGAAGCAGCGCGGGTGGGCGCGGGACTGATCAATGATGTATGGGCGCTCCGTCAGCCCGGTGCGCTGGAAGCGGCCGTAGCGAGCGGTTTGCCAGTTTGCCTGATGCATACGCTGCGGGAGCCGGCGACCATGCAGCAGGAACCGTGTTATGTGGATGTGGTGGACGAAGTTCGGGTATTTCTGACCGAGCGGGTGCGAATTTGCGCGGTGGCTGGCATTCCCCGCGAGCGGATGCTGGTCGATCCGGGTTTCGGTTTTGGCAAAACGCTGGATCACAATCTGACCCTGCTGCGGCATCTGGATCGGTTTACGGATCTGGCGGCCGGGGTACTGGTCGGCGTCTCTCGCAAGAGCATGATTGGCCTGTTGCTGGATGCGCCAGTGGGCGAACGATTAGCGGGTAGTCTGGCGGCGGCGGTCATTGCCGCCTGGCAGGGCGCTTGCGTGATTCGCGCCCATGACGTGCGGGAAACGGTTCAGGCACTGCGAGTCTGCGCGGCGGTCAACCCGAACGTTGTCAAGTAGCGCCACGGTTGATGTCATCGTCTTCTTTGGATCAAGCGCATTGATAAATCTGCTGCATCCAAGTTAGAGGATGATCGACGCCCTGCACCTACAGCCGGCGCATTTTGATATTAAGAATCTGCACCCGATACGCGATTTGGCGTGGGGTCATGCCGAGCAACCGGGCAGCCTTGGCCTGCACCCAGCCTGCCTGTTCCAACGCAGCGATCACCCGTTCCCGTTCATCGCCATCCGGAGTGTCGCTGTTAGCCAAAGGGGTCAACGGTGATAGCGGCGATAGTGGCGGCAGCGGCGTCCCTGATCCGCGTGGACTGGCGCCATCCAGTTCAATGACATCCTGCGCAATCACCCCATCGGCGCTCATAATTGCGCTGCGCTCCAGACAATTTTCCATCTCGCGGACATTGCCGGGCCAGGGATGCCGCATCAGCACCCGAATGGCGCTGTCGGTCATGGACAGTTTCCGCCCCTGTTGCCGGGCAATCTTGTCCACCAGAAACCGCGCCAGATCGGGAATATCTTCCGGGCGCTCACGCAGGGCCGGCATGAAAATCGGCATCACGTTCAGCCGGTAATAAAGGTCTTCCCGGAACTCGCCAGCATCGACTGCCGTTTCCAAATCGCGGTTAGTGGCGGCGATAATCCGCACATCCACCCGCAACGTCTGGCTGCTGCCGACCCGTTCCAACTCGCCCTCCTGCAACACCCGCAACAGCTTGGCCTGAAAGGTCGGGGAAATATCGCCAATCTCATCCAGAAATAGCGTCCCGCCCTGTGCCTGCTCAAAGCGGCCCTTGCGCTGGTTGACCGCGCCGGTAAATGCGCCTTTCTCATGGCCAAACAGTTCTGATTCCAGCAAATTGTCGGGCAACGCGGCACAGTTCAGTTTGACCAGAGGACCGACCGCACGCGGCGAATTGTAATGAATTGCGCAGGCAATCAGTTCCTTACCCGTACCGGATTCGCCGCGCACCAACACCGTGGTGTTCCATTTCGCCACTTGCCGCACCTGCTCAAAAACCCGCTGCATCGCGATGCTGTGGCCCACCATGCTGTCAAAACCGTGCTGGCCGCGCACGGTTCTCCGCAAGCTGTCGCGTTCAGCGGTCAAGACCCGGCGTTCACGCTCCACTTCCTGCGCGGCCCGCACACTGCGGGCAATCAGGTTAGCGACCATCTCCAGAAAGCGGGCGCGTTCCGGCAACCATTGGTCGCGATGCGGCGGTTGCGCGGCGAGAACCCCGGCATATTGACCAGCGCCGGTACGAATCGGTACGCCAATCAACGGCAATTCCCGGTCATACAGATGCAGGCGGTCGAGAAAGCGCGGCTCATCGGCCAGGCGCGGTAACACCACATGCTCGCCGCGTTCCAGCACCAGGCCCATGACTCCTTCGCCCGGCAAATAACGCACCGGTTCGCTATCTAGCAGCGGCGACCGCCCATGCACCGCGTTGACTAACAAAGCGCCGCTGTCGGGATCGATCAGCGACACCATGCCGCGCTGCAATTCGCCATGGTCATGCAGCGCACACAACACCTGATCCAGCGTTTCTCCCAGCGGGCTGGGACTACTGAGAATCTGGCTGACCTGAAACAGCGTCGCCAATTCAATTTCCAGCAGGGCTGACCGGTCCATCAGCGCATTTTTCACGAGGCCGCCTGCTACGCCACGTCAACATGACGGATCGGCAATGAAATCCGCCAGCGACAGCCGGTGATGCAGTCGGGATCGAGGCGAATCACGCCGCGCTGTTCATTGACGACTTCCTGCACCATGGTCAGGCCCAGACCCACATGCGTCGCGGCCCGCTTGGTGGTGAAAAACGGCTCGAAAATTTGCCAGTGCAGGTGCTGTGGAACGCCCGGCCCGCTGTCTTCAATCATGACAAACACCGTGTGATCTTCCAGACCGGTGACGATGCGCAGTTCGCGCAATTCATGGCGGTTGCTTTCCATGGCGTCCAGGGCGTTGTCGAGTAACTGTTTGAACATCCCGCGCAGGCGACTAGCCCGGGCGGTAATGGCGGGCAAGGTCGGCGTTGGCCGCCAGTCAACAATCATGCCCCCGGCTAACAACCGCTGCTTGTCCAGTTCCAGCACCTCGCGCAGCAACTGATTGACATTAACCGGTGCAGCAGCTTCCGGAGGCACTTGAGGAACCAGTGTGCGCAACCGCTCCAGCGCCTCCCGACCGACGGTAGTTGCGCTGTGCAGAGCCTGACGCAGCGCCGGATCGCTCTGCGAGTTGCGGCGCGCCAGCAGATCAGAGGCCGCGCCGATCAGATTCAACGGTCCCTGCATCTGGAAAATCACCGCCTGCAATGCCTCGCGCATACTGCGCACCCGCTCCTGCTCGGCCAGCAGGGCGCGCATGGCGTTCATGCCCACCGCTTCCTGCTGACGCTTGAGTGCCGTGATGTCATTAATCATCACCAGCAGGCAGGTCGGTCCAGTCGAATGGGCGCAATGCCCGCAATGGACGGCGGTATCTTCCGGTTCGCAGAACCAGACTCCGGAACAGGAAAACCAGCGCGGCTCGCCCTGATTGCCCGGATCAACACTGATTTCCCGGTCGCAAAAGGGTTGCTCTTCGTGGGCGTTTCGGGAGAGTCCCTCGCTAATGGTTTCGCGCAACACATCCAGGAACTGGGAACTGGCGATGTCGGTAAAAGCGCGGTTGACATACAGCATACGGGCGTCGGCGTTCATGATGCAGACCGCCGTCGTCAACTGATCAACCACTTTGGCGAACACCCAGGGGGGCAGAATTTCCGTAGCGGATTGCGCCTCGGGCGGTGGGGACCCTGGGCAGCCGAAAATATTGTGATCGTTATTGGCCATGGCGAGGTGCTCAGCGTCTGATGGTGGCTTGATGAGAAAAGGGGATGCAAGTTGATGGCCAGTTGGGAAAGGGTAACAGATTAAGCGGACAGTGAATGGTTGCCCTGTAGTGCTTATTACAATCGCGATGAATTTGTCGTAAACCGTACAATTTTTTTGAGCGGAGCTGGACGGGATAGTGATGGGTAACGTTCTAATCGCGCTGGAAATAGCGATTACTGGGGTAATTGGCGCAGTTGTTGCCGGAAGGACTGAAAACGCGGAGGGTTTATGCGCGATTACCTGCTCATTCTGCTGGGCGCGGCATTAGTGAATAACGCAGTATTGGTGCGATTTCTGGGGTTATGCCCGTTTATGGGCGTTTCCAACCGGGTTGACGCGGCCCTCGGTATGGGGATGGCCACGACCTTTGTGCTCACGCTGGCCGTGGCGGTCAGTTGGCTGTTGGAGCATTACGTCCTGGCACCGCTGAATATCCAGTTTCTGCGCATTCTGGCGTTCATCCTGGTCATCGCTGCGCTGGTGCAATTTACCGAGATGTTCATCCGCAAGGCCAGCCCGGCGCTGTATCAGACCCTGGGCATCTATTTGCCGCTGATTACCACCAATTGCGCGGTGTTCGGTATTGCGTTGCTGAATATCCAGCAGCAATACGATTTTATCAGCAGCCTGTTGTACGGCTTGGGATCAGCAATGGGTTTCACCCTGGTCATGGCGCTGTTTGCCGGGATTCGGGAACGGTTGGCGCTGGCGAATGTGCCGGCCGCTTTCGCCGGAGCGCCCATCGCCTTCATTGTCGCGGGTCTGCTGGCCTTGGCTTTCATGGGTTTTGTAGGTTTACCAGTCCGTTAAAGGAGAGGAACTGATGATCGTTGCTATGGCTGCCCTAACCAGTTTGGGCCTATTTTTTGGCTTGCTGCTGAGTCTCGCCGCTCGCATTTTTCGCGTACCGGTCAACGCCCAGCGCGAGGAGATTATGGCACTGTTGCCTGGGGTGAATTGCGGGCAGTGCGGCTATCCCGGTTGCGGCGGCGCAGCGGATGCACTGATCGCCGGTCAGGCGGTGCCGACCTTGTGCCCACCGGGCGGTTCGGCGCTGGCGCGGTCCCTGGCGACGGCCCTGGGCCAGACGCTGGACAGCGCTGAGAATGGCCCGCCGTTGCTGGCCGAAATTGATGAGGGTCGCTGTATCGGTTGCGCTCATTGCGGGAAACAGTGTCCTACCGATGCCATTATCGGTGCGCCCAAACAGATTCACAGCGTGTTCCAGGAAGCCTGTATGGGTTGCGGGCTGTGCGTCGATGTCTGTCCTACCGAATGCCTGCAACTGCGTCCGCAAACGCCGACGCTCGCGCACTGGCTCTGGCCGAAACCAATGCTGGAAGGAGCGTAAGCCATGAGTCGCCATGTCTTCTGGGGCGGCGTGCATCCGCCTGGTCAAAAACATCTCAGCGCCGAGCGGCCCATCGAATTACTACCGATACCAGCGCGCCTGTACCTGCCCTTACAGCAACACGCCGGGGGACCAGCGTTGCCGGTGGTCACGGTCGGTCAGCGGGTGAGCAAAGGCGAATTGCTGGCCAAGGCCCAGAGCGCCACATCCGCCCCGCTTCATGCTCCGACTTCGGGAACGATTGCCGCTATTGGCGAGTTCACCGCGCCGCATCCCTCCGGGTTGCCGATGGCGACGATCACGCTGGAAGCCGATGGCGCGGATCAGTGGATTGAGCGCGAACCGTCGCCTGATCCGTTCGATCTCGAACCGGCGGAAGTGGCCCGGCGCGTGGGGGCAGCGGGGATTGTCGGCATGGGCGGGGCCAACTTTCCCTCCGCCGTCAAACTCGACAAGGCGCGGCAGGCTAAGGTGCATACCCTGGTCATCAACGGCGCGGAATGCGAACCCTACATGAGTTGCGATGACCGCTTGATGCGCGAGCGGGCAGCGGAAATTGCTGATGGCGTGGCCATCATGCTACACGCTGTGCAAGCCGCCAGGGCGGTGATTGCCATTGAGGACAACAAGCCGGAGGCGCTTCAGACGATGCGCGACGCCTGCCGAGTCGATGAGCGCATGGAAGTTCGCAGTTTGCCCAGTCGTTATCCCGCTGGTTCCGCCAAGCAACTCATTCAATGGTTGACCGGTTTGGAGACGCCAGCGGGCGGACGCGGCACGGATACCGGATTGCTGGTGCATAACGTTGGCACTGCTTACGCGGTACACCGGGCATTACGCTACGGACAGCCGCTGATTTCCCGGATCGTGACGGTTAGCGGCGGGGCAGTGGCGGAACCGCGCAATCTGGAAGCGCCGATTGGGGCGCTGGCAGCGGATTTGCTGGCGTACTGCGGCGGCGTGGACACCGATTGTACGCGCCTGTTAATGGGCGGGCCGATGATGGGGCAACCACTGCCCTGCGCCGAGACACCGGTGGTTAAAGGCACGAATGGGATTCTGGCGCTGACGGCGGCGGAATTGGGCGAGCAGCGTTCGCCTGAACCCTGTATCCGGTGTGGCCGCTGTGTCGAAGCCTGCCCGATGGGCTTGTTGCCGGTGGAAATGGCGAACAGCGCCCGCCAGGAAGACTGGTCAGGCATTCAGGCTCTGAAGTTGAATGATTGCATGGCCTGCGGGTCCTGCGCCTATGCCTGCCCGTCGCGCATTCCCCTGTTGCAATACTTCGCCTTCGCCCGCAGCCAGTTAGCCGAACAGCGGCGGCAGGAATCCAAGGCTCAACACATTCGGCAACTGATGGAACAGCGGCAGGCGCGTTTTGCCCGAGAGGAACGGGTCAAGGCCGAAGCAGCGGCACAGCGGCGGGCGGCCAAGCAGTCGCGAGTCGTGGTTACAGCGGATGACGATGATGATGATTAGCCTGCGCTTTCCAATAAAGGCTGCCCCATGAATCCGGCGACTTTTGCCAACATCCCGCACGCCCACAGTCAGGATAGTGTGCCGAAGTTGATGGGTCGGGTGCTGTTGGCGCTGTTGCCGGCGACCCTGTATGGCGTCGTGCTATTCGGCTGGCCGGCGTTCAATCTGCTGGCAGTGACCGTGTTGGCCTGTTTGCTGGGCGAAGCCGTTTGCCTGTGGCTGGCCGGGCGATCAGTGCGCCTGGGAATGCTGGACGGTTCGGCGCTGTTGACCGGGATGCTGCTGGCTCTGTCGCTACCGCCCTGGGCACCGTGGTGGATTGGCGCTATCGGCGGCGCTTTCGCCATCGTGGTCGGTAAGGGCGTTTTCGGCGGAACCGGTCAGAATGTGTTCAATCCGGCCATGCTGGCGCGGGTGATGTTGCTGGTGTCCTTCCCGGTACAAATGACCACCTGGCTGGATCCGCACCCGTGGCTGTCCGGTTCCGCGCCGTCCTTTCTGGAGGGCTTGCAAGTAACATTTGGCCACTGGGCGGCGACCGATGGCGTCACCGGCCCGACCATTCTCGGCCATATCCGCACGGAATTAGGCATGAATCACGCCTTGAGCCAAAGTGTGCCGGGGCATTATCAATCGGCGCTGGCCGCCGTGGGCTGGACCGGCGGCAGTCTGGGTGAAACTGCCGAAATACTTATCCTGTTGGGCGGATTATGGCTGCTGTGGCGACGAGCGATCACTTGGCAAATTCCCGTAGCGATGCTGGTCACGGTGCTGCTCCTGGCCAGCGGCTTTCACTGGGCAAATCCTGAACGTTTTGCTGATCCGCTCCTGCATCTGTTGTCGGGCAGTCTGATGTTGGGCGCGTTCTTTATCGCTACTGATCCCGTCACTTCACCGCTTGCGCCCGTTGGGCAAATCGTGTTTGGCATCGGTTGCGGCGCACTGGTGTACATCATTCGCACTTGGGGCGGTTACCCCGAAGGCATCGCGTTCGCCGTCGTGTTGATGAACGCCGCAACACCGTTGATCGACCACTACTTCCGACCGCGCATTTACGGACGCACCTGGCGCGGTGAGTCCCGGCCCATCGAGAAAAAATCGGATGAAAACTGATTTCCGAAACTCCCTGGGTTATCCCATGGCGCTGTTGGGCGGCATCGCCCTGATGACCAGCGCGGCGATCAGCGTCGCCGATTGGCTGACGCAGGCGGATATTACGCAGCGGCAACTGGAAGACTTGCAAGCGACGTTGCAACAGGTCGTGCCTGCCACCTATTTCGACAATGATCTAGTGCGGGATACCGTCACGCTCCGGGCCGGCGACCAAACCGTGATTGCTTACCGGGCGCGGCGCAATGGCCAGGTGCAGGCGGTGTGCTATCAGGTTTCGGCGCCGGGCTATGGCAATTCGGCCATGGTGATGGTCATGGGCGTTGATCGCGCCGGGACGCTGCTGGGGGTGCGGGTGATCAGCCACGCAGAAACGCCGGGACTGGGCGACAAGATCGAAGTGACTAAATCCGACTGGATTCTGAAGTTCAACGGCCGTTCGCTGAATGATCCGCCACCATTCGGCTGGGCAGTCAAAAAGGATGGCGGAATTTTCGATCAATTCACCGGTGCTACGATCACACCACGCGCCCTGGTCAGCGCCGTCAAGAGCGGACTGGAATTCTTTGCCGCGCATCGACTGGCGCTGCTTGATGAAGTTGTTGCGGGAGGAACCCCGAAATGAATGACTATCGCCGGATCTTTGCTGACGGTTTATGGGGCAATAACGTCGTCTTCGTGCAGATGCTGGCGCTCTGTCCGTTGATGGCGGTCACGACGACCGCGACGAACGGCCTGGGGATGGGATTGGCGACAACCTGGGTTCTGCTGTCCGCCAATATCGTCATTGCCAGCCTGCGGCACTGGATTGCCCCGGAAGTGCGCATTCCCGTTTTTGTGCTGCTAATTGCCTCGCTGGTGACGCTGGCCGATATGGCGATCAATGCCTGGCTGCACGAGTTGTACAAGGTGTTGGGGCTGTTTATCCCGCTGATCGTCGTCAACTGCTGCGTACTGGGTCGCGCCGAAGCTTTTGCTTCCCGACAACCAGTACTCGCTTCAGCCGCCGACGGTCTGGCAATGGGCTTGGGGTTGACGCTAGCGCTGGTGCTGATCGGGGCTTGCCGGGAAGTGCTGGGCAGCGCGACCCTGTTTGCGCAGGCGTCGCTGCTACTCGGCCAGAGCTTCGCCTTTCTGGAAATCGTGCTGATTCAAGACTATTCCGGCTTTTTATTGATGTTGCTGCCGCCCGGCGGGTTTCTGGTCCTGGGATTTCTACTGGCTGGCCGACGGTTGCTGGAGCGGCCCCGGCCATAAATTGAGGAGGCTGATTATGCAAGTGAGCATTGCTTACGCGGAACCGGGGCAACCCTTCTGGCAATCTGTCGAGGTTGCCGAGGGCAGCACCGCACAACAGGCCATTGAAAGCTCCGGCCTTCTGACCCGCTATCCGCATCTGAATTTGAAAAAGAACCGGATCGGGATTTTCGGCAAGATGACCAAACTGACTGCACGGCTTGAAGCGGGCGACCGGGTGGAGATTTATCGGCCGATTACCGTCGATCCGAAAACTATCCCGCAACGGAAAATCGCCGCGCTGGATGAGGAAGACGATGATTGAATGGGTGCTGCTGCTTCACGCGGTCAGCGCCAGTCCCCGCGCCAGTTTCGGCAGGCGTCCATGCAGTCCCATGGTTTGGCGGGCGAACGCATGTTTGAGCGGCGGCAACGCATCGAACGCCAGCAGCCCCAGATGACGGGCGGCCCGCACCGGCCACAGCGGATTGGCGAACAGCCGGTTCAACGCATCGGTGAAAGCCATCGTCTGCCGCTGATCCCAGCGCCGCCAATTGGCGTAACGATTCAGCGTGGTCAAAGCACCAATATCCTCGCCGCTGCGCAGGGCCTCAGCTACCACTTCCGCCAGCGCCGCGACATCGCGCAGGCCCAGATTGAAGCCCTGACCCGCAATGGGATGCAGGGTATGGGCGGCATTGCCAATGATCGCAACGCGCTGGCGGGCGTGTTCACGGGCTTTCAGCAGAAACAGGGGATAGGCTTGCCGCCGCCCCGTCCGTTGAAACGGTCCCAGGCGGTCGCCAAACCGCGTTTGCAGCAGCGCGATGAATCCAGCGTCATCCAGCGCCATGACCGCAGCAACTTCTGCCTCGTTCACCGTACACACCACCGCGCAACGCTGCTCGCTCATCGGCAGCAGCGCAATGGGGCCGTCGGTGGTGAAGCGTTCATACGCCACATTCTGATGCGGCAGGGTCGGCGTGACATTGGCGATAACCGCCTGTTGACCATACTCCCAGCGCAACGCAGCCACGCCCAGTTGTTCCCGCACCCGCGACTGTGCGCCATCCGCCGCGACCAGCAAGCGGGTACGGAGCGCCACCGTCTGGCCATCGCTGAGGCGGATCGTGGCGCAAGCCGCTTCCGGTTCAATCACCACGGTGTCCAGTTGGGCCGGGCAGAGCAGTTCCACTCCGTGCAGCTTCGGCAATTTCGCCAACAGCGCCGCGCCCACTTGCCGCGCTTCAGCCACATACCCCAGCGCCTCAACGCCTTCCTCGCGGCTATCGAGATGGGCGAAAGCAGGACCGCCACGCTCGGAAATATGAATGCGCTGAATCGGCGTCACTGTGGAAGCCAGCATGTCCCAGAGGTTCAGCGTTTGGAAAATGCGTCGGGTTCCCTGCGCCAGCGCCAGGGTGCGGTCATCGTAGCCGGGATGGGCGCTGACGGTCAGCGGCGCGGCTTCGACCAGTCCAATGCGCAACTTCAGCCCTTCCAGTGCACAGGCCAGACTGGCACCGACCAGGCCACCGCCGATGATCAGCAGGTCATAGTCCAGTTGAGACATACCTGTTTTTATCTCCAAAATCGGCTTAATGGGGGGCAACATGAATCCATCACCGTCGTCATCTGCCACGACACTGTTCATGCATATCCCGGATATACACTGACATAAAATCCAGTTAATTGATGTATGGAAGAGTTCATTGCCTAAAATTAATATACTCACATAACTATCATAAAATTGTCATTATTTATCGCTATAATTTTCGTTTGTTCATCTATATAATTTCACCGGAGTGCCTCACTGCTCAATGACTATTCTGGAATAGCCACGGAATTATAGCATTATGAATGAAAAAAAGTCCTTTGTGGTCAACCTGATTGGGATTCCTGATCATGAGCGCAGCATTCTCCGAAACATCTTCAAGCTGTCCCTCTACCGGGCCTGTACCTATACGCTGGCGCTGAATGGCGATGTTGGTCAGATGATGCTGGTTGATGCAGACGATTCCGAAGCGCTGGCGGCGTGGCAGTCGTTGACCGTGTCCGGGAAAGTTCGTTCGCTACCGCCCTATCCACCGGAGAGTCCGTCTCATCAGGCGCTGACCATTATGATCGCCAGGGAGCAACCCGTGGAACCGGTTCCTCACTGGATCCGTCGGCCCTTCGTCGCGACCCGCGTCCTGGGCGTTCTCGATCAGGCGGCAGCCTTACCGGTCGAACCGATTCAACCCGTAGCCAGTCACGCAGAGCCGCCGGCCATCATCCAGCCTTCCAGCCTCATCGTTTCTGCGCCGAGAGCGCTGGTCGTCGACGATAGCATCACGGTCAGAAAACAGGTTGAACTTGAACTCAAACAGTTCGGCGTTCAGGTCGATACGGCTGAGTCCGGGGAGCAGGCTTTTGAACTCATATCGCTAAAAAGCTATGACGTGATTTTTCTTGATGTTATCTTACCTGGAATAGACGGCTATCATATTTGCAAAGCGATTAAAAAGGAAAAAACTACCAAAAAAACTCCGGTGGTTATGCTAACCAGTAAATCATCGCCTTTTGATCGAGTGAAAGGAGCTTTATCAGGATGTGATACTTACCTGACCAAACCTGTCAAGCAATCCGCTTTTCATGGCGTCATAAAAAAGTACCTGAAATCAACCTAGAAATTTCAGGATACATTCAAATGTTCGAACTAGGCTGTCTGACCGAAATTCCGGTTCAAAAATGAGGGTGGCTGGCCGCTAATCTATGAATGATAAAAAGCGTTTTGCCGTTGCTCTGATTGGCGTTCCCGAGTATGAGCGAACGATTATTAAAAGCATTTTTAAGCTTTCTCTCTACCGGGCTTATACTTATATATTGACGACAGAGGGTGATCCGGGCCAGATCATCCTCGTTGACGCCGATGATCCGGATGCACTGGCGGAATGGCGGGTTTTTCAGCAACAAGAACATCCTGATGCATCGACTACTGTAGTTCTGGTGACCAAACAGCAAACTCTGAATCAGGTGCCCTGTCAGATTCGCCGCCCACTGGTTGCGACTCGCGTCCTCGGTGTGCTGGACCAAATCGCTGTTCGCCTGCTGGCTGATCCTGAACCGGAAATTCCCCTGGAGCAGAATCAGGCTGATCTCGCCCAAACCGGAACTGCCTACTCATCAATGGCGTTGGTGGTCGATGACAGCCTCACGATCAGAAAACAAATTGAACTGGAATTACAAGCCCTTGGCATCCGGGTTGACATGGCCGAGTCGGGTGAAATCGCTGCCAAACTGCTCATTCAGAATCGCTACGACTTGATTCTGCTCGACATCATCTTACCGGGCGTCGATGGCTATCAACTTTGCAAGACGATTAAAAAGAATAAGGCGATTAAAAAGACGCCGGTTATCATGTTGACCAGTAAATCTTCACCTTTTGACCGAATCCGGGGAGCGCTATCGGGATGCGATACCTATCTGATTAAACCACTCGATCCCTCCAGTTTTCATAAAGCGGTTTCAAAATACGTGAAACTATCCTGACTTTTTATTGCTAACGACTCCATCCGCAAGTGTTCCGACAACCGGACCGCTCATTACGGCAGGAGTGAACGGAGACTTGACCATGGCTATTCGCAAAATTCTTGCCGTCGATGATTCCCCTACCGATCTGGCGAACATCAAAACGATTGTCACTGACGCCGGATTTACCGTGGTCACTGCGACTAATGGCCGGGAAGCCGTTGAGAAAGCCAAACAGGAAAAACCGGATCTGATCTTTCTGGACATCATCATGCCGGATATGGATGGCTATGCCGCCTGTCGCCTGCTCAATAATGAAAATGACACGAAGGGCATTCCTGTTGTGTTCGTGACCAGCAAAAACCAGAAAGCTGATCGCCTCTGGGCGCAAATGCAAGGGGGTAAAGGCTTTATTACCAAACCCTATAACGCTGACGCCATTATCGATCAACTCAAGGCACTGGTATAGAAACTGGCCAGGAACTGCTCAGAGATCAAACGCCCGTGAACCCGCCATCTGACCAACCACCGCGCCGCTGGCTTCCTCCCAGTGAGGCGCTCAATCACTTCAAGCCCCCGCCCGGTGTGCTGGCAGGAACTCCGGCAGCCCGTCGCCAATCGACGCGCTATGGCTTTCGCCTCGGTGATTTCGGGTTGCTGATTGAACGAAATACGACCAGCGAATTGCTGGAGCCGACGCCCATTTACCCCTTGCCCGGTGCCCCGGAAGGGCTGCAGGGTCTGATTAACCTGCGTGGCAATCTGGCACCGGTCTTCAATCTGAAACAGATTCTGGGCCTGGATCGGGATCGGGAAAGCCGTAATGAACATCCTTGGCTCGTGGTTTTGGATCAGGGCGAAAACGCGGTGTGCTTTCATATCGACGGTTGGCCGCAAGCCGTGGTCATGGATCGTGCTCTGGATCAATCGCCACCCTTGCCGCCCCGGTTACGGCCTTATGTCAGCAGGGTCTATCTACAGGAGGGTCGGGTTTGGCTGGAATTCAACCATCGCCACTTCTTCCGAACCCTGGCTGGTCATCCCACCCCAGATAGCCCGCCGGCTAACGCATGAACCGCCTTTCTTCAGGATCACTTCAGAGAGTTTTGAATATGCACTCATCATGGCGTAGTTCCTGGCAAATTCACCGGATATGGCGCTGGCAAGATGCGCCATGGCGACTGGCCCTGCTCCTTGGGCTGATCTTCCCCGGAGCTTTGCTGGCCGAAGAACCGGGAGTGACCCCAACGGCTATCCGGGTTGGTGCGTTGATGCCACTAGGCGGCGACGATGAGATCTACGGCATCAACATCAAAAGAGGCGTTGAAGCCGCGCTGACCGGACAAACGGCGCAAGGACGAAAGCTGGCCTTTGAGGTGGTTAATGATTTCAGTGAACCGATTACTACGGTGGTTGCTAGCAATCAGTTGATCGAAAAGGGCGTTTTCGCCCTGTTGGGCAATGTCGGTACGCTCACCACGCTCAAGTTGATGCCGGTGTTGGCGTCCAATCAGTTGCCCGCCGTGGGGTTCTATACCGCCGAGGACATGAGTGATGCCCGGGAGGTGCTGAATTTTCGTCCCAGTCATACCCAGGAGATCGGAACGCTGATCAGTGCAGCGGTGGCGGCTGGTGTTAAATCCTCCCGGATTTGCGCCTTTTTACAGAACGACGCCTATGGTCTGGCGGGCATAGCCGGATTAAAAACCGGTCTGGCTAAATTGCCGGGAACCCAGTTCGTCATCGACAAGCTTGATCATATTGTTGATATGACGATGGGCGGTATTAATCCCGCGCTCAATAATCTGGGGCCGGTCGGATTTTATCGCCGGGGTACAGTCTATTTGCGCGATGGCTATCAATCACTGAAAGCCTGGGAGCAAACCACTGGCGAAACCTGCCAGTTAGTCGTGTTGGTGGCAGTTCCTCGCATCGCCGCCGACTTTATTATGTACGCCCGCTATAAGAAGGAACCCTGGGTCTTTGCCGCGCTCTCGGTGACTGCCGCTGGCGATGCATTGCCCAAACTGCTCCGGGAAAATGGCTTTCGCGAACCGATTATCATGACCCAGGTGGTTCCAGCGCTGGATACCGTATTACCTCTGCTAGCCGACGCCAGAAGCGCACTCGGCGATGCGCTCAATCCACTGAGCCTGGAAGGGTTTATTGTGGGGCGCATGTTCCTGTCGATCCTGCGCTCAATGAATGGCCCATTGACTCGCGCCAACTTTCTCCAGTCCGCCCGCCGGCAGCCCTTTGATGTGGGCGGGCTGAAAATCGATTTTACCGAGGGCAATCCAGGCTCCAATCTGGTGTTGCTGACGGTATCGGACACTGATCGCCCCCGAATGCTCACGCCGGGGGATTGGAAATCGCTCCTGGCGCGTTAATTGGTTGGGCGGATTTTATTCACAAATCTGGATTTTTTTATCCAAAAGGCTGGACAAAATATGGGCAATCAGAACATCCGGGTTCGTTTGACCTTGCTGATCGTTGTACAACTGGTCTTCCTCATTCTGGTCGGGGTCATCGGCTATCTGGGAATGAACCGGATCGGCGGCAGTGTGAGCCAGGTCAGCGCCATCACCGCGACTCAGGCTAATCTGGGCGCGCTCACCGAAGCGGTGCGTAACGATCTGCTCGGTCTGGTGAACCGGCTAATGCGCGGCAGCACGACCTGGGAAGATGCAGAAGCCGCATTCCCCCAAGCTGCCGACGAAGTTGATCGCAACTGGCAACGTTACCTCGAAGGATTGACTTTCCGACCCCAGGGGGTTGAGGCCAATATCGAAATAGTGCGCACGGTCAATGCCGAATTAACTACCCTGATTGAGCAGCGCGACCGCGCCCGCCTGAACCTGTTCGTCGCTAACGACCTCGACGAAATGATGAATCCCTTTTTCAAATCCATGCTGGTTTCAACGACTCAGGTTGCCGAACAATCCAGTCACGCGCTGGCAGAAGCCCAACGCACGGGTCAGCAATTTCAATCACTGATTGCGATTCTGGCGGTCGTCGGGCTATTCAGCTCGGCGCTGATCGGATTAGCGATTTATCGCTCCATCGTCCGTCCGGTCAACCGCATCGCGGAAACTGTTCATCAGGTCAACGCCGGCGACTATATCGCCCGTACCGAACTGCAGGGCAGTGACGAACTGGGTCAACTCGGCCGGGCTTTCGATCAGTTACTGAACGAACGGGTAGCGGCGCTGGTCGGCGCTGAACAGGAAAATGACCGGCTGAATGACTCCGTTATCAATTTACTACAAGCGGTTTCGCAACTCAGCCAGCGGGATCTGACGATCAAGGCGCAGGTCACCGAGGATATCACCGGGCCGGTGGCCGACGCGCTGAATCTGCTCACTGAAGAAACCGCCCGCGTTCTGCAACGGGTTATCGAGATTTCCGAACAGGTGGCCAGTGCGTCCGACATGGTGAAAGCGCAATCGGCAACGGTCATTGCGGTCGCGGATCACGAACGGCTGGCGGTCGGGCAGACCGCAGTTGATTTGGCCACTGCCGCCGAAGCGATGCAGCAGATTGCCCACCTGGCCCAGAACTGCAATACCACCGCCGAGACTGCGATTCAAACCACCCAAGCGGCACTGGAAACGGTGACGAGTACCGTGGACGGCATTAACGGCACACGCGACACCATCCGCGAAACCGAGAAACGTATCAAGCGCTTGGGCGAGCGTTCACAGGAAATCACCGGCGTCGTGAATCTGATCAATACCATTGCGGAACGCACACATATTCTGGCGCTGAACGCCAGTATGCACGCGGCGTCAGCGGGTGAAGCCGGACGCGGGTTCGCAGTCGTCGCCGACGAAGTGCAGCGGTTGGCCGAAAACGCCCGTGAGGCGACGTCGCGCATTGCGACCCTGGTCAGCAATATCCAGATCGAAACGGCGGATACGGTCACCGCCATCAACACCGCCATCAGTCAGGTCGTGGATGGCAGTCGCCTGGCGGAACAGGCCGGTGATCAGATGAAGCGCACTCAGCACACGACCGCTGAGTTGGTGGCGGCGGTGCGGCAGATCGCTGACCAATCGCGTGATCAGGCTCAACTTAGTCATGAATTGCTCGGTCGCGCTGCGCAAATTCAGGACAGCACCCAGCAAACCCGCCAGCAACTCGAAGAGCAGAACGTGCAAACCAACCAGTTAGTGGAATTTGCCCAGGGTTTGCTCAGTTCAGTGCGCGTGTTCCGGTTGCCTGCGTAAGCGCATTCGATCCAGGACCATCAGGATGGCAAACGTGTGGGAAGAACAGGTCGAAGCACTGGAAGCGGAAGTGGCGATGCTGCTGAGCGTCCTGGAAACGTTCGCCAATCTTGAATCGGAAGAGGCCGTCGGTGCCGGGATTCGCGGTTATGTTGAACAGGTTGAGCGCATTGCGCTGGCGTCCAGCGACATGGGCTTGCTGGGTTTGCAGGATGCAGGTCTGCTGTTTGAGGAAAAACTGGCGGAATTGCAGATTCGCGCCCAGCCCCTCGACGATGCGGAACGGGAATGCCTGGAAATGTGGCCGATTCTGGTCATGGGTTATCTGGGTGCGCCCGGCGATTCGGAAACCAGTGTGGCACTGGTTGATGCATTGCGTAGTCCAGTTTGGGAATCGCCATTGTCGGACGCAGATGCGGCGATTTTACTGGATCTGCTACAGCGGTCTCCCATTGAAACCGAACCGGAATCCGGCGAAGCGCCCATCTCTATCGCTGAACCCATCTTGGAACCCGAACCCGAGATAGCGTTTGAACCGGAACCGGAATCTGAACCCGAGATAGTGCCTGAACCCGAACCGGAACTGGAACCCGAGATAGTGCCTGAACCGGAACCTGAACCCGAGATAGTGCCTGAACCGGAACCGGAATCTGAACCCGAGATAGTGCCTGAACCGGAACTGGAACCCGAGATAGCGCCAGAAGAAGTTGCCCAGGAAGAAGTTCCGCCTCAATGGAATCAGCCAAGTGGCGCTGCTCAGGAACTGCTGGATATTCTGTGTGCGGAAGTCGCGCAAATTGCCGAGACTATCGCCGAAATTCTCGCTCCGGCGGCTGATCCTGATCTTGCGCCTGAAACACGCAGTGAGGCGTTGCGGGAACACGCGGAGACGCTTGAACGCCTGGGCGAAGCCGTCGCGTCTATCGGTCTGACCGGGCTGTATGAAGTTTGCGTTTTATTGCAAATCAACCTGATGGAACTGGCGGAAAGCCACATTCTGCTGGACGCCGAACACCACCAGCGCCTGACCGCCTGGCCGGATCATGTCCTCAGCTATCTGCGCAGCCTGCACGATCCTTCTACTGGAGCCGCTTTAGTCGCCTATTTGCAGGACTGTCGGTGGCCACAGCCCTTGGGAGTTGACGATGAACCGGGCCTGCTTGAACGGCTGACGATGGCTGAACTCCTGATGCCGGAAATGCCGGAACAGGATGCACGACTGCGCCAGGCGCAACCGGAAGATGTCGCGCTGACCCTGCCCGAAGATGTCAACCCGGAACTGCTTGATGGGCTATTGCTGGAATTGCCGGGTTTGGCTGCCGACTTCTCTGCGTCCGTGCAGCGTTTGGCATTGGGCGTCGGCCATCTTGACGATATGAAGGCAGCGCAGCGTATCGCCCACACTTTGAAAGGTGCGGGCAATACGGTTGGTGTGCGCGGCGTTGCGACGCTGACCCACGCGATTGAAGACATCCTGGCCGTCCTGTCCCGGCATGAAACGCTGCCGAATCGGGCATTGGCCGAACTGCTGTTGAATGCCGCAGATTGCCTGGAAGCGATGAGCGAGGCGCTACTGGGAGGTACTGCGCCACCCGCCCAGGCGCTGGAGGTGCTGCAAGCGGTATTGAACTGGGCGGATCGCCTTGAGCAGGAAGGTCCGCCGCCGGAAGAAGCGTCACCAGCGACAGCAACAGCTTCCACGGCGTGGCAACCGGTTTCCGCGCCGGTCGCAGCATGGCCGGAAATGGTGATGGCTGAATCGTTGCCGGAAGCTAATCCGCCAACTGAAATCGCGGAATCGCCCACGGCGGCCGTCCCTGAAGCCACGTTGCGCATTCCCGCCCATCTGGTCGATGAATTGCTGCGCCTGATGGGTGAAACGCTCATTCTCACCGGCCAGTTTCAGGAACAATTCCAGAAAACGGTCACCAGGAACCGGGCGCTCACCGAGCAAAATCGGCGATTACAGTACTTGACCGCCGAACTGGAGCAACTGGTCGATATCCGCAATGTCGGTTCGCCGATGGCGTCCACGCAACGGCCCGGCCATTTCGACCCGCTGGAATTGGAGCAGTACAACGAACTGAACACAGTCACCCACCGCCTGCTGGAGGCAGTTGCCGATTCACGGGAACTCGGCGACGCCCTGGGCGAGAGTCTGACCACGATGGACGCCATGCTGACGGTTCAGCATCGCCTGCAGCGGAATAGCCAGAATGTCGTGCTGCGCACCCGCATGGTGCCAGTGCAAACCATCGTTCCCCGACTGCAACGCGCCGTGCGGCAAACCTGCCGACTGGTGGATAAAACGGTGGAACTGGTGGTGCGCGGCGCAGAAACGCTGATCGACGGCAATGTGCTCAATGAGTTCGTCGATCCGCTCATGCATATCCTGCGCAACGCGATTGATCATGGCATCGAGTCCGCCGAACAGCGCCAGCAGTCGGGTAAACCGCAACAGGGGCGGATTACCCTGGAGATCACCCGCGCCGGCAACAGCATTGTGCTGCGTTGTCAGGACGACGGCGCTGGTCTGAATTTACCGATAATTCGCCAGATTGCGACCACTCGTGGCCTAATTGCCCCGGATAAACCGCTCAATGACGAAGAATTGACCCGGCTGATTCTGCTGCCGGGTTTCTCTACCCGCGACGTGACGACCCAGACTTCGGGACGCGGCATCGGCATGGATGTGGTGTACAGCCGACTGCTGGCGATGAAGGGTTCGCTACGCATTCACTCACAATCCGGTCGGGGATGCCTGATGGAGTTGCGCCTGCCGGTCACGCTGATTGCGACCCATGGCCTGCTGGCGCACATCCGCGATCAGGTGCTGGCCATTTCCAGCCGGGGCATCGAACAGATTGTGCATCCCGGACTTGGCGTTATCCGGCATCTGGGCGCTACGCCCATTTTTCAGCTTGGCGATGATCTCTACGAATTTATCTCGCTGGCGGAACGGCTCCAGCTCCCGCCGGAACGACGCGCTCCAGCCCGCGTGACTCCTGCGGTGTTGCTGGTGCGGGAAGATTCCGGCAGCCTGCGGGCGGTGGCGGTAGAGAACATTACCGACAGCCGGGAACTGGTGGTTAAACCGCTAGGTCCCTACATTTCGCCGCTGCAGGGCATCATCGGTGCGGCTATTCTCGGCGATGGCAGCATTGCGCCGGTGCTGGATTTACCCGACCTGCTGCGGATGCCCGCACTGGGCCGGGCGTTGCCCGCTGCCACAATGCTGGCAACCGCTCCTGCTCAAGAGCGCCCGTTTGTGCTGGCGGTCGACGACTCCCTCAGCGCCCGTCGCGCCCTGTTGCAGTTGATCAAGGATATGGGTTTTGAAGCACGCGCCGCCCACGATGGCCTGGAAGCGATTGAAATCATCAATGGCAAACGTCCGAGTCTGGTGCTCACGGATCTGGAAATGCCGCAAATGAACGGGATGGAACTGACGGCGCACTTGCGGGCCAACCAGGCGACCCGCGACTTGCCGGTGATCATGATTACCTCGCGTTCCACGGACAAGCACCGGCGCGAGGCGGAAAACGTCGGTGTCAACCTGTATGTGACCAAGCCGTTTCAGGAAGAGGAATTGCTAGGGCATATTCACCGCTTGCTGCATCAGGCATGAAGACCTTGCCATCCATGCCCACGGCCAACCTCGACCAGCCCAGGGTGTTGGTCACGCTCGATGACCGTCACTGGTTGCTGCCGCAAACCGAAGCGTACTCGCTGGAATCGCTGCTGGACATTGATTCGGACGTTCAATCCACACACAGCCTGGGCGCTTTGGCGCTGGCCGGTCAGTGGTGGCCGGTGTATAGCCTGTCTGGTGAACTGGCGTTGTCGGCGACTCTGCCCGAATCGCGTCGTTTATGCCTGTTGCTGGACAATGGCGCGGATCGTTTCGGTCTGGCGGCTGACCGGGTGGAGATGCTGAAGTCTGCGCCAACCCCGTTTCCACTACCCGCCTGCATGGCGATGCCGGGTTCGCCAGTGCAGGCACTGGTTCAGTTGGAGACCGGGCTAGGCTATGTGACCGATACGGAACGGCTGGCGGCCTGGCTCACGGCACAGATGGAGGATGCGGATAATGCTGAGGTCTGAACCGGGTGTTCGGGAAAGCCGGGCTTGGCGACTCACGCTGGGGGAAGGTGTACAAGCGGCTGTGAGTGAACGGGAATTGGTGCATCTGGTGGAGACGCCAGCGCTATTGACCGTGCCGACTTGCCCGTATTTCTGTCAATGGGTACTGGTTTGGCATGAGCGCTTATTGCCAACCATCGATCTAGCCGCCTGGCTCCAGGGAGCGCCAATGGTGAATGGCGACCGGACATTGGCGGGCATTGTGGCCTATCAGTCCGCGCCGGATGCCATGCCGGATTACGGCGCTTTGTTGCTGACGAAGATTCCCGAACGTCTGCGAGTGACTGATGACTTGGCCTGTGCATTGCCTGAGCATCCCAGCGGGTGGCGCGAATTGGCTTGGTCCTGTTTCCGCCAGGGTGAAGCGGCGTTGCCGATCCTGGACTTACCGCATCTCTTTAGCGGCGGCTTGCTGAACTGTTAACCGGGTACGGCCACTGTTTCAGCGTTTCACCGTCAACTGCTCAGTTCAGCAATGATTTCGTGCAGCATTTTCCGGGTGGACGTCGATAAATCAAGGAATTCCAGCCCTGCGGTAAACCAACCAGGATTTTCATCCTCGCCGCTCCAGACGGTTTTTCCCTGAAATTCGCAACATTCGCGGCGGCCGCTCTCCAGTGACGCCTCCATCCGCAACGGTATAACCTTGCCAATACGCAGCGCTTCGCTGCCGATCAGTCTCAATCCCCCCAGGCTAATATCAACGACATCGCCGAGCAGACGCTCTTCGCGCCGGTCATAGACGCACAAATAAAAATTGGTGCTATAGCGCTCATACTGGCGCAGATCTTCCTCACTCCAGTCATTTTCAATCGCCCAGTCCGGCTCTTTCTGTGGTTCCGCCATTATTCAGCACTCCCGGTAAAAACCGCCATTTCGACACGACAGCGACAGGATTGTTTAACTTATCCACATTTTTAATTATATCCTGTTTTTACCCTACAGTGACACGGGATTAACGGCATTGATCGGATCAATGCCTATCTTCTCATCACCGCCTCAATGTCATCGATGGTTTTGGGCGCAGCGGCCGTCAGGACTTCTGGTTCGCCGTCCGTCACCAGTACGTCGTCCTCAATGCGGACGCCAATCCGCTGCCAGCGTTCTTCCAGATCGGTTTTAAGGTGAATACCCAGTTGCGCCCAGCATTCATCGATCATTTGACCGCTAGCCGGAAAGTAAAGGCCAGGTTCAACCGTTGTCACCATACCGGGTTCAAACACCTGCCAATCCTCCCCGATTTTATAACTGCCGACATCATGCACATCCATGCCTAGCCAGTGGCCCGTGCGGTGCATATAGAACTGCTTATACCTTTCGGCCTTAATCACCGCGTCCACGTCGCCCTGTAATAAACCGAGTTCAATTAATCCCTCGGTCAAGACGCGAACTGCCGCATCATGCGGTTCGTTGAAATGGCAACCGGGTCGAACCTTGTCAATCGCGGCTTGCTGCGCCGCCAGCACCAGTTCATAAATAACGCGCTGTTCCCCGGAAAAGCGGCCATTGATCGGGAACGTGCGGGTAATATCAGAAGCATAGCCATCCAATTCCGCGCCAGCGTCGATCAGTAATATATCGCCATCCCGCAATTCGGCATTATTTTCCGTGTAATGCAGGATACAACTGTTATCGCCGCCCGCGACAATTGCCGGATAGGACCAGCCGGCCCCATTGCGCAGGAACGTGTGAAAAAACTCTGCTTCAATTTCGTATTCCATCATGCCGGGCTGACAAATCTGCATCGCCCGGTAGTGGGCGGCACAAGCGATGTTGGCCGATTCACGCATCACCGCGATTTCCTCAACATCTTTGCAGCGCCGCATGGGGTGCAACAGATGCTCCAAAGCAATAAAAATCGTCGGGGCTTGCACACCAGTTCGAGATTTGGCGCGGGTTTGATTAAGCCAACCCATGACTTTCGCATCAAAGTCCGGGCGGTAACCAATCGGGTAGAAAATCCGTTCCCGGTTCTCCAGCAGCGGCAACAGAATGTTATCAATCTGCCCGATGGGATGGGCATGATCAGCGCCATAGCGCTCTTTCGCACCTTCTGGACCCGCACGGCGGCCATGCCAGATTTCCATCTGCGGATCACGGTCGCGGCAAAACAGCAGGAATTCCGGTTCAGCGCCGGGAATCAACGCTGCAATGGCGTCCGGTTCCGGAAAGCCGGTGAGGTAGTAAAAATCGCTGTCCTGACGGTAGGGATAATAGACATCCCGATTGCGGGGCGCTTCCGGGGCGGCGGCCAGCAGGGCGACGGAATTGGGCCCCATTTGTTCCATTAGCGCACGGCGGCGGCGGGCAAAAACTTCGGGGGGAATAGCGCGAGCGAACATGGGCAAAAGTTCCTGGTTTAGTGCAAACGGGTTGGGGACGGCGCGGTGGATTGCTGGATATCCTGCTGGACCATCAGCAGACCGACCCGTAAGTATTCGACGACCTCCACAAAGGCCGTCTCTTCGCTTTCGCCAGTGGCGTCCGCCTCGAAACCGATCTGAGCAATATCGGTGACATCATCGAGAAATTCCCAGCTTTCTTTGGATAAAGCACCGTGCTGTTCGAGTTGCCCCATACCGAGTCCGTACAGCAGGCCCTGACACCAATTGCCCAGCGCATTCACTCGCTGCCGCAGGGGCGCATCGTCATCAGGAATCAGGGGCGTCACCGACCAGTCGGGCGAGTTCATTTGAGCCATGCCAAATTCCAACACCTTGGCCAACAGGCTGCCTACCGATTCAGACCATGCGCTGCCATCGGTCAAGGCCTCCTGGGCGTAATGCAGCCACTGGTCACGATTCAAATGGGCGTCGAGGCAGAGCAGGCCGCATAATAGCCCGTGTAATTCCGCCGGATCGATGGGGTCGAGCAGTTGGCTTAACGAGTCGAAGAGTGACGAATCGTCTGACATAATGGAACACTCCAGTGCTGGCCAACCGGAACCGGTGAAGGGCCTTGATCCTAACATTGCCAGGCATCAAGCCCCAAAAAATGGCTCTGGATTTGACCCAATCCGAATGAAAGTTCTATAGTATTTCCATGGACCCTAAAAACACCAACGAAAACGCCTCGCCGTCGTCATCTGCCGTAGCCGATCTGGCCATGCTGGCTGAACGGGTTGAACATCTGGTGAAACACTGCGCACAACTGGCGGTGGAAAATCGTGAACTGCACGAGCAGACTTTAACCTTGCAAGCCGAGCGCGACGCCCTGCGCGAGAAGAATGAACAGTTCCGCACCCGCATCGATGCGATGGTCGTGCGGCTCAAAGACCTGGAGCAAACTTCATGAGCAACGAGACGCACAGCGTCAACGTGCAGTTGATCGGTTATGAATACCGGTTTGCCTGTCAGCCTGCTGAGCGCGATGAGTTGCTGGAAGCGTCACAGTCGCTGAATGAACGGATGGAGGCGATTCGTGAGCGCGGCAAGCACCTGAGTCTGGAAGCGGTAGCGATTATGGCGGCATTGAATCTCAGCCATGAGTTATTGCGCCAGCAGCGCGAGTCAGCCGAGATGGATGCCGCCGTCAGCCATCAGGCGCGGGATTTATTGCAGAAAATTGACGCGGTTCTTTAACCGGGCTGTGTTAAGTAGAGTATAATCTTCGCTGTTCCATCGATTTCAGTTCGGGCGTTCTCTGCGGTGTTCGAGTAGTGGGCTGGGTAACCCCTTGATCCTAATTGATTATACCCGGGGAACATAGTCGCTGGCGTAGGTGTGCATGTCCACCTCGTTGTGGAAAGCCTGATACGCCCCTCTGCTCCCCACTTGAACCACTCGGTTCAAGGGCAAGGTCCGAGACGGCACAGGCGGAGAGCGCCCCCTCTTCATTCAAGCGATGCTTCGGCATCGCTTTCTTTTTTTCCATGAATCCGCAACCTCCATTTTCCAACGTGCTTCGTCAACGACTGTGCGTCCAGCGCCTTGATATACCGATTGCTGAACGGCAGGCGGCGGCGTGGGCGGCGGCTGAACGGTTGGCGGCAAGCGCCTGGTTTGCCGAAGCCTCCCGCATCGCCGGTTACTGGGCGTGGAAGGGCGAATTGGACCCGATGCCCGTGCTGGAGCGCGCCCTGGTCCAGGGAAAGGCCGTTTATCTCCCCGTTCTAACTGGCGATGCGCTGCAATTTGCGCCTTGGCAGCCGGGCGTCACGATGCGCCGCAACCGCTTCCAGATTCCTGAACCGGACGTATCTCCTGATGAATGGCTACTACCTTCAGCCCTTGATTTGGTGCTGACGCCGTTGGTGGCCTTCGATGCGACCGGGACACGCTTGGGTATGGGTGGCGGATTTTATGACCGCAGTTTCGCCTTTCTGCACGATCCGCACTGGCGCGGCTGCCGCCCCCGACTGGTCGGGTTCGCTTATGAATTCCAGCAAGTTGAGAAACTGGTTCGGCAATCTTGGGATGTGCCGCTGGATGCCGTAGCGACGGAAACCGCGCTCCAGGTTTTTGCATAGCCACTAACGGCTTCCGTCCAGAAAGAGCCGATAGGCGGGATTATCGGTCTCGGCGCAGCAGGGATAGCCCAGTTCCTGGATGTAGCGCAGAAACTGTGCCCGTTCGGCTTCCGGCACCTGGATGCCAACCAGCACCCTGCCATAATCGGAGCCGTGATTGCGGTAGTGGAACAGGCTGATATTCCAGTCATGGGCCATGCCGGTCAAAAATTTCAGCAGTGCGCCGGGCCGTTCCGGGAATTGGAACCGATAGAGGATTTCATCATGAAGGTCCGGCGCATGACCACCGACCATATAGCGCACATGCAGCTTGGCCATTTCGTTGTCGCTCATGTCGATGACCGGATAGCCATGCTCGCGTAACGCCTCGATGATTCGATTCTTTTCATCCTCGCCTTCGCTAAGCTGGATGCCAGCAAATACCTGTGCTTGTCGGGAATCGGCGTAGCGGTAATTGAATTCGGTGATGGCGCGTTTGCCGATGGTCTGGCAGAACTTGCGGAAGCTGCCAGGCTGTTCCGGGATGGTCACCGCCAGCAACGCTTCACGCCGTTCACCCAGTTCAGCCCGTTCAGCGACATGCCGCAACCGGTCAAAGTTAATATTCGCGCCGCAGTTCAAGGCAATGAGCGGCGCTCCGGTTCGTCCGGTGCGTTCTACATATTTCTTTAGTCCGGCAATGCCCAGCGCCCCAGCCGGTTCGGCAATCGAGCGGGTATCGTCGAAAATATCTTTAATGGCGGCACAAATCTCATCGGTGGACACGAGAATGACTTCATCGACCCCTTGTTGCGCGAGTCGAAAGGTCTCTTCGCCCACCTGCTTGACGGCGACGCCATCGGCGAACAGACCCACCTGATCCAGCGTCACCCGCTGTCCCTGTTTCAGCGCCTCATACATGGACGCGGCGTCAGCGGGTTCTACGCCGATAATCTTAATGTCCGGCCGCAGAAACTTGATGTAAGTGGCCACTCCAGCGATCAGTCCGCCGCCGCCGACGGCGATAAAAATAGCTTCAATCGGATCGGGATGCTGGCGCAGGATTTCCATACCGATAGTGCCATTGCCGGCGATGACGTCCGGGTCATCGTAGGGATGAATAAACGTCAGACCCTTTTCGACTTCCAGTTGCCGGGCGTGTTGATAAGCTTCATCGTAGGTATCGCCGAACAGTACGGTTTTGCCGCCCCGGTCGCGCACCGCCTGAATTTTAATCGCCGGAGTGGTGCGTGGCATGACAATCATGGCTTTAGCGCCGAGCTTCTGGGCTGCGAGAGCGACACCTTGGGCATGATTGCCAGCGGAAGCGCAAATCACGCCTTTTTCCAGCACGTCAGGTGCCAGACTGGCCATCTTGTTGTAAGCGCCGCGCAGCTTGAAGGAGAACACCGGTTGCAAATCTTCGCGTTTGAGCAGTACCCGGTTCCGCAAGCGCCGTGACAGACGCGGCAGCGCGTCCAGCGGCGATTCAATAGCGACATCGTAGACGCGGGCGGTGAGAATTTTTTTGATGTAATCGTGCATAATGAGCTTGGAAAACAGTCAACTCCCCTCTCCATTGGGGAGAGGGGTTGGGGGTAAGGGTTACAAGATGTCCAGCGATGCAATGAAAAAACGCGCCGCCGAAGCGGCTTTGCAGTATGTGGAAGAGAATACCGTGATCGGCGTCGGCACCGGTTCGACGGTCAACTATTTTATTGACGCCCTGGTGCGGCTCAAATACCCAATTGAAGGCGCGGTGTCGAGTTCTTCGATGACGACTGAACGGTTGAAGGCTTGCCGGATTCCGGTGCTGGATTTGAATGGTGCCGGGCCGTTGCCATTGTATGTGGATGGCGCGGATGAGGTGGATCGTCATTTGCGCATGATCAAGGGCGGCGGCGGGGCGTTGACCCGCGAGAAAATCGCAGCGGCCGCCAGCGAGAAGTTTATCTGTATCGCGGATCAGTCCAAGCTGGTTGATGTGCTGGGGGCCTTTCCCCTGCCCGTCGAGGTGATTCCCATGGCGCGCAGCTATGTCGGTCGCGAATTGTTGAAGCGTGGCGGTCAGCCGGTGCTGCGGGAAAATTTCATCACCGACAACGGCAATCTGATCCTGGATGTGTATAACCTGCACATTCTGGAACCGGCCCAACTGGAAGCCGAATGGAATAATATTCCAGGCATTGTGACCGTGGGGCTGTTTGCGCAACGACCAGCGGATGTGCTGCTGTTGGGAACGGCTGATGGGGTACAGACCATCCGCCTCTGATGTAACTGTACATAAAAAAACGGGCGCTGCCCGAAGGCTGCGCCCGTCCGCCCTTACGCCTGTGATCCAGGCTTAGAAGTCAACGCGGGTGCCGATAGAAAACGCATTCTGATCGCGGTACACCGCATCGTTAGCGCTGCGGCCAATGTACTCAACCCAGACCCGGGTGCGTCGGCTGAAATCGTACTGGTAGCCCACCAGGTAGTTGTCGATGGTGTCATCGAAACCTGGATCGCTGAGTCCCGTATCAAGCTGCCCATAAGCGCCACGAATGGTGTTGTTGCCGAATTTATATTCACCGGTCAGGTACCAGTTGCTGGCGTCATCGGTGCCAAATAGGCGCTCGCCATCGAACTTGGCATTACTGTACAGGCCGAATTCGTTGAGCGTACCCTCTTCGTAGATGAAACCGACGCTGAACGGACCTGCGGAATAACCCAGACCGATATTCCACTGGTCCAGATCCAGATCCAGATCGATACCTGGGCTAATAGGGACGTTGTCGCTGCCTTCAAGCTTGATATAGCTAGCGCCCGCGAAGAAGGGGCCGTTGCTGTACTTGGCCGCGATATTCCAGAGATCAACACTATTGGAATAGCCTTGGTTATCGTTCTCGGCACCATTCATAACCAGCATGAGTTCGCCGGTGAAGCCGCTAAAATCAGGCGTGGTGTAATACAGGCTGTTATCAAGCCGGAACAGGGAACCTCCATCTGAAGCACGAGTGTCGGGGTCCACCGTAAGTTTGAAGCCGTTGAACGAACCACCCAGAAAGGCCGTGGTACCCAATGACCGGTCGGTATTAAAGATATCGACGATTCCGGCGACGTGATAGTAGGGCGTTTCCTGGGTGCCCAGCGACACCGTGCCGAAGCCGCCCTTGAGACCGACCAGTTTGGGCCGGTTTCCTTCAAAACTGCCGCCCTCAGTCACGTCAACGCCAAACTCATACTGATAGATGGCGTTCAGCCCGCCACCCAGATCTTCGGAACCCTGGACGCCGAGGCGCGAAGAATTATTCATCACATCCCAGTAGGAGTCACTGTCGTTATCGTTGTCGACGTAATCCACGGAAACCCGCGCCGAACCGTATAGGATGGTGTCGGCCTGAGCCGCCAGCGGAGCCGCCAGGACGGATGCAACAGCGAGAGCGAGGACAGACTTTTTCATGGCATATCTCCAAAATAGTTATCAATCAATCATTGCTTCAAGGTGTGTTTTCCGATCAATCAGGTTTTGATGAGAAAGCCGCCTCGAAGAACTCTATAAGGGAAGCTTTATATAGGGAATGCAGTAAAAAAGCAACTGCTAATTTGTGAAAAATACAACTTTTCGCATTAAAGCAACAGAGATTGCGGCAATATCCGGTATTTTCAAACTCACAAACGCCAACGGACGCCCGAAGGCGTCCGTTGATCAAACCTGCTCAAATTCTGCGAAGAGAATCAGAAGTCGTGGCGGGTACCGATGGAGATGACATTCTGATCACCTTCCACGGCTGACACTACGCCATCGTTATCATCCTTGCGGCCCAGGTATTCAACCCACACACGGGTCCGCTTGCTCAGATTGTACTGGTAGCTCAACAAAAGATTCTGAATCTCACCATAGCTTTGACGACGCGCGTTGGCAGCGTCAAGAACATAGTCTCCTTCGGTCTCCATATAGCCATAGGCGGCTTTGATCTCATTGTTGCCGAAGGTGTAGGCACCGAACAGATAGATATTCCAAGTGTCGTCGATATTGGTCAACGGGATCGCATCAACCAGTGGCGACAGGCTAATGTTATTCAAATCACCCTGTTCGTACATCAGGCCAACGGTGAAAGGCCCCGGCTTATAGGCACCGACCAGCGCCCACTGGCTGCGATCATCGCCGCTGAAAACATCGTCATCGGCATCTTGCAACTGCATGTAGGCCGCACCAGCATAGATAGGTCCATTGCTGTAGTTGGCGGCAACCTGCCACAGGTCAACGCTGTCGGAAACATCAGGAGTTTTGGTATCTGCAGTGTTGCCATTCATGACCAGCATGGCTTGGGCTTTGAAGCCACTCATATCTGGCGATGTGTAGAGAACAGTGTTGTTCAGACGCGCACCGTATTGCCCGCCCAAGTAGCCGGTATCGCTAGCAAAACTGCGATTGCTGTTGAAGATATCCGCTATGCCGGTGACATTGTAGTAGGCTGACCATTGGGTGCCCAAAGTTACGGAACCGAACCCGCCTTTCAGACCCACCCACTTCGGGCGGTTGGCTTCAAAACTCCCACCCTCAGTCATGTCCACGCCGAATTCATACTGATAAATGGCGCTCAGCCCGCCGCCCAGATCTTCCAGTCCACGAACACCCAAGCGTGAAGAATTGTTGCGGACATCCCAATAGTCTTCGCCGTCTTCAAACGGACCATTCGGTTTGTCGGTATCCACCCAATCAACGGACACGCGGGCAGAACCGTACAGGGTGGTGTCAGCTTGGGCAACGGTGCCAAAACCAGTCAGCGCGGCAGCAACGGCCAGCGCAAGAGTAGACTTTTTCATGATTAAACTCCTAGGTTTGTGTTGTATTGACACAACAAAAGGGCGCTCAAAATTCGTTATAGATATTTATACGCACTCAAAAGCGAAAATGCAACTGATATTTTCAAAAAAAACACAAAATTTTCTGATTGTGATTAAAAAACAACATTGAATTGTTTTTTAACAACAAAAAGCCCGCTTATTCAAGCGGGCTTTTTGTCTGGCTGGGGGACTAGGATTCGAACCTAGATTGACGGAGTCAGAGTCCGCTGTCCTGCCGTTAGACGATCCCCCAAAAACTCGATTAACGCTTCGAGTACTGCGTTGCGCGACGGGCTTTGCGCAGACCCACTTTCTTGCGCTCTACTTCACGAGCGTCACGGGTCACGAAACCAGCCTTACGCAGCGAAGGACGCAAGCTTTCATCATATTGGAGCAACGCCCGGGTGATGCCGTGGCGAATCGCGCCGGCTTGACCGGTCATACCGCCGCCCTTAACCGTGACGTAAATGTCGAACTTATCTTTAAGATCGGCGACTTCCAGCGCCTGGTTCACCACCATACAGGAGGTTTGACGCCCGAAGTATTCATTCAGAGGACGCTGATTGACGGTGATATTGCCAGTGCCGCGCCGCAGAAAAACCCGTGCCGTAGCGGTCTTGCGCCGTCCAGTGCCATAGTGCTGATTTTCGATCATCTTGCTTATTCCGTTCCGGTAAATACGTCAGTCGACTTTAGAGTTGCAGCGCCTGAGGCTGTTGGGCGGCATGTTGATGCTCAGCGCCAGCATAGACCTTCAGTTTGCGAAACATCGCCCGACCCAGCGGGTTCTTGGGCAACATGCCCTTGACAGCGATTTCGATCACGCGCTCCGGCGTCTGCTGCAACATCTTGTCCAGCGTAATCGACTTCAGGTTGCCGACATAACCGGTCACCCGATGATAAACCTTGTCGCTGGTTTTGCGCCCGGTCGTGCGCACTTTCTCAGCGTTCACGACCACAATATAGTCGCCGGTATCGACATGCGGAGTATATTCGGGCTTGTGTTTGCCCCGCAAGCGGCGGGCGATTTCGGATGACAGTCGGCCCAGAACCAGATCTGTGGCGTCAACCACATACCAGTCGCGCTTGACTTCAGCCGGCTTGGCGCTGAACGTTTTCATGATGACATACTCCGAAAAATCCGTATCCGCTTGGAAAGCCGTGCATGATACTCAGACCCTCCGGGTTTGGCAAGCGCCAGAAAACCGGCAAAGCGCACGGGAACGGGGAAGAATCATTTAAATACACAGCCGCTCCACGACGCGACCGTTGATCAGATGCTCTTCAATAATCTCGTCCAGATCCGCGTGATCCACATAGGTATACCAAACCGCTTCCGGGTAAATCACGATGACCGGCCCCTCGGCGCAGCGATCCAGGCAACCGGCATTGTTAATGCGCACCTTGTGGGGAATCGCGGGACCCAACGCCTTGACTCGTTGCTTCACATAATCTCGCGCCTCCTGAGCGCCGCATTGCTGGCAGCACTGCGAGCCATCGTCGCGCAGATTCGTGCAAAAAAAGACGTGATGATGATAATAGGACACGTTCACTTCTCCCGGATATCGAGCAAACACTGATGATGACTCGTCACTATACCCCGATGGACACGCTATTAATCAATGTTGACCAGGCGCTCCGCACGGTTTTTGGCCGCCCCGTTACCACCGGTCGACCCAATCCCGCCACCCGTGCGCCAGAAGCGGAACTGGAACCTTTTGAACAGCAGGAGGCCGGGCGGTTGATGCGCGTTAATCATACCGGCGAAGTTTGCGCCCAGGCGCTCTATCAGGGCCAGGCGCTGACTGCACAACTGGTGGAAGTCCGTGAACGCATGGAACAGGCCGCGATGGAGGAAAACGACCATCTGGCTTGGTGCGAGGAGCGCATGAAAACCCTGGGCAGTCATCCCAGTGTCTTCAACCCGCTGTTCTATAGCGGTGCCTTCGCGATTGGCGCAGTGGCCGGCAAGGTCGGCGACCGGTGGAGCCTGGGGTTTCTGGCGGAGACCGAGCATCAAGTGGTCGAGCATCTGAACGGTCATCTAAATCGCCTGCCGACGCACGATCAGCAGAGCCGGGCCATTCTGGAACAGATGAAAGAAGATGAAGAGCGCCACGCGACCCATGCGCTGGCCGCTGGCGGCGCTGATCTGCCTTTACCCATTCGCGCCCTGATGAAAGGCGTTGCCAAAGTCATGACCGGAACTACTTATTGGGTTTAGGGCGGCGTTGTTGCCCTAACCTCGCGAATTTCAAAAGTGTGGGTGATCTTCGCGGTCTGGCCGAGCATGATCGAGGCTGAACAATATTTTTCCGCCGACAACTGAACCGCGCGTTCAACGTGCTTTGGACTCAGCGCCGCGCCGGTCAGAATGAAATGGACATGAATTTGCGTGAACACCTTCGGCTCACTATCAGCTCGCTCAGCTTCGATTTCGACTTCACAACCATCCAGAGACTGCCGAGCCTTGCGCAGAATATTAACCACATCAATCGCCGTGCAACCGCCCATGCCCATCAGCAGCATTTCCATCGGCCGGGGACCGAGATTATGGCCGCCCAGTTCCGGCGGTCCATCCATAACCAACGCATGACCGCTGGGCGATTGCGCCACATAGGTCATGTCTTCCAGCCAGACAACGCGAGTTTTCATCAGCAGTTCGCTCCAGAAAGCAAGAATTCTCCCCTCCTTGAATAAGGAGGGGTGGCGCGTAGCGCCGGGGTGGTTTGATCTTTTCAGCGACCGTCAGCAGACCTTCCCGTTCCAAACAATTCCGCCAATTTCGCCCCCGGATCAGGGGCGCGCATAAAGGCTTCACCCACCAGGAATGCATGGACGCCGCGCTGACGCATCAGCGCCACATCGTCCGGCGTCAGAATCCCGCTTTCGGTCACCACAAGGCGATCTTCGGGAATTTGCCCCAACAGGTTCAGCGTGGTGTCCAGCCGGGTTTCAAAGGTGCGCAGATTCCGGTTATTAATGCCAATCAGCGGCGCGTCGATCCGCAGCGCCCGTTCCAGTTCCCCGGCGTCATGGACTTCCACCAGGACATCCATGCCCAGTTCCACTGCCAATTCCGCCAGATCCCGCAATACCGCATCTTCCAGCGCCGCGACGATCAGCAAAATGCAGTCAGCGCCGATCCATCGCGCTTCGTAAACCTGATAGGCATCGATGAGGAAGTCTTTACGCAACACCGGCAACGCGCAGGCCGCTCGCGTTTCCTTTAAATAGTCTTCGCAACCCTGGAAGAAATCGCGGTCGGTCAACACGGACAAGCCAGCTGCGCCCGATGCGGCGTAACTGCGGGCAATCTCTGCGGGCAGAAAAGGATCGCGCAGCAAGCCTTTACTCGGCGAAGCACGCTTGATTTCCGCAATCACCGCCGGTTGACCCTGCGCCACGGTCTGTTCCAACCGTGTTCGGAAGGGGCGAGGCGACGGGAGATTCTCAACACAGCGGCGCAGTTCCGGCAAACCGAGTTGTGCGCTGCGTTCCGCGATTTCCTCGACCTTGCGGGCCAGGATTTTTTTCAGCACATCCGGTGTATCGCTCATGACGCCAGTTTCTGAGTGCAACGGACGAACTCATCCAGCTTGGCTCGCGCTGCGCCGTTAGCCAGGACATCCCGCGCCAGCCAGATGCCATCGTCAATCGAAGCGCTGATATTGGCGGCATACAGCGCCGCGCCGGCGTTGAACGCCACGATGTCGCGGGCCGCGCCCGGATGGTTATCCAACGCCGCCAGCATCAGCGTCTTGGACTGTTCGGCGTCTTCCACTCGCAGACCGCGATTCGACACCATCGCCAAGCCAAAGTCCTCGGGGTGAATTTCGTATTCGGTAATCTCACCGTTTTTCAGTTCGCCCACCAGTGTCGCCGCGCCCAGCGAGATTTCATCCATGCCATCCTTGCCCCATACGACAAGAACGTGTCCAGCGCCCAAGCGTTTCATCACCCGCACCAGGATGCCGACCAGATCGGGATGGAAGACGCCCAGCAATTGATTCGGCGCACCCGCCGGATTGGTCAGCGGCCCGAGAATATTGAAAATCGTGCGCACACCCATCTCGCGGCGTACCGGCGCGACGTTTTTCATCGCTAGATGATGATTGGGCGCAAACATGAAGCCGATGCCGGTGGTTTCAATACATTCAGCGACCTGTTCCGGTTTCAGGTCAATACGCACACCCAGTGCCTCCAGTACGTCGGCACTCCCCGATTTGGAGGACACACCGCGATTGCCATGTTTGGCGACGCGGGCACCGGCAGCGGCAAGGACAAACATGCTGGCCGTAGAGATGTTAAAGGTGTGCGAACCATCGCCGCCGGTGCCGACAATATCCACGAAATGCTCATGCGGCGGCGGAACGTGAACCTTGGTGGACAGGTCGCGCATCACCGTAGCGGCGGCGGTAATTTCGTCAATGGTTTCCTTTTTGACCCGCAGGCCGGTGAGAACGGCGGCGGTCATCACGGGGGAAATATCACCCGCCATGATCTGCCGCATCAGCGACAGCATCTCATCGTAGAAAATCTCCCGATGTTCGATGGTGCGTTGCAGGGCTTCCTGGGGGGTAATGGACATAAGTCAGGTTCTCCGGGGCGTTCAATGCCGGGTCAGAAAATTGCGCAGCAGCGCGTGGCCGTGCTCGGTCAAAATCGATTCGGGGTGGAATTGTACGCCTTCCACCGGCAAGGTTTTATGGCGCACCCCCATAATTTCATCCACATTGCCGTCAGGCGTCCGGGTCCAGGCCGTCACTTCCAGACTATCCGGCAGGGTCGCCTTCTCGATGACCAGGGAATGATAACGCACGACGGTAAAGGGGTTGGGCAGGTCGGCGAATACGCCCTGACCAGCATGGTAAACCTGGGAAGTTTTACCGTGCATGACCTGGCCGGCCCGAACGATGCGCCCACCGAAAGCCTGACCAATGCTTTGATGCCCCAGGCAGACGCCCAGCAGAGGGAGTTGTCCGGCAAACCGCTCGATAGCGGCCAGCGAAATACCGGCCTCGTTGGGGGTACAAGGACCCGGTGAAAGAACCAGGCGCTCGGGGTGCAGTTCAGCGATCTGCTCCAGCGTAATCTGGTCGTTGCGGTACACCCACACATCTTCGCCCAACTCGCCAAAGTATTGCGCCAGGTTATAGGTAAAGGAGTCGTAGTTGTCGATCATAAGCAACATAAATTATCTATCCTTATTGCGGATTCTTCAGCTTTAATGGTTGATATCGGCCCTGTCGG
>JAUPTV010000127.1 GCA_030917925.1 Pseudomonadota bacterium
CTGGATGCCGCTGTCGATGCCGCCTACGCAAAACACAAATTCAGCGGCGACCACGACCGAGTGGCGTTCCTGTTCACGCTTTATCAGCAACTCACCAGCCCACTGGCTATGTCAGACGCCCCACCGGCGCGGCGGCGCAAATCTCGCGCCCTGAAAGCAAATGGAGACTCATCGCTATGAAAAAACTGTTACTTATCTCGTTACTGCTGGTCTCTGTCGGGGCAAATGCGGAAAACGGGGAAACCGAGGAAACTGGGGAAGTCCGAGAAGCCGGGGAATTGCTAGAGTTAATGAACAATCTGATTGGTTACTATGACTATCCCTGTGACTCAATTAACCAGATTGTCCCCATTGTCAATGGTAAAGGAAATTCCGCTTACCACGTTTACTGTGATCAATCAAAAAATCAATACCGTGTTGAATCTACCCATAATAAATTTGTGGTGAGCGTGATAAAAAATTAACCATTTAGAGCGCCAAATTTCCAATAGCTGCTGCCTTTTTAGAGGTTGCCTAAAAACCCCCCTCTCCCTCCGGGAGAGGGGTTCCTGGACAGCTTCTTAGATGCGGATCAAGATTCAGCGCCCTGCATCTCCGGTTGAAACAGCTTCACATTATTCCGACCGGCTTGCTTGGCATGGTACATGGCCATATCGGCATGTTTGGCCAGTTCAATTTCATTCATGCCGTGTTCCGGGGCAATAGCGACGCCAATACTCGACGAAATGCTCAGGTAATGGCTCGCCAGTTCAAAGGGCAGGTTGAGGGCGTGGCGGATTTTCTCCGCGACCCGTAGCGCATCCTGTGGATGATTAATCATCGGCAATAGAACCACGAACTCATCGCCGCCAATGCGTCCCACTGTATCTGCGCTGCGTACACAAGCACACAGGCGGATGGCTGTTTCTTTTAACATCAGATCGCCCACCGCATGACCCAGGGTATCGTTAATCGGTTTGAATTTATCCAGATCGATAAACATGAGCGCCATGCGGGTCAGGTTCCGTTGCGCCTGAGCCAGTGCCCGGTTGAGGCGATCAGAGAACAACACGCGATTCGGCAAATCGGTAAGCGCATCATGATGCGCCAGGTACGCCATACGATCCTGGATTTGCTTGCGCTCGGTAATGTTGCGGGAGACGCCCAGAATACTGACAAATTCACCCGATACATTGTAGATTCCGGTGGTTGTGATCTCGACCCACACCGTGGAGCCATCCTTGCAGGGTTGTTCAAATTCGCCCCGATGGTCAGGGAAGGGCTGACCCTTACGCATCATTTCAATCGACTGGGCCAACTCGAATTTGGCTATCGCGGCAGATTCCGGCGTGAGCGATTCATCCAGCGACTGTTCCATAGCTTCGGCTACGGTATAACCGCGCAATTTTTCAACGGACGGGCTGATATAGGTAAAGCGCCCATCGAAATCAATCGTCCAGATCACGTCAGTGGCGTTTTCAGCCAGCAGGCGATATTGCTCTTCGCTGGTGCGCAACGCCTCGACCGCCCGAGAGTGGTCAATGGCAATCGCCGCCAGATTGGCAGATTGTTTCAGCAACCGGATGTCAGTATCAACGGGTTGGCAGACATCACGATGATAAATGGTAAACGTGCCCAGCACTTGGCCTGACGCTGAACGAATCGGCTCCGACCAGCACGAACCCAATGACGCCTGCGCCGCCAGTTCCTTAAAATTCGCCCAGTAGGGATGATGTTGAATATCCTCCACGATCACGCGCTCGCCGGTAAACGCCGCTGTACCGCACGAGCCTACGCCCGGGCCAATTTTCAGATCATGAATCGCGGTGTTATAGAAATCCGGCAGACTGGGCGCAGCGCCAATCAGAAGGCGTTGGCCGTCCGAAGCCATCTGTAAAATACAGCACAGCACTCCTGGATTACTCTCCTCAACGCTCCGTGCAATGGCCTCCAGAATCACCGGTAATGCGGCACCCTGAGCCAACAATTCCAAAACCCGATTGCGGGATTTTTCATATTGCTCAGTCTGTTTACGCTCAGAAATATCCAGTTTGACCGAGACATATTGTGTAGTTTGACCCGACCTATCCTTGACCGGGCATATATGGGCTTCTTCCCAATAAATCTGGCCATTTTTTCGCCGGTTGATAATTTCGCCTGACCACAACTCACCCCGACTGAGTTGACGCCACATCGCCTCAAAAGTCGCTTTTGGGGTCAAACCGGAATTAAGGATTTTTGCGTTTTTACCCATGACTTCAGCGGCAGCGAAACCGGTCACTTGCGTGAATCGGGGATTAACATAGTGAATCGTCGCGTCCAGGCCGGTGATCACCACTGAAGTGGGACTTTGTTCAATTGCCGTGGATAACGTGTGCAGGGTGCATTCGGCCTGTTGACTTTCAGTAATGCACTGCATCAACCGGCGGTTGGTTCGATAGATCGACCAGGCGATTCCGCTGATCACGCCAATGAGTCCCAGCGCTACCACCAGACAGGCATGAGTCAATGGCGGGTTAACCGGGTCAAGAGTAAACGTTGAGTTCGCCGATAGCGGGACGCCCAATGTCAGCAGGTAAACCAGGGTCAACCACCAGCGAAGCTTCATTGAGTATCCTCAGAAAATCGTGAATGTCGCTAGAGTATAGGAGATTCCGGCCTTACAAATATTTTGCCGAACGACTGAACGCCGAGGGGATGAAGAACGTGGTCTGATTACTGGTATCATGCGCTTCCCGTCCGACCGAGGAGAATGCCCGCGATGCTGCGTTTCCGTGGAAGCCCCACCCTGTCACCGTTCCGTCTGGAGAAGTTGCTGGCTGCGCTGCGCCAGCGGGTTCCCGCCGTCACCCAGGTTCGCGCCGAATTCGTCCACTTCGTTGACGGTTCGCTGACCGCCCCCGACCGTGAAGTGCTGGAACGCCTGCTGCAGTACGGTCCTCGCACGGCAATTTCACATTCACTGACGTTGGCCGGCGCACGCGACGCGGGACGGGAAGCGCCATCCGCCGTCCCGTTATTTCTGGTCATCCCCCGCCCCGGCGCGATTTCTCCCTGGTCGTCCAAAGCCACCGACATCGCCCATAATTGCGGTCTGCACCGCATCCGCCGTATCGAACGCGGCATCGCCTGGTATCTGGATTCGGCACGGTCACTGACCGATCAGGAACTCGCCGCGCTGAAACCCCTGCTGCACGACCGGATGACCGAGGCGGTGCTAGAGCCGGGCGCTGATCCATCCATCCTGTTTACCCACACTCAACCGGCTCCAATGCAAACTGTGGATTTGCTGAGCGGCGGGCGCGACGCCTTGACGACCGCGAACCGTGAACTGGGACTGGCGCTGTCCGAGGACGAAATCGACTACCTCCAGGACTGTTTCACCCGGTTAGCCCGCAACCCGACCGATGTGGAACTGATGATGTTCGCCCAGGCCAATTCCGAACATTGTCGGCACAAAATTTTCAACGCCGACTGGATCATTGATGGCGTTCCGCAAGAGCATTCGCTGTTCGCCATGATCCGCCATACCCATGAACAGCATCCCGCCGATGTGCTGTCCGCATATACCGATAATGCGGCAGTGATCACCGGCTTTCGGGCTGGACGCTTTTTTCCCGACCCGAAAAATGGCGAATACCGCTATCACCGGGAAGAAGTGCATATTCTGATTAAGGTGGAGACCCACAACCACCCCACTGCTATTTCTCCCTTCCCCGGCGCAGCGACCGGTTCAGGCGGGGAAATTCGCGATGAAGGCGCGACCGGGCGCGGCGCGAAGCCCAAAGCGGGATTGTGCGGCTTTTCGGTGTCCCATTTGCGCATTCCCGAGTTTATCCAGCCGTGGGAGGGCGATTACGGCAAGCCGAACCGTATCGCTTCCTCGCTGGACATCATGCTGGAAGGCCCGATTGGCGCGGCGGCGTTCAATAACGAGTTTGGGCGGCCCAATCTGGCCGGTTATTTCCGCACGTTTGAACAAGACGGTCCCGACGGGCAGCGGCGTGGCTATCACAAGCCCATTATGATCGCCGGGGGATTAGGCAATATCCGCGATGTCCATGTCCACAAGGCCGAATTGCCGCCGGGAACGGTGATTGTCGTCCTGGGTGGACCGGCAATGCTCATCGGTCTGGGCGGCGGCGCGGCCTCCAGCATGGCGGCGGGCAGTTCCCACGAAGACCTGGATTTCGCCTCGGTGCAGCGCGGCAATCCGGAGATGCAGCGCCGCGCCCAGGAAGCTATCGACCGTTGCACCGCGCTGGGTGCCGACAATCCGATTCTCTCCATTCACGATATTGGCGCGGGTGGTCTGTCCAATGCGGTCCCGGAAATCGTGCATGGCGCGCATCGGGGCGGCCGGTTCGAGTTGCGCGAAATCCCGAACGATGACCCCGATATGTCGCCCATGCAGATTTGGTGCAACGAAGCGCAGGAACGCTATGTGCTTGCTATCGCCGCCGATGCTGTGGCAGCGTTTGAGGCGCTGTGTGAACGGGAGCGTTGCCCCTATGCCCTGCTGGGCGTCGCGCTGGAAGAAGCGCAGTTGCTGCTCAGCGACCGGCAATTCACCAATCAGCCGGTGAATTTGCCCATGGACGTGCTGTTCGGCAAACCACCGAAAATGGTGCGGGAGGCGCGGATTTCCCCCACCACCCCGGCCCTCCCCCACAAGGAGGGAGGGCAGGCGGGCGTGGTGAGCTACGGGCAGAACATGCCGCTGGCTGACGCCGTATCTCGCGTTTTACGCTTCCCGGTCGTCGCCGACAAAAGCTTCCTCATCACCATTGGTGACCGGACCGTAACCGGCTTGGTCTGTCGGGATCAAATGGTCGGGCCGTGGCAGGTCCCGGTTAGCGATGTCGCCGTGACTGCTACCAGTTTCGATGTTTACACCGGCGAGGCGATGGCCCTGGGCGAACGCTCGCCGCTGGCGGTGCTGGATGCGCCGGCTTCGGGACGCATGGCAGTCGGCGAAGCGTTGACCAATATCGCTGCCGCCCGGATTGAGCAACTGGGTGATGTCAAACTGTCCGCCAACTGGATGGCCGCAGCCGGACATCCTGGCGAGGATGCGCAACTGTTTGCCACGGTGAAAGCGGTCGGTCTGGAACTGTGTCCGGCGCTGGGCATCGCCATTCCGGTCGGCAAGGATTCGCTGTCGATGAAAACGGTCTGGACCGAGGACCGGGTGCAGAAAAGCGTGGTTGCCCCGCTATCGCTGATCATCTCCGCCTTTGCGCCAGTGCAGGACGTGCGCCGCACCCTGACCCCGCAATTACGCACCGACCGGGGCGATACCGATCTGATCCTGATCGACCTGGGACGGGGTAAAAACCGCCTGGGGGGTTCCGTGCTGGCGCAGGTCTATAACCGGTTGGGCGAAGAGGTGCCGGACGTGGATGCGCCGGGGGATCTCAAAACCTTCTTCACGGTGATTCAGGAACTCAATGCCGCCGGCCGCTTGCTGGCCTATCACGACCGTTCAGATGGCGGTTTACTGGCGACGCTGGCGGAAATGATGTTCGCGGGCGGTTGCGGGGTCACGGTGCTGCTGGATGATCTGGGCGAGGAACTGTTGCCCGCGCTGTTCACCGAGGAACTGGGGGCAGTCGTGCAAGTGCGGGCGCTGGATCGGCAGCGCGTGTTGACCAAACTGGCGGCGGCCGGACTGGGCGAATGCAGCCATGTCATCGGGACGCTGAACGACCGTGACCGGCTGATGTTATGCCATGCCGGCGAGGTCGCCTTTGCTGCCGACCGTGCCGAACTGCGGCAATGGTGGTCGGAAACCAGTTATCGATTGCAGGCGTTGCGCGATCATCCCGACTGCGCCCGCGAGGCGTTTGAGACCGCTTGCGATCCCGCCGATCCGGGCTTGAATGTCCGGTTGACGTTTAATCCTGAGGTGGATATCGCCGCGCCGTTCATCACCGACGGTGCCCGGCCGCGCATCGCCATTCTGCGCGAGCAAGGCGTCAACGGTCAGATTGAAATGGCGGCGGCGTTCGATCAGGCGGGATTTGCGGCGGTCGATGTCCATACCAGCGACCTCATCGTCGGGCGGGTCACGCTGGCCGACTTTCACGGGCTGGTCGCCTGTGGCGGATTTTCCTATGGCGACGTACTCGGTGCCGGGGAAGGCTGGGCCAAATCGATCCTGTTCAACGCCCGCGCCCGTGAGGAATTCGCCGCGTTCTTCGCCCGTACCGACAGCTTCGGCCTGGGCGTCTGCAATGGCTGTCAGATGCTCTCCAATCTGCATGAACTGATCGACGGTACGGAACTCTGGCCGCGCTTCGTCCGCAACCGGGTTGAACAGTTTGAAGCCCGATTGAGCCTGGTCGAAGTGCTGCCGTCGCCCTCACTGTTCCTGCAAGGCATGGAAGGTTCGCGGCTGCCGATTGCGGTCGCCCATGGCGAGGGTCGGGCGGAATTTGCTGATGAGCATGGCGTGGAAACCGCGCTGGCGGCGGGTCTGATCACAATACGCTTTGTGGACGCGGCAGGCCAACCGACAGCGCGTTATCCGGCCAATCCCAACGGTTCGCCGGGCGGCATTACCGGCTTATGCAGTCGCGATGGGCGCTTCACCATCATGATGCCGCATCCCGAACGGATGTTCCGCACTGTGCAGTATTCCTGGCATCCCGAAGGCTGGGGCGAAGATGGGCCGTGGTTGCGGCTCTTCCGCAATGCCCGGCGCTGGTTGGGATAGTGGGGAGTCTTGACTGCTATAGTCTTTCAACTGAAGTAACCGACCTCCCGAACCACCCCGGCGCTTCGCGCCACCCCTCTTTGACCAAGGAGGGGAACCCGAAAGCCCGGCGATCATCGGGAAAGGCGATATTTAACAACATCCCTGATTGAGGAGATGAGCCATGCCCAAAGCGATTCGCATCCATGAATACGGCGGTCCTGAAGTGCTGCGCTGGGAAGATGTCGATATTGCTGATCCCGGTCCCGGCCAGTTGCGTATCCGCCAGGCCGCTATCGGCCTCAACTACATCGACGTTTACCATCGCACCGGTCTCTATCCCCTGCCCGGCCTGCCCTGGACGCTGGGCATGGAAGGCGCAGGCCAGATCGAAGCGGTCGGTGAAGGCGTCACTGAATTCAAGGTCGGGGACCGAGTGGCTTATGCCAGTCCCCCGGTCGGAGCCTATGCCGAAGTGCGGCTGATTTCCGCCGACCGGGTAGTGGCGCTGCCCGACACGATTGACGATCAAACTGCCGCCGCCATGATGTTGCAGGGTCTGACCGCCCAATACCTGTTGCGGCGCACGTACCGGGTGCAACCGGGCGACGCCATCCTGTTGCACGCCGCCGCAGGCGGCGTTGGCCTGATCGCCAGTCAGTGGGCGCGACAACTGGGGGCGCTGGTGATCGGCACGGTCGGCAGCGACGAGAAAGCCGAGATCGCCCGTGCGCACGGTTGCCATCACACCATCGTCTACACCCGCGAAAATTTCGCCGAGCGCGTCCAGGACATCACCAACGGCCAAGGGGTTGCCGTGGTCTACGATTCCGTGGGCCAGGAAACCTTCATGGGATCGCTGGACTGCCTGAAGCCCCTGGGGATGATGGTCAGCTTCGGCAACGCTTCAGGACCGGTTGCCGCGTTTGAACCGGGCATTCTGGCGGCCAAGGGGTCGCTGTTTCTGACCCGCCCGACTCTGATGCATTACACCGCGCAACGGCGGGATCTGTTAGCCAGCGCCGCCGATTTGTTTGATGTCGTTGCTATCGGCGCGGTAAAAATTGAAGTTCGGCAAACGTACCCGCTGGCCGAAACGGCGCAGGCGCACCGGGATCTGGAAGGGCGCAAGACTACCGGCTCCACGGTATTGCTGTCGTAGCGCGGACTGATGACGAATTTTCTCGGCGAATTTGAATGCCGGTTGGACGCCAAGGCGCGCGTGGCGCTGCCGGCAGCGCTGAGAAAACAGTTACTCATGGACGAAGCCGGGGAACGCTTTGTGGTCAACCGGGGGTTTGAGCAGCATCTGACGCTGTATCCCTTCACCGAGTGGCAACGGATCACGGCGGAACTCAACCAGTTGAATCTGTATGTTAAAAAGAACCGCGATTTCGTTCGCTATTTCCACCGGGGGGCAACCGAACTGGAACTGGATAGCAGCGGTCGGTTGTTATTGCCCCGGCGACTGCTGGACTACGCCGGGATTCGCGAGGCGATGATTCTGCTGGGTTATGCGAACCGGATCGAGTGTTGGGACCCGATGCGGTATGACCATCTGCTGTCCGACGAACCGGCGGATTTTGCCCAATTAGCCGAGGACATTATGGGCAACGCTAAAACGCCAGAGCGGGATGATCGGCGATTCCCCGGATTCCACGACCTTTCGCTAGTCCTTCCAGATTCGCGGCATTAGGTCAACGAATTTCAGGACCTGTTAACCTTTTTCCTGCTGCTGGCGTTTACCTGATTGAATGCTCAATCACTCTGGAGAACGTTATGAACCCACCGCTGCCCCTTTTGCTGCTGCTGGCCGCCATCCTGCTGGCCGGCTGTTCCCCGCAGGCTGACGCCCCGGCCAAACGGCAGGCTGAAGTCTCATCCACAACGGCCCCGGCAACTATCGCACCTTCTCCGGTTCGAGATGAAGCCAAGTCCTTGAATGAAGCGGTCGCGCCGCCGCCCGCACCGACTCTCCCCGCATCGCGGCCTGCCGAAGCGCGGATGAAAGTTCAAGACGCTAAACTTGGCTCGGCCATCGCTGGAAGCGGCGCAGCCGTCCAAAGTCGGGAGTTGGACGGGTTACGTGCGCCTGGCGAACCGACAGATCGCGAGCAATACGCCCATCAGGAAGAGAATCCGGTCAAGCGCGTCACTGAACAACCGGTATCGACTTTCAGCATTGACGTAGATACCGGTTCCTACGCCAATGTCCGCCGGTTCCTGAATGAAGGCCGGTTGCCGCCTCGTGATGCCGTGCGGGTGGAGGAGATGATCAACTACTTCGACTATGACTACCCCTTGCCGGACGGACAGAAACCGCCCTTCCGGGTCAGCACCGAGCTGGCACCGACCCCGTGGAATCCGAAGACCCGGCTGCTGGCGATTGGCGTCAAGGGCTACGAGGTGCCGAAAACCCGGTTGCCGCCCGCCAATCTGGTGTTCCTGATCGACGTGTCCGGCTCCATGAATGCCCCGGACAAGCTTGGTCTGCTCAAACCGGCGTTGAAGCTCCTGGTGCGTCAACTGCGGCCCGAAGACAAGGTGGCGATTGCCGTTTATGCGGGCGCGGCGGGGATGGTGCTGGAGCCGACGCCCGGCAGTCAGCAAGGCCAAATTGAAGCGGCGCTGGATCGCCTGAGCGCTGGCGGTTCCACGAACGGTGGGGCCGGTATTCAACTGGCCTATAACCTCGCCCGTGACGGTTTCGTGAAAGATGGCGTCAACCGGGTGATTATCGCCACCGACGGCGATTTCAACGTCGGCACGGTCAACTTTGAAGCGCTGAAGAATCTGGTCGAGACCCAGCGCAAGAGCGGCGTCGCCCTGACCACGCTCGGTTTCGGAACCGGCAATTACAACGACCAGTTGATGGAGCAACTGGCCGACGCCGGTAATGGCAACTACGCCTACATTGACACCTTGCAGGAAGCCAACAAGACGCTGGTTGAGCAGATGAGCGCTACCCTGCTGACCATTGCCAGGGATGTGAAAATCCAGATTGAATTCAATCCGGCGCTGGTCGAGGAATACCGGCTGATCGGCTACGAAAACCGGGTGTTGCGGCGCGAAGATTTCAGCAATGATGCGGTGGACGCGGGCGACATTGGGGCCGGGCATACGGTGACGGCGCTGTATGAAATTGCCCTGAAAGGCAGTGGCGGCGCATTGACCGAACCATTGCGCTATGGTCAACCGACGGTAGACGTTCCGGCTGCGGGGGAAGAACTCGCCTTTCTGCGGCTGCGCTACAAGCAACCCGACGCCGACAACAGCCAGTTGCTCGAATGGCCGATTCGCCGTGAACAGGTGATTCCCGAATGGCGGGAAACCAGCGAACGGTTCCGCTTTGCCGCCGCCGTCGCGGGCTTTGGGCAACTGCTGCGCGGCGGGCGTTATACCGGTTCGTTTGGCTACGACGACGTGCTGACTTTGGCCCGCGAGGCGCGAGGCACTGATCCCTACGGCTACCGGGGCGAATTCCTGAAGCTGGTCAGCTTGGCGCAGTCGCTTGATCCCGGCAAGGGCCATGAAACCGGACAGGCGATTCGGTAGCCGCTCACGCTCCTCTCCCGATGTGTCCCGATGGGAGAGCGAGCTGAACGCTTATAGCTACAGGAAACTCCGCAAAATTGACCGGGTTTCGTCCGCCGGGATGCGCGGCCCCATTCGGGTGACCAGCTTTGCAGAAGCCGATGAAGCCAAATTCCCGGCGCGGCGATGTTCCCAGCCCCGGCAACGACCATAAAGAAACGCCCCGGCGAACATGTCGCCGGCACCTACCGTATCGACAGCTTCCACCTGGACCGGATCGACGTCGACCACAGCTTGACCATTCCACACCAGTGCGCCTCTGGAACCCCGGGTGATGACGAATTCCCGGCTGAGGGTCTTCAGGTAATCGACCGCATGGTTCAAATCGGTCGTGTCTGCCATGCCTTTGGCCTCATCCTCGTTGGCGAACAGCAGATCGACGCCAGAGCCAATCATTTCCAGTAACCCGGTTTTGAAAAACCGGACCATGTTGGGATCAGACAGAGAAATCGCCGTCTTCACCCCGGCCGCCCCGGCCATGCTCCTGGCCTCGATACAAGCCTGACGCGCCGTGTCGGAAGTGACCAGATAGCCCTCCATGTAAAAATAGGCCGAATCGCGCAAGGCGTCCGTCACCAGTTCCTTCATAGACAATCCGCCGCTAATGCCCAGAAAAGTGCAAAGCGTGCGGTCGCTGTCCGGCGTGACCAGCACCACGCACCGCCCTGTATGGCCCGCTTCCTTCTCGGTATGATGGTTGGTGTCCACTCCGCCGTCGAGCAGATCCTTCATATAGAAATGGCCGAGATCGTCCCCGGCCACCTTGCAGGAATAGAAACTGGCCCCACCCAACTGGCTGACTGCGATCATCGAATTCGCCGCCGAACCGCCGGAGCTGCGCTGATGGGGGTGCGCGGCCAAGTGCGTCATCATGCGCAACTGCTGCTCCTCATCGACCAGCGTCATCACGCCCTTGTCGATGCCCAGCGCCTCCAGATCGGTAACCTCGACCTCATATTCCATATCCACCAGCGCATTGCCGATGCCGTAAACATCATATTTCGCCATCAATGCCCCCTTGATTGAGTCGTCAATATTGTGGACTGGATGCAACCCGCGCCGGAATCCGGTTTATCTCTGGTACAGCGCATACGCATAGAATCCGCCATTGACTGCGCCCAGCGTGGTCATCGCATTCTTGAAGGCTGCTGTTCCAGCGCTGGCTTCCACGGCGGCACCGGTCGCTGCGCCCATCCCGGCGGTCGTTACGCCACCGACAAACCAGTGGTAGAGGGGAATGAGGATGCCGCCAGTGAGTGCATTGGCGGCCATCGCGCCGCCTATCGTCCCGGCAGTAATCAGGAGCACCCGGTTAATATCGAAGTACACGGCGCACGGTACATCTACCTGCGCCCTTGTCGGTGCCTGCGCCGCGTGGGCGCTTGGTAATGCCAGCATGAGGGCCAGAACCATCGGCGCCGCACGGAAAATAGATAACCTGTTCATCCGTTCCTCCGCAAGAGACCCCGGCTTTTAGGCCGGAGAGGTTGACGACAGTACTCCGTCAAATTTTGAAAAGAATATAAAATTTATATAATTACAGATAAGTATCGCACTTTCTCTTGCCCGTGGTCAATATTTGCTGAGGCAGGAGTCCGCTAGGGGACTCCTGCCATCAGTTCGCAGACGACAGGTTGTTCAACTTTCCTGCTGCTTCTTGTACGCGGCGTGCAACTTCTGCTGAATATCCGCCGGCACCGGGTCGTAGCGGCTGAGTTCCACGCCGTAGGAACCATGGCCGCCGGTCATGGATTTGAGTTGCGACTCATAACCGTCCAGTTCGGCCATGGGCACCTGGGCTTTGATGATGCTCATCCCGCGCGGCGCGGCGTCAGTGCCGGCAATGCGCCCGCGCCGACTGGACAGATCGCCGGTGATTGCGCCAACACAGTCGCCGGGCGCTCGTACTTCCAGATTGACAATCGGTTCCAGAATGATCGGTTTAGCCTTGCTGACCGCATCCAGAAACGCTTCACGTCCGGCGGTGACAAAGGCGATTTCCTTGGAGTCCACCGGGTGATATTTGCCGTCATAAGCAATCGCCCGCACGTCTTGCATCGGGTAGCCGGCAATCGCGCCTTCCTGTAGCGCCTCACGAACACCCTTTTCCACCGCGGGCAGGAACGAGGTCGGAATGGTGCCGCCGACCACCGCACTGACGAATTCAAAGCCGGCATCGCGTGGCAACGGTTCAATGCGCATGAACACTTCGCCGAACTGACCCGCGCCGCCGGTCTGTTTCTTGTGGCGATGGTGACCTTCAGCATTTTGGCTGACGGTTTCCTTGTAGGCGATCTTGGGCGGCTGGGTTTCGACTTGCAGGTTGTAGCGCTGCTGCATCTTTTCCAGAGTGAGGCGCAGATGCAGGTCGCTCAGGCCGCGCAGCACGGTTTGCTTGGTGTGTGCGTTGTGCTCCAGCGATAAACAGGGGTCTTCTTCCAGTAACTTGTGGACGGTATCGGATAACTTCTGCTCATCGCCCCGGGTCGCGGCATGGATGGCCAGCCCGAACAGCGGCGTCGGGAAGTGCAGCGGCCGGGTGCGGAGGTCATCGTCGTCATGGGCTTCATGCAGCACCACATCACGGTGGATGTCGTCGATCTTGGCGACGGCGCAGATATCGCCGGGAATGCCGATGGCGACTTCGGGATGCTCTTTGCCATGCATCTGGAACAGGTGGCTGACCTTGAACGGCTTGCGGTTGTCGCCGATGAACAGTTGGCTGTCCTTGTTGATCGTGCCTTGATGAATGCGGAAGATGCCCAGTTTGCCAATGAACGGGTCAATCAGCACCTTGAAGACATGGGCGATGATGCGCTGCTTGGGATCGGGGTTGGCGACCAGTTCTTCAACCGCGTCGCCTTCACCCTTGAGGAAGGGTTCGGGATTGCCTTCCAGCGGGTTCGGCAACAATTTGACCAAGATGTTAAGCAGTTCCTTAATCCCGGCTCCGGTGCGCGCCGACACAAAGCAGATCGGAATCAGATGCCCTGCGCACAGCGCTTTCTCGAACGGGGCGTGCAATTGTTCCGGTTGGACGTCGCCCTGTTCCAGATAGATCTCCATCAGCGCCTCATCCATCTCGATGACTTGATCGATCAGGGCGGAGTGGGCGGCGGCGACGCTGGAAAAATCGCTGTCGCCGGCTGGATTGAAGAAGCAGTCAACAATAGTCGTTCCGCCATTAGCCGGCAGGTTGATTGGCAGGCATTCACGGCCAAACGTATCCTGAATCTGGGCGATCAGGCCGGGCAGGTCCAGAACTTCGGCGTCAATCTTGTTGACGATGATCATCCGGCATTGGCCACGCTCGGCAGCGCGTTCCATCAGCCGTTGGGTCACAGCTTCGATGCCGTTCTGCGCGTTGATAACCACGGCGACGGTTTCCACCGCCGGCAGCACGGCCAGCGCCTGGCCGATGAAGTCGGGAAATCCGGGGGTGTCGATCAGGTTGATATGGGCACCGTCGTAGTCCAGATTCACCAGGGCGGCGTCCATTGTGTGTTGATGCGCTTTTTCCTGCGGTTCAATATCGCAGACGGTATTGCCCCGTTCTACGGTGCCGGGCGCAGCGAGCTTACCGGCTTGTTGCAGGATGGATTCTACCAGAGTGGTTTTGCCCGCT
>JAUPTV010000017.1 GCA_030917925.1 Pseudomonadota bacterium
ACGAACTGGCACCGTTAGGCGGCGTGGTGCAGACCATCCATATCAACGTCGGTCAAGCCGTCAATGAGGGCGACAAACTGGTGTCCCTGGAGGCCATGAAAATGGTCACGCATGTCGTCGCCAAGCGTGGCGGTAAAGTTATCAGCATCGCGGTCAAACCGGGCGATCCGGTCGACGCCGGACAGGTGTTGCTCACCATCGGCTGACGCCGGGAGCGTTCCATTATGGAATCCCTGAATCTTCTCGACATTTTCCAGGGTCTCAACACCCTGGTGCAAGGGTTCTCCACGGACCCGAAAATTGCTTTTGGGCGCATCTTTCTGATGGGGCTGGGAATTTTGCTGCTCTATCTGGGGCGCAAAGGGGTGCTGGAAGCGCTGTTGATGATCCCGATGGGCCTGGGCATGGCGACGATCAATGCCGGTGTCATGTTCTTTTCGGCCTACGATCCGGCAACCGGTCTGAATATCGCTGCCGGTCAGGCATCGCAACTCCCCGGTACGCTGTTCGTTGCACCGCTGGCCTCGGATACCGGCGCACTGGTGAATATTCTACAGATCAACTGGCTACAGCCGGTCTACACCTTCATGTTCAGTAACGGCCTGATCGCCTGCCTGGTCTTCATGGGGATTGGCTCTTTGCTGGATGTGGGCTTCGTCATGGCCCGCCCGTTCCAGAGCATGTTTATCGCCCTGTTCGCTGAACTGGGCACGGTCTTCGTCTATCCGATTGCGGTAGCACTGGGGCTGACCGCCGGTCAAGCGGCATCGGTGGCAACGATTGGCGGCGCGGATGGCCCGATGGTGTTGTTCACTTCGCTACAACTGGCGCGGGATTTGTTTGTACCGATCACGGTCGTTGCCTATCTATATCTGGGGCTGACCTATGGCGGCTATCCGTACCTGATCAAGCTGATGATCCCGGAAAAGCTGCGTAACCTGCCCATGCCGATGGAGAAAACCAAGCCGATTAGTTCCAATGAAAAGCTGGTGTTTGCGGTCATCGCCTGCGTACTGCTCAGCCTGCTGTTCCCGGTGGCCTCGCCGCTGTTCCTGTCGCTGTTCATTGGCGTAGTCGTTCGCGAAAGCGAATTGACTTATTTCCATGAACTGTTCTCGAATACTTTGCTGTACAGTGCGACGTTCTTCCTGGGCCTGCTGCTGGGCGTACTGTGCGAAGCAGGCACGATCCTGAACCCGGTCGTACTAAAACTGTTGATCCTGGGTATCCTGGCGCTGCTGATTTCCGGCATTGGCGGCATCCTGGGCGGTTATGCGATGTACTACTTGTCCGGCAAGAAGTACAACCCGGTGATCGGCATCGCTGGTGTAAGTTGCGTACCGACCTGCGCCAAGGTTGCTCAGAAGTCGGTCGGGCCGGGCGTCATCGTTCTGCCACATGCCCTCGGTGCGAGTATTAGTGGCGTGATTACCAGCGCGATTTTTGCCGCAACCTTCATTGCCCTGCTGATGCCGAAAGGCTGATTCCCCTTAACCCGGCAGGCGGCCTGGATGCGACCTGCCGGTTTCCCGCGAAATAACATTCTCTACCGGACGTTCAGTCCCGCCTATTTATTCGTGTTGCAATGCTGGGGAACTCGGATTCTCGATTCCCTGATTCATCGGCGGCGGCGCGTCAGGTTGCGCAAACAGCAGTTCGTTGAACACATACAACGCCGTATCCGCAACCGCGACTGTCAACGCAAAACCTGCTGACGTGGCCATATCAGCACCGCCCAACACGCTACCCACTACGAAACTCCGGGCCGTGCTCAATACACGATAGGACACCGCTTTAGCGCCAATTAATAACGGATCATCGTCCGCCAAGGTTCCCTGATTATAGGCGTCCCAAGTGTATTCATGGGTGAGATAGACCGCCGTTGAACTCAGTAAACTGACGGCAAACAGGGTTCCTAAACCGGTGGTTTGACTTCCATAAAATCCGGTGAATATCAGCGTTTCAGTCACGCTTGACATCATTTCGAACGTCAATGCCTTGCGGATCGCCGTCCCCATGGTCAACGGTTCGTAAGCAGGAGCAGCAACGCCAGGACTCGCTTCGACGGTTGGTCCGGCAGTGGCGTTCGCCATTGACACCATCAGCAACAGCGCCAGTAGTCCGGCCCCTGTGTAATGCTGAAGAACACCTTTCGCAGCAACGACAGTGCAATTCAGGGCAGTCATAAGTATTTATCCATACAGGATAAGTCCAGAACCCGTTCGGGCCGCAGATTTCAAACAAGAGCGTTTTGTCGGGACCAACGGCGATAAAACCACGCCACATTGAACATATTAACGCCCAGCCAGGCACCCGTAATGCCCAGCGCCAGCGCCGCCGGATAGGTAAAAATGATCGGATAAATCACGGCGGCTAATAATAAAACTACCGTCGCCAGGAATCCCCACATTTGCCGTTGAATCGGCGCATCCGGCAACAATTGCTTCATATTGGGAACCTTGGCCTGCCCTAAAAACCGCGCCTGCAAATGGAACCAGGCCAGAAACGGCACGATCTTGTACAACATGCCATTGATTACCGCGATGGCGAAGCCCACGATCAATAGGACTCCCAGTAACAATTCCACCTGGGGAGCCAGCGCCAGCGCTGGAAGCCACTGGGTTAACACCCACAACCCGGCGCCGACAAACAGGCTGACCATGCTAATCCGCCAGTAACCGAGGGTAGGATCGCCGATCTTGCGGCGGCGCTGCGTGAATAGATATAGCGTCACAATTGCCAGCACGATCAACCCGAACGTCAACGCGATCCTGACCCACATCGCCACGGTCGGCCAGCCGGCCAGGGTCAATACTGTCCACGCAATGAACAGCCCGGTCATGCCGGGTGCAAAGCTCCGGGTCAGCCAGGTCGGGTAGGTCGGTGTGATATGGAACATCGGCACCACCTGATAAGCGACGCCCGCCAGCAATAGCGGGGTCCAGCCCGCCAGTCCCCACACCGCATGAAGTTCCGTGATCATGACCACCGGCAGGCTCCAGCCCCAACTCAGACCGCTGGCCAGTAACAGTCCGAACAGCACCGTGACCAATAGCGCGATCAGTGCACAACGCAGGGCGATAACCGTACCGCCCGCTACCGGAGCGCGCCAGACCGCTATGTTAAAAGCAATCAGCGCGACGCCAAATCCCAGACCCAGCAACCCGACGGCGTGAGCAAATAACACCGGTTCGCTGAACAGAAACGCGCCAACCAGCGTCAGGGTTCCCAAGGTCAGGGGAATATGAATCAACGCGGCAGTCAGGCGTGGATACGGGACGCTCACGCCTACCGCCACCGGCAAAATTTGCAGCAAGGCACCCAGCATGGTCTGCGCCATAAAGCCCAATACCAGCAGGTGCGTCAGCGCCAGCATCGAGGGCAGCCAGCGACTGGCGAAGATCACCGGTCCTTCCCAGGAGATGAGCACCGCCGCCAGCACCAGAAACCAGGGTGCAGTCAGGAAAAACCGGAGCGGGACGCTGAACGGCGGCCCTTGTTCAAACGAGAGGCCGGCAGTATTCATGGCGGGGAGATGAGAATTTCAAAATGACCGTCAGCGCCCTCGGTCGTCTCGTAGGGATAATGATGACGGTGCAGCAGGTCATACAGCGGATACGGTTGGCGGTGAATCAGAAACCGGAGGCGTTGCCCTGGTTGCAATTCATCCAGTGCCGCCACCACGCGCTCCATCGGCTCGGGTGGTTCCAAACCCCGTCCATCCACGATCAAGTCCGGGAGATTCATACGGGTTGCTCCGGTTGAAATTCCTGCAGGGCCGCAATCACCTGATCCGCCACACTGGCCAGGAATCGGTCGCTCATCGGATAAAGCATCTGCTCTTCCTTGATGTTGTGCTGCTGCATCAGAATCAGCAGCGTTTCCCCATCGCCCAGATAGCTCTCCAGATCGCCATCCGCCAGCGCACTGGCCATTCCGGCGAGCGTACCCCGCATCTGCTGATGCTCCAGGCGCATCACCCGCGTTGGCCCCATTGCGTTACCGGTGGCCTCTTCAAAAGTCGGAAACAGCACTTGCTCCTCTTTCTGAAAATGCCGTTCCATCGCGGCCTGAAACTGCTGAAAATGGGTGCGGCACCCGGCCAGATCGCTGGTATGCGCCGCTTCTTCAGCAATAGCGAACGCTTCATCGCACTGGCGATGCTCGGCAGATAAATAATCAAGAACGGTGGTCATGGTGTATCTCGCTGAATTTGATTGGACGACATTGTAGCCTTCCTCAGAGGGACTTCGGCGATGAGTACCGAAAAATGGCGGCTGAATAGGGCGTAGCGGGAGAAGCCTCTACGGCATCTCTGGCGTTAAGGCATTGAGCAGGGCGTCGCTCAGACTCATCCGCACTTCCTGATTTGGATAGCCGAGTTGGTATTTAATTCGCCCCCCTGGTGAATCCGGTCACGGATCGTCAGATAGCCGGTCTGAAATAACAGAACTTCCGGTTCAATACAGCCGACATCAAAACTGCTTAACAGGCTTTCTCCGGCTTCCACCCGATCCAGACCCGCCAGGTTATCGCTTTTTCCGGTGAAAGCCGGATTTCCGGATTCCCCTCCTTGGCAAAGGAGGGGTGGAGCGTTAGCGCCGGGGTGGTTCGGGGTGTCCGCTGATCAGCCGGAAAGGCAATATCAGGTTAAAACTGACGCCCGAAGCGGCATCATCAACAACCCCAACGACTACGAAAATCCCCAGGCCATCATCCGGCTGATTGGGCAAATAATCCAGGTCAGTTTAGAGACTATCAAGATTGTTAAAGCATTGCCCACATTAACGGAGATTCCAGATGCTCACTAACCAACAACAAATCGCCGAAGCGGTACGCACCGCCTGCATTGAAACCGCGTTGGCGACCTACGAAGAAGGCGGCGTTCTCGGCTTGTGCGCCGAAGGCCGTTGGGAATATGCGATTTCCGCCATGCAGCAACTGGACATCGCCGCGATAGCTGCCGATTATCCAGCGCCTGATCGTCCTACATCGCCGGATTAAGAATTAGCCAAACTGGCCATCCACTCTCGGTTTAACCAGCATTGGCGCGTAGGTCACGATGAACATTAAAAACGCGGCAATCCACAAAATCTGCGACAGGACTATCCAGACTACATAATAGTCCATCATAATCAACGGGAATACCACTCTAAAAACGGTAGCAATGATCATCAGCATCAGAAAAACCGTAACCGCTTTCGGTGGTTCCTGAATATTTCTACCCGTATGGCCTAATATCACCCGCGCCATCATGCTCAAAGTAATAACGCCAATGCCGCCAATGCTAAAAGCATGAATAGCTACGATATTAGGCAGTGCGAAAATAGCATTTAGCGCCGTTAGGAAAAAACCAAGATTGATAAAGATAAAAGAAACAAACAGGCTCCATAACAACGGCTTTTTCCAAACGCCATGCGTATACCATCCCACCAACCGAACTGAATTAGCAATCCCCAGCCCCATCGCCGACAATGCAATCATCCAGCGATCACTCACGCCCAGTTCGGCTATCAAAAAAACCACATAGAAGGCAATAATCAGTTGATCGAGCCATTGATAATTAACCAACTTTACCGGATAACCAACGCCCGCTTCAATGAAAAACGGGATCACTCTTCGGCCAATCACCAGAATCATACCAATGATTAAGAACAGCCCACTATAAATGCCTAACCGTGCGCCCTGATCGATTATTCCAATGGCACCAAGATAGAAACAACTATTAGCAACCAGCAACAGAACCAGAATCGTAACAATCCCCAGTTGCCACCACTGTTTCACTTTAACAATCGGGTAAACAATCGCCGCGATCAGCCCTAGCATAAACAACAAATCAAAAAACGCAGCAACGCCGATCCCTGGTGTCCCAAATAACAAAACAATCCTTGGTAACATCCATAAAATCCACAATCCCAATAGATTCAACCCATGAAGTGTTTGCACGCCAGTCCAGTTTTTCACTGCAGTCAATAAAAACCCGGCAACAACAGCCACCGCAAATCCATAAATCATTTCATGCGCGTGCCACTGAAATAGCGAGATCCCAGCAATCAATGGCATTTGTTGGAAACTATAAGCGAACATCCAGAATGTCATGGAAATTACGGCAAAAACCGCCGATCCCAGAAAGAACGGCCTGAATCCCAGATTAAATAACGCTGTTTTAAAGAGGATCTGCATAGCAATCTTGATCCTTGTTTTATGTAAACGACAGTGAAAAAATACGATAAACGCCTTTATCGCGCCTTGACCTGCATCAAGGTTTTCTCTTGGTAAATTTTCCTGTGATAGCAGTCGGTCATAGAGTGGGGTCAAGCGATTAAATTATCCAACTCATTAATAGTTATCGCCTTTCCTGGTAAAGCCGGATTTCCGAATTCCCCTCCTTGGCAAAGGAGGGGTGGCGCGAAGCGCCGGGGTGGTTCGGGAGGTCCGCT
>JAUPTV010000018.1 GCA_030917925.1 Pseudomonadota bacterium
AACTGCTCGGCGGGCACCGGCAACTGCCCGGCTTTCCACATCCGCCACGCCCCTCGGTACGACAAGCCTTGTGATTTTGCCCATACGCTGAGTTTCATGCCGTATATATTATAATTTTATACCATGTTATACAATAAAAATTTCAATAGTTGAAAACCCCTAAAACGCCCCACTGGCAAAGTCGTAACTCATCTCACGGTAGGGATGCTGCAGGAAGAAACCCTGAATCAGATCGACGCCCAGCGACCAGAGAATCGGCATTGCCTGCACATCCTCAACTCCGCAGACAATCGTTGCCGCGCCCAGGACTTCCAGACCTTGCACTATTTCTTTCAGTTGCGCCTGCTTCTTGGCGTCCGCGGCCAGATTGTTAACAAAGTACATATCCAGCTTCACATAATCCGCGCCCAGATTTTTTAACAGATTCAACGAATCACGACCCTGGCCAAAACGATCCAGACAGAATCCGCAACCGAGCAGCTTGATACCGCTCAGGAAGGCGAACATGTCGCGCAGGCTACGTTCGGCAGTGGATTCGGCCACCTGAAAGACCAGCCATTGCGCTTCAACGCCGGTTCGATCCAACTCTTGACGCAACCAGGTGCTCAGGGTTTTGTCCTGCAATGTTACCGGCAACACCTTGATAAACACGGTTGTAGCCTGCTGCCGTTGCTGCAACATTTCCAGGGTGCGCACAATCACCCAGCGATCCAACGCCAGCCCCAATTCGTGATTGTGGACCACGCCAAACACGCTACCCGTCTCCAATTCCTGCCCCTGGCGGTCGCGAAGCCGCAGCAAGGCCTCATAACGTTCGTTGCCGTCGCCGCGCATACTGGCCACCGGTTGAAACACTAACCAGAGCCATTCATGTTCGATCACTTCGTACAACTGATCGAGAACCCGCGCCCGCGAAGAAATTTCCTGATCACGCTGAGTAACGGTGGCGCTCTGCTGGAGATAGATGCGTTCGCCCTTGGCTTCCCGCGCTAATCCACAGGCGGAATCAGCGCGCTGAACGAGCATCAGGTGATCCTGATTGCGGTCATTGGCCGTGGCGATGCCGATACTGGTCCGCAACAGCAGCGCCTGATCGCCAATCTTGTAAAACCCGGTCTCCAGCGCATCACGAATTCGGCGCGCCAGTTTGATCGGGGCTTCGCCGAGCAGGTTCGGTGCCAGTACAGTAAGAATCGCATCGCTGAACCGTGCGGCGGGTTGCTCTGCATTCAACACCGTTCGCAATCGACCGGCCGCCTGACCAACCACTTCATCAGCCGTCGCCACGCCGGAGGTGTCGCGGATGACCCGCAAGTTATCCAGCATAATAAACATCACGGTCAGGGTTTGCCGACGCAGCCCCATGGCTTCCATTTCCCGTTCCAGCAAGATCATGAACCGCCGACGGTTGTACAAGCCACTGACCACGTCGTTGTCGCTCAGCATGCTCATCTTCACCCGCAGGGTGCGCGCTCGCCGCAGACGCTGTTTAACTTCCCAACACAGATAACTGATCGGAGCCGGCTTGACCAGCAAACTGGCTCCCGGCGCATCCAGATCCGCCAGATAGTGCGACATATCCGCCGGGAAACACATCAGAATCATCGGCAGCGTATCGCATTCCCGGTGCTGGGCGACGACCCGCGCCAACTCGGTCCCGCTGACTTCCTTCAGATCGAGATCAATCACCAGCAGATCCGGGCGAAATCGGTGAATATCCTGCAGGATTTGCAAGGGCTGAATCGCCACCCGGGGTGTAATTCCCTGTTCTTCCAGGGCGCCGGCCATCTCCCACGCCTCAGCCGGACGATCATTGACAATCAGCACCCGGTAATGGCCGGATGAGGTTTGCGGCAACAGCAGATCCCGTAACGCCCCGATGACCTCATCGTTATCAACCGGTTTGCTGAAATAGGCGACGCCGCTCGCTCGGACCGCATCCAACCGTGCGGCCATATCATTACGCTCAGCCAGAAACAGCACCGGCGCACGAAAACCGGTTTCGGCGCGCAGGGCCGCAATCATTGACAGCATCGCCTCCATGCCCTCGGGAAAATCCACATCGACGATCACCGCGCCAGGCATTCGCCCGTGCAATTGCTCGTCGGCCTCGGTCAATGTGCTGAAATGGCGCACCCGATAGCCGGAATCTTCCAGTTTGGTCAATAACGAGGGTCTCTCACCAGGAACGATGAGGAAAATTTCCGGCTGCGCCGCCAGCAACGGCCGGGTCCGGGGTTCGTCGCTCAGGCTGTCGCCGGTCGTCAGGATAAACCGCAACGCATCGATCAACGCGGTCAGCCGCTGTCGTTCGGATTCGGCCAGCATTCCGTTGATGCCGGCGCAATACTTGACATGCTGCCCCAATTGCGTGACCAGATCCCGCAAGCGCGCATCATCCCGCTCCTGGGCATTCTGCACCATATCCTGGGCCAGACGGGCCAGCATGGCGAAGGATTTGGGGTTCCACTTGACGTAGTACAGTTTCTGCCACAAATCCTCGATCAGCTTGAGGTGGTTGGCCAGTTTGAGACGCTGGCTGTCCTGACCTTTCGCCTGACTCATGAATATTGATCTCCCAAGTACTTAAAATTTAATGCTTTCGATTTGACTGACATCGCGCACAGCCCCTCGGGCGGCGCTGGTCGTCATGGCGGCATAGGCCCGCAACGCGGCAGACACCGACCGTTGCCGGTTGACCGGCCGCCATACCCCCGCCATCGCCGTCCGCCGCTGTTGCAGGACTTCATCGTCCACAGCCAGGTGAATGCGCCGACGGGGAATATCAATTTCGATCCGGTCGCCTTCTTTAACCAGCGCGATCAGACCGCCTTCCGCCGCTTCTGGCGAAACGTGGCCGATGGAGAGTCCCGACGTGCCACCGGAAAAGCGGCCATCGGTGATCAGCGCACAGACTTTGCCCAGTCCCCTGGATTTCAGATAGCTGGTCGGATACAGCATTTCCTGCATCCCCGGCCCGCCGCGCGGTCCTTCGTAGCGAATCAGTACCACATCGCCGGCCTGGATGCGTCCGCTGAGAATGGCGCTGACCGCATCTTCCTGACTCTCCATGATCCGCGCCGGCCCCTGAAAGACCAGATTGTGCTCGTCGACGCCTGCGGTTTTGACGATACAGCCCTCTTCGGCCAGATTGCCGTACAACACCGCCAGCCCGCCATCCTGGGAATAGGCATGGAGCTGAGCGCGGATGCAACCGTTCTCGCGATCCACATCCAGACTCGGCCAGCGGGTGTTCTGACTGAACGCCTCCTGAGTGGGAATGCCGGCTGGACCGGCCGAATAGCGCAACCGTGCCTCATCCGCCGCTGTGGATCGGGCGATGTCCCAGTCATCCAGCGCCGCGCCCAGGGTTTCACTATGCACGGTGCGCGCCTGACGATGCAGCAACCCGGCCCGGTCCAGTTCACCCAAAATAGCGATGACGCCGCCAGCCCGATGCACGTCTTCCATGTGATATTTCTGGGTTGCGGGCGCGACCTTGCACAGATTGGGGGTTTGCCGCGACAGCCGGTCAATGTCGCGCATGGTGAAATCCACGCCGCCTTCCTGAGCCGCCGCCAGCAGATGCAACACCGTATTCGTCGAACCGCCCATCGCGATGTCCAGGCGCATGGCGTTTTCAAACGCTTCAAAGGTGGCGATGCCACGCGGCAATGCCGATTCATCACCCTGTTCGTAGTAGCGGCGAGTCAGCGCCACAATCCGCCGACCCGCTTCTAGGAACAGTTCCCGACGGTCCGCATGGGTGGCCAACAGCGAACCGTTGCCGGGTAAACTCAGGCCCAGCGCCTCGGTCAAACAGTTCATGGAATTGGCGGTGAACATCCCGGAACAGGAACCGCAGGTCGGGCAGGCGGAACGTTCAATCTGGATCACGTCTTCGTCGCTGACCTGATCATCGGCAGCGGTGACCATGGCATCCACCAGGTCCAGTTTGACCTCCTGGCCGGCCAACCGGGTTTTCCCGGCTTCCATCGGCCCGCCGGAAACAAAGATGGCCGGGATATTGAGGCGCATGGCCGCCATTAACATGCCGGGGGTGATCTTGTCGCAGTTGGAGATGCACACCAGCGCATCGGCGCAGTGGGCGTTGACCATGTACTCCACCGCGTCAGCGATCAATTCACGCGAGGGCAGGGAGTACAACATCCCGCCGTGACCCATGGCGATACCGTCATCGACCGCAATCGTATTGAATTCTTTGGCGATGCCACCCGCCTGCTCGATCTCGCGGGCGACCAGTTGCCCCAGATCCTTGAGGTGGACATGGCCGGGGACAAACTGGGTGAAAGAATTGGCGATGGCAATGATCGGCTTGCCAAAATCGCCATCCTTGACGCCGGTGGCTCGCCACAGGGCGCGGGCACCAGCCATGTTACGGCCATGGGTGGTTGTACGGGAACGATAGTCGGGCATGAGAAAAACTCCACGAAGGCTGAAAACAAAGCCGACGTTCGAGGGTAGAGCGCCTGGCTGAGGGTAAATTTTACGGCAATTTCCGACATTCGTGGCATGAATCTTCCCACAGACGATGAGCGGAAACCTGGCATCGCGCCAATCAGGCCAATGGCATTGATTTCCATCGCGCTGACTACCAGAATGTTCCTGATTTCAAAAGCAGACCCATAACTTATTATGGACGAGAGGCCCCATGTCTACCTGCCATTCTGAAAAAAAACTGCTGATCCCGCTGGTCATCGCCGTGCTGCTGCCCGGTTGCGCGACCAGTCCTGATAACGCTACGAACGACCAACAGGCTACAGTGGCGCAAGGTGCGATATTTGGTGCCGTACTCGGCGGACTGCTGGGTGCCGCCGTCAGCGACAATAAAGCCACCGGCGCACTTATTGGCGCGGCCGCCGGCGGTCTGATTGGCGCGGGCATCGGTAGTTCCATCGCTGAGCGCAAGGCGCAGTACGCCAGTGAAGAAGATTTTCTGGTTGCAGAAATCCACCGTAACCAGGAATTTATCCGAGAAGCCGACGCCCAGAATGATCAAATCTATGCAGACATTATCCGACTGGACCGTGAATCACAACGACTGGCCGGAGAATATCGGGCCGGACGCCTCTCGGGCGATGCGCTGACTGGAAAAAAAGCCAGCATGGAGAAACAACTGGCTCAAGCCAGACAGGTTAACTCCCTGGTTGAAAAACAACTGGCTGACGCTGCCGAGGTTCATCGGGAGTCGCAACAGAAGCGTGGCCCAGAGGATCAGTACACTCGGCAACTGGAGGCTAATTTGGCGCAACTTAAGGCGACCCGCGAGCAAGCCAGCCAGAATGTGGTCTCTCTGGAGAGCATCTACGACCGCATGTCGATCTGAACGCATGTTCCCGGTTCCACATTTCCGAATGGGGCGCAGCGTTCCGGGAATCAGGAGGCATCCATGAAAACCATCATGATTTCCAGCAGTTTTTTCGGCCTGCTATTACTCAGTGGTTGCGCCGCTGACCCAACCAACGATCCGCATACCGGCGGCTTTTTCGGTGGGGTGCGCGGGTTGGCGGCCGGCGACTACGAAGTGCGCCAACAGGCCCTGCAGGGTGAGCGCGATGAGTCGCTGAATCAGTTGCGCGCCTTGCGTGAAGAGGGCGCGGCGCTGGAAACCGAACGGCAAATGAAAGCCGATGAAGTCGCGGCCCAGCGCCGTCAACTCGCTTCACTCAAGGCCAGGAATCAGGCGATTGCCCGGCAGATTGCCCAGATGCAACGCGCCAAATCAGCTACCGAACAGCGCACCGCCGAGTTGCGGCGCAAACAGCAGCAGTTGACGCGCAATATTGAGCAGTTCGAGATCCAGCTTGACCAGGGCCAAATGTCCGCTCAGCAGGCTGAAACCCGGCAGCTCAGTCTGGAACGGCAATACGACGCGATCAAGAACCTATGAACCCCGCTTGCCGAATACTGGCGCTGATCCTGGCGTCCTGGCTGGCCGCCAGCCCAGGGTTCGCCCAGGAAACCAGTGAGCGCAACCGCTTCTTCGTGCAGCAAATGATCGATCTGGCAGCCGCTAATAACCCGCAAGCGGTTGAAACCATGCAGCGGATGCTGGAGCAAAACCCGCGCCCCGTTGCCTCTGATCCAGCCGCCGCCAGCACCGCGCTCCAGCAGGGACAAGCCGCCCTGCAGCGGGACGATCTGAATGCGGCGCTCAGCGAGTTCCAGAAAGCGCTCCAGGCGGACCCTGGTAATGTTGACGCCTTCAACCATCTGGGGTTGCTCTATCGCAAACTCAACCAGTTCACTGATGCGGATCGCGCCTTGCAGCAAGCCCTGGCGCTGGAGCCGACGCGGGCGGTGGCCTGGTTCCAGTTGGCCCAGGTCTATGGCCTGCAAAACGACGAACGGCGGACGATAGGCGCGCTGTCGAATACCTACCGCTACGCCCAAAATTCGATGCGGGCTGAAGAAATACTGCGCTACATCGCCGAAAATGAGGCGTCGGACACCCTGCGCAATGCCGCTCTGGGTACGCTGCGATTGCACCAACTGCCGGTGCAGTCGCCGATTGTCCCGCCCCTGCCGAACAATCCCACCCTGTTTCGTTGATCGATGTCATGCTTCTGTTCAGAATTGCGCTGGCGCTGCGAAATTTACTGATGCTGACCATCGTGCTGGCGACGACCCTGCCCGCTGCCGCCGGTCAGTACGAAACCATCGACTACTACGTCCAGCAGATGATTATTTTTGCCGGTGCCAACGATGCCGTCAGCGTTCAGACCTTTCATGAACAGTTGGAAAATCAGCAGCGGCCAGCGCCAGGCGATGCGCTACAAGCTCGTCCGTTCAGCCAGCAAGGGCAGGAGCATCTGGGGCGCGGCGACTTGAAAAATGCGTTGGCGGCATTCCGGCAAGCCTTTATCGCTGACCCAGTTGATGCCGATATTGCCCACCACCTGGCGTTGACCTACCTGCGGCTGAACCGTCCCCGGGAAGCCGAACGGCTGGCGGTCTATACCCTGTATTTGGCATCGGCGCGTTCCCCGGCCTGGCTGACGCTGGGTCAAGCCTATGGGCAAACGGGCGACATTCCCAGAGCCGCTGGCGCATTCGCCAATGCGCACCGCTTCGCCCGGAATCAGCCACAAGTGCTGGAACAACTGCGACAACTGGCGACGACTGACAGTGTGGATACGGTACGGATTAGCGCCCTGCAAGCCTTGCAAGTGATTCAGCCGCCGACCGCTGCTGCGCCAGTTTCCACGCTCCAATCCCCTGATCCGCCGAACTCGCCGCCATCCAGCACGAATCCTAATTCTCCAAGGGGCGCTTCCCACCCGCAGTCGCCGGATCAGGAAAATCCCCGACAACAGATTTACCGGCGCAGCATTCCCCTCACCTGTCTGATCGTGACCTCCCGAAATGGCAAGATGACCGATTTGGGCAGCGGTCTGCTGGTTTCGCCGGATGGCCTGGTGATTACCAATGCTCATGTGATCGAGAAGGCGGGCAATCTGGCGGTGCGGTGCGGCGATCAGGAATCAGTCGCCCGGGTTCGCCGGCAGAGCCGTAAACCCGACCTGGCGCTACTGGAAACTTCGCTGAAAAGCTCGGACAGTTTCGTGCTGAACAAAACCTACCATCAGGGTTTGATTGGTCTGGACGTTTTTGTCATTGGCAACCCCTACGGTCTGGAAGGCACGTTTTCTAACGGCATTATCAGCGGATTGCGTGAAATTGACGGAGTGCGCTATATCCAGATTTCCGCGCCGATCAGCCCTGGCAACAGCGGCGGCCCGGTCATTCTGGGCGATGGAACGGTGATTGGCATCGCCACGATGGGCGCGAAGGTCGGCCAGAACCTGAATTTCGCGATTGCCGCCGTTGAAGCGGTTAATGCCGGATTTTTTGATTCCGCCCGCATGAAGAGCCAGGCGCTCAAGGATAAGGGCCCGTAAAATGGGCCTTATCCCACGGCTCCCAGCGCCAGTACATAGCCCCCGACGACCAGCAATTCTCCCGGTTTGGCCTCGGTAGCGGTATTCACTCCTGGCGTCAGCACATCCAGCAACTCACCGGATAACGTCAGCCGATAGACCGGCATATTCTGGCTTTCCAGTTGCACCCACCAATCGTCACGACGCGCCTGAAGACAGAGATGGCGACGGGACAGGCCCAGGTACTCGGCGCTAATCCCCCCGGTTTTGGCAGGATCGCCTTCCCAGCGCAGTGAACGTGGATCCGCCAGCAACCGGGGCGCGATATCCGCCTCGGAACCCCGGCCAAAGCTGACTGCTCGCCCCTGCGATACGGGCAAATCCAGTGGCGTCGGCAAGCGCATCCAGCCCAGATAATGTCCGGCCATGGGCTGGGGAACAGCATGAAATTCCAGCGCCAGCTCTGGAAACGGTCGCCACGCACCCGGCAGATTCAAAGGTGTGGATGCGCCGGCGACTTCGCCAAAGATTCGGTCCAGGCTATCGATCCGCAACCAGGCCGCAGCCTCCGGATGCGCATCCAGAACCAGTCCGCCGGTATGGTTGAAACTGAGCCGCCAGTCGCTGATGCCCGCCGTCGCATAAGTCGATAATCGTTGCAAAGCGACGCCGAGCACTTGCAGACGAGCAGTGGGTCGCCGGGGAATCCAGGTTTGTTGATCGATACCCGATGCAATCTGTGGTGTTGGTGGTGCAGGCGACGCAGGCGACGCAGGCAGTGCGGGTGGCGTTACTGGCGCGGGAGGCGGGTGTGGCGTTACCGGCATGGACAGCTTCACTTCATCCCCCGTTAACTCCATGGCCATGCCCAGCACCGGTTCGCGCCGCCCCCGGTGATCCATCTGCGGGTAATCCTCATTCACCGGGGTCACCGGGGGTTCAGGCTCCAGTACCGGCTCCAGTGATTCAGCAACCTCAGCAACCTCAGCAACCGAAGCGGCCACTTCTTCGACTTTAACCGACGTCAGTTCCAGTGAATCCGATAGCTCTCGACGGCTTGCCGGTGCCGTTACCCGCAACCGCAGTCCTCGATTCCGGCGATCACGGGCCAGAAATCCACCGGCGTCGTCACTGGTCAGATTCAGACAACCGGGCGGCTCAGCCACCACATCCACCGCCATGGTCGGTTCGGCGCGCACCATCAATAACACCGATTCGCCGCTGACGAACGGCCAGGCGATGACCGGAAAGCTACTGGCCCGTCGGTCGCCATTTAATAGCGTTAGCCGCTGGCCAGGATAAATCGGCCCCAAATCCCGCCATTCATCACGCCCTTCCGCTGCCGCCTCGATCCGAAACATCGACGTCTCGCCGGACGTTGGCGCATAAATCGCCCGCCCGAACAAAAACTGCGCTTCGCCGGGCCGCAGAGTCGAATCCGGCTCCATCCGGTAACGAATCCCGGCGTTTTCGGCCAGCAGACGACCGAATTCCTGTTCATGCAGGCGCGACAATTCCCGCAACAGGGTGCGCCGCCCCAGACCATCTTCCAATCGGTCATCGCGGACATAATCGCGTTCGGGAACCCGGACAATCACCTGACTGTAATAGGTTTCCCGGTGCTGACGGGTGCGCGGTGTGCGCGGATGCCGCCGGAGCGCCTCCAGCAAGGCGACGCCTTCCGGACCGCCCCGTTCCCGCGTCCAGAGCAGATCAACGCTAAAAACATCTGCGACCTTGCGCAAGGTCGCGCACACAACATAATCGGATACGATCAGCGCATCAGGATGGGTTGTCATAAACGGAAACCAGAGATCCGGCGCGGTGGGTGGACGAAAGACAGCCGTTTCAAACGCTAAAACTTTCGCCGCAACCGCAGGCGCTCTTGGCGTTGGGATTATTGAAGCGGAACCCCTCATTCAGTCCCGATTTGGCGTAATCCACTTCCATGCCGTCCAGATAGGGCAGGTCCCTGGCGTTGACCACGACTTTGACGCCTTGCGATTCAAACACCTGATCATCCGGCTCAATCTGTTCCGCCAATTTCGCCACATACATATAACCCGAGCAACCGGTATTGCGTATGCCCAGCCGCAAGCCCTCGGCCTTGCCCGGTTTCGCCAGATAGGTTCGAGCGCGATCCGCTGCTTTTTCAGTCAGGGTAATCATCAGCATCTCCTTCATAAATAACTATTGACGCCCCTCGTTCACTGGAAGAGGGGTTGGAGTAAAGGGCGAATTCAGCGCCTTCTGCAGTACGGTTTCCGCCAGCACCGCACAATGGAGTTTTTCCGGTGGCGCAGTCAGCTCTTCCACCAGCGCGTGATGCCGGAATTGCGCAGCATTCGCGAGCGGTTGTCCAATAATCTGCTCCATCAGCAGCGAACCACAGGCAATCAGCCAGCCGCAACCGTAGGCCTTAAACCGCGCATCAACGATCACGCCATTTTCGATGCGTAACTGCAATTGTAAAACTTCGCCGCTGGTCGGCAATTCTACCCACGCTGTGGCGATACCCGGTGTTTCCGGCAGCCACTGACCGGCATGGCGAGGATGGGTGAAATGCTCCCGGGCGGCGGCGCTGAGTTCCAGCATCACCGTGGCCTATGGCTCTGCTTTGACCGCACCACCCCGGTTTTGCTCAGACCAGCACTCGGGACTGGCCGCGGAATGCAGTTCACAGCCTTGCAGTTCGCGCAGATAAAGCTCACCGGGTTCAATGCCGGCCTCGCGCAAGGTTTGACACAAATGGCGGACGGTGCGATCCAGCGCCTGCAAATGATCCAGCATCTGGTTAATCGCGTGGGCTTCCGGATCAGGCAAATCCGGCGTCGCCCCATAGGCGTCGAATCCCAGTTTGCGGGCGATTTCGCGGCGGACATCTTCAGCGCCCCCCGCTTCAACCACCCGGCCCGGCACCCCGACCACCGTCGCTCCTGCCGGCACCGCCTTGATGACTACCGAATTTGAGCCAATCCGGGCGTTGTCGCCGACGGTGAACGGCCCTAACACCTTGGCACCGGCACCGATCACCACATTCCGCCCCAGCGTCGGATGGCGCTTGCCCTTGTTCCAACTGGTGCCACCCAGCGTCACGCCCTGGTACAGCGTACAGTCATCGCCAATTTCCGCCGTTTCGCCAATGACGATGCCCATGCCGTGATCAATGAAAAACCGTCGGCCAATTTTCGCGCCGGGATGGATTTCGATACCGGTCAGCAAGCGGGCAAAGGTGGACAGAAACCGCGCCAGCCACTTCAGACCGAGGTTCCACAGCGCATGATTCAGCCGGTGCAACAGGATCGCATGGATGCCGGGATAGGAGGTGAGGATTTCAAAGACGTTACGCGCCGCCGGATCGCGGTCGAATACGCAGGTAATGTCTTCACGCAGATGCTGCCAAAACGCCATAGCCAGTGAATCCAGGTTCGGGTGAAGAAGCAGATTATAGCGCAACATTGCGCCTCTCGGCCTTTCCGCCTAAGATAGCCTCCCTTTGCGGTCTGCCGGACCGCTTCTCCTTGCCTCACCGCGCCGCGGGAGGCTTCTTTCATCCGTAAGGAGTCTGCATGAGACATTACGAAGTCGTGTTCATGGTCCATCCCGACCAGAGCGAACAGGTTCCCGCCATGGTCGAGCGCTATCGGGCGCTGATCGAGGAAGATGGCGGCCATATCCATCGTCTGGAAGACTGGGGCCGGCGTCAACTGGCTTACCCCATCAACAAGATTCATAAAGCTCACTATGTGTTGATGAACATCGAATGCGCCTCCACGGTACTGGATGAGTTGCAAAGCGCGTTTCGCTTCAACGATGCGGTCATCCGCAACCTGATCATCCAGCGCGATGGCCCCGATACCGAACCCTCGCCGTTAATCCGGTCCCGCGATGAGCGTCCTGAACGAGAAGATCGCGAAGATCGTGAGGATCGTGAAGATCGCGTGCGCCATGACCGTGATGATACCGACGACGACCTCGAGATCGAGGACGACGCGGCTTGAGTCGCACCCCGGGCACTCCCATGCCGCCGTCCGCGCCATCCGCTGACAACTGCCTGATCATTGCCGGTCAAGTCGCTGAATCCAGCGATGTGTGCACGACGCCCGCCGGGATACGAATTGGCCGTTTTCTGCTCGATCACCATTCCGGGCAGATGGAAGCCGGGTTATCGCGTGAGGTGCGTTGCCGGATTCCGGTCGTGGCCTGTGGCGAGAGACTGGCCCAAACGGCGCAACAGTTATCGCCGGGGGTGCGGGTGCGGGTGCAGGGCTTCGTTGGCCGCGCCAATTACCGTGAAGAGCGCGGGTTGGTGTTGCACGCCGCCCAGATCGATGTTTTGCAGACTGAATGATTGTTAAGGACCAAGACCATGTCACGTTTTTTCCGTCGTAAAAAGTTTTGCCGTTTCACTGCCGAAGGCGTCAAGGAAATTGACTACAAGGACATCGCTGTCCTGAAGAACTACATCACCGAGACCGGCAAGATCGTCCCGAGCCGAATCACCGGCACCAAGGCCCGCTATCAGCGGCAACTGTCCGTCGCGATCAAGCGCGCCCGGTTTCTGGCGTTGCTGCCGTTCTGCGACCGGCATTAAGCGCTGGCCATTGACTATCGGAGCCTGAAACATGGAAATCATCCTGCTGGAAAAAATCAATAAACTGGGCATTTTGGGCGACCGGATCAAGGTCAAGCCCGGCTATGCCCGGAACTATCTCATTCCCAAGGGCAAAGCGACGACCGCAACCCCGGCGAATATTGCCCGGTTCGAGGCACGTCGCGCCGAGTTGGAGCGCGTGGCCGCCGAGCAGATGGCGCGGGCGCGGGCGCGATCCGAGCAATTGGCGGAACTGATTGTGACGCTGTCGGTGAAAACCGGTACGGAAGGCCGGTTGTTTGGTTCAGTCGGGGCTGCCGACATTGCCAATGCGGTCGCGGCGGCCGGCATTGAACTGGAGAAGCAGGAAATCCGGCTGTCGACCGGGCCGATCCGCCAGATTGGTGAATACGATGTCGATCTGCACCTGCACCCCGAGGTCAAGTCGCAGATTCGGGTCAACGTCATCGCTGAAGCCTGAGTGGATCACGGGTGGGGGCGGTGAACCGCCGCTGCCCGTGGTTTGGCGGTTTTGACCGGAGTGGCCTGGCCGGTTGCACATCCGCTTGAGATTCTATAATCCATATTCCGATCCCCGATTTTCGACCCGTGGAAATCATGGTGGATCGGGTGTTCATTCATCGGTTGCTATAATTACATTCCAATCCTGATTTCCGACCTCATTCCGCTATGCAGCCGGTTTCCCCGTTTCCCTATCGCAAGGACCCCGCCGCTGAGGCGTTGCGGACGCCGCCGCATTCTTTGGAGGCCGAGCAGGCGGTGTTGGGCGGGTTGATGCTGGCGAATACCGCCTGGGATCAGATAGCCGATCAACTGGATGAACACGATTTCTATCGCAACGATCACCGGATGATCTTCAGCGCCATCCGCCATCTGGCCGAAGAAAGCAAGCCCTTTGACCATGTAACCGTGTTTGAATGGTTGGAAGCGCACCACCAGTTGGAAGACGCGGGAGGGATGCAGTATGTCTACCATCTTGCCCGGGAGACGCCCAGCGCCGCCAATGTCCGCGCCTACGCCACGATTATCCGGGAACGGGCGATTCGCCGTGATTTAATCCGCACCGCGACCGAGATTGCGGACATTGCCTACGATTCTCAGGGGCGCAACAGCCAGGATTTATTGAACGACGCCGAGAAGCGGGTGTTCGCCATTGCAGAACGGGGGGCGCGGGCGCGGGGGGGGTTCGCCAACATCAAGGACTTGTTGGCGCGCACGGTGGAACGGGTCGATATGCTGTTCCAGAGCGATAGCCCGGTCACCGGGCTACCGAGCGGTTGGGCAGATTTTGACCAGATGACAGCGGGTTTGCAACCCGGCGAATTGATTATCGTGGCAGGCCGACCCTCGATGGGTAAAACGGCCTTCGCGATGAATATCGCCGAGTACGCCGCTATTCATGTCAACTGTGCGGTGGCGGTGTTCAGCATGGAAATGCCGGGCGAGAGCTTGATCATGCGGTTGATGTCTTCGCTGGGGCGGATTGAGCAACAGCGGGTGCGCAGCGGGCAACTGGACGATCAGGACTGGGCGCGGTTGACGTCGGCAGTGAGTATGTTGTCAGCGACGCGCCTGTTTATTGATGACGGTTCCAGCTTGAGTCCGAATGAATTACGGGCGCGGGCGCGGCGGTTGCACCGGCAGGAGGGGGGGCTGGGATTGATTGTCGTGGACTATATGCAATTGATGGCGATCCCCGGCACTAATGAAAACCGGGCGACCGAGGTTTCGGAAATTTCCCGTTCGCTCAAGGCTCTGGCCAAGGAATTGTCCGTACCGGTGCTGGCTTTGTCGCAGCTCAATCGTACCTTGGAACAACGCGGTGATAAACGTCCGATCATGTCGGATTTACGGGAATCGGGCGGGATCGAGCAGGATGCTGATCTGATTTGTTTTATTTACCGTGATGAAGTTTACAATCCGGAAACCGCTGAAAAAAACATTGCTGAAATCATTATTGGCAAGCAACGCAATGGCCCTATTGGCAAGTTTAATCTGACGTTTCTGGGCAAATACACCCGCTTCGAGAGTTATGCTCCCGAATCCTACTCCACAGGTTCCGGTCATGAGTCGAGCAACCACAGTGCGCCTCGATCTGAAGGCGCTGGTTCACAATCTGCGACGGGTAAGGGCGGCGGCCCCCGGCCGGCGGGTGGCGGCCGCAGTTAAGGCCAATGGCTACGGACACGGGTTGATGCGGGTCGTCCGCGCCCTGAATGATGCCCAGACTGACGCCTTTGCGGTTGCGTCCATTGACGAAGCGCAGATCCTGTACCGGGCAGGCATTCGCCAGCGAATTTTGCTGCTGGAAGGGATTTTTGAAGCGGCGGAATTGCCTCGTTGCTCCCGATATGGCCTGAATATCGCCATTCATCATCTGGATCAGGTGCGGATGCTGGAGATGTCCCCCCGGTTAAATCGGCCGGTGCGGGTCTGGCTGAAAATCGATACCGGGATGCACCGACTGGGGCTGAATCCGGCTCAGGTTCCAGAACTGTTCCGGCGGTTGGCGGACTGTTCAGCGGTCGCGCCAGGGATGAGCCTGATGAGTCATCTGGCGCGGGCGGATGAACGCGATTGTGACGTGACCCTTCAGCAATTACAGGTCTTTGAACAGGCAACGAAGGGACTCCCCGGCGCTCGCTCCCTGGCCAATTCCGCAGGCATTCTGGGCTGGCCACAGACCCATTTTGACTGGGTGCGGCCCGGCATCATGCTGTATGGCGCTTCCCCGTTTGCAGACAGTCTGGCCGTTGACGAAGGTTTGCGTCCGGTGATGACCTTCCAGACCCAATTGATAGCTATCAATCGCCTCCGGCAAGGCGAGCCGGTCGGTTACGGTGGAACCTGGACCTGTCCCGAAGATATGGATGTTGGTGTGGCGGCAGTGGGTTACGGCGACGGGTATCCGCGTCATGCGCCATCGGGGACGCCGGTGCTGATCAATGGCCGCGAGGCGGCGCTGATTGGCCGGGTGTCGATGGACATGATCACCGTGGATTTGCGCCAGCATCCCGAGGCGCGGATCGGCGATCCGGTGGTGCTGTGGGGCGAGGGGCTGCCGGTGGAGCGCATCGCCCAGGCCGCCGGTACGATCTCCTATGAGTTGACGTGTGGAATTACTGCACGGGTCAGAGTGGAAACGGTTCAGCCCGTTGATCAATCCCGGAGTAATCTGGCGCAGTGACCAAAGCCCGCACGATCTACGTTTGCACGGAATGTGGCGCACAAGCCAGCAAGTGGTCCGGCCAGTGCGGCGACTGCGGCGCCTGGAATGTGATGCAGGAAGCGCCAGCAGCGCCACCCCCCGGCAAGAGCGCGGTCAAGTTCGCCGGTTACGCGGGCGCAGCGGCCGGGGAAGTCCGAGTACTTTCGGAAGTGGACGCCAGCGCGGAAATCCGCCAGACCTGCGGGAATGGGGAGCTGGATCGGGTGCTGGGCGGCGGGCTGGTGCAGGGTTCGGTCACGCTGATCGGCGGCGATCCAGGCATCGGTAAATCCACGTTGCTGTTGCAGGTGCAGGCCGTATTGGCCGAGCGCGACCGCACTTTGTACGTCAGCGGCGAAGAATCCCCCCAGCAAATCAGCCTGCGCGCCCAGCGTCTGCATTTGTCCCGCGACCATCTGCGACTGTTGCCGGAAATCAATGTGGAGCGGATTCTGGCGACCGCCGAGGTTGAACAGCCCCGGGTGATGGTCATTGACTCAATCCAGACCGTGTACACCGAGCGCCTGCAATCCGCTCCCGGTTCGGTGGCGCAAGTGCGCGAGAGTGCGGCGCAACTGGTGCGGTATGCGAAAGCGACCGGGACTGCGCTGTTCCTGGTGGGCCACGTCACCAAGGAAGGGGCGATAGCCGGACCGCGCGTTCTTGAACACATGGTCGATACTGTGCTGTATTTCGAGGGCGATCCCAGCGGGCGGTTGCGGGTGCTGCGGGCAGTGAAAAATCGCTACGGGCCGGTGAATGAATTGGGCGTCTTCGCCATGACCGAGGACGGATTGAAAGAGGTCAGCAATCCCTCCGCGATCTTCCTCTCCCGCCACGATACGCCAGTGCCGGGCAGCGTGATCATGGTGACCCGCGAAGGCACCCGGCCGTTGCTGGTGGAAATTCAGGCGCTGGTGGATGAGTGCCATGGCGGCAACCCGCGCCGGGTGACGCTGGGCCTGGAGCAAAACCGGTTGGCGATGCTGCTGGCGGTGTTGCACCGGCATGGCGGAGTGGCGATGTACGATCAGGATGTCTACGTCAACGCTGTTGGCGGGGTGCGGATCAATGAGACGGCGGCGGATCTGCCGGTGTTACTGGCGGCGCTGTCCAGCTTCCGCGACCGACCCTTGCCGACCGATCTGGTGGCCTTCGGGGAAGTGGGCCTGGCCGGGGAAATTCGCCCGGTGCCGAATGGTGAGGAACGTTTGCGGGAAGCGGCGAAGCACGGGTTTAAACAGGCGATTGTGCCCCGCGCCAATCTGCCCCGGAAAGGCAGCCGGGTGGAGGGGCTGGAAGCGCGTGGCGTGACCCGACTGAGCGAGGTGATGGGGGGGATTTGACTTGGAGATCATTAACAATGCGCCGACTGATTATATTTGATGGGGCCATCAAGCGCCTGCTGCGCAGCAAAGCCAATTTTGCGGCTGATAGTGATACTGACATAGGTACAGATGATGCAGTCTATTAACTATGGCGTTAGGCCTTATTCGGAAGCCTGTGAGCAGAATAAGGAACCGATACTGGCCGTGCTGCGGGAAGTTTTTAAAGAACCGGGTTTGATTCTGGAGATCGGCGCGGGCACCGGGCAACACGCTGTTCACTTTGCGGCGAATTTGCTGCATCTGGGCTGGCAACCAACCGATCAGGCAGACTACTTGCCCGGTATCCGGCTCTGGATTAGCGAGGCGAATTTACCCAATTTGCGCCTGCCTTTGGAACTCGATACCTGTCGTGAATCCTGGCCGATCACCCAGGCGGCGGGCGTCTTTTCCGCCAACACCACACACATCATGCATTGGCTCGCGGTGGAAGGATTATTCCGGGGCGTGGGCCGAGTGCTGCAACCCGGCGGCGCATTCTGCCTGTATGGGCCGTTTAACTATGGCGGTCGCTACACCAGCGCCAGTAATGCCCAATTCGACGCGGCACTGAAATGCCGCGACCCGGCCAGCGGGATTCGGGATTTTGAGGATCTCGATCAACTTGCGCGGGATAACGGCCTGCGCTTTCAGCAGGATTACCCCATGCCGGTTAATAACCGTACTTTAGTCTGGGTACGGGAAATCACCATAAATCAGGAGGATTGACGGTATGGGCCGCATCGTCGTTGAAGCTGCTCTCGAAGAACCAGAATTAATGTGCTTAAACATTCAGGATTAACCCCCGATGACCAACCCCTTACTGACCGCGATAGATCTCCCTTCTTTTGCCGCCATTCAGCCGGAACACATTGAACCGGCGGTTGATCATCTGCTGGCCGCAAACCGCACGACGATTGAACAATTACTGGCGGCGAACGTTGAACCGATGTGGGATAGCCTGATCCAGCCGCTCGAAGAGATTGACGACCGGTTGAACCGGGTCTGGTCGCCGGTCAGCCATCTCCATTCGGTGCAGGATTCCCCCGAGTTACGCGCCGCCTATAAGGCCTGTCTGCCGAAACTGAGCGCCTATCACACTGAGCTGGGCCAGCATCAGGGTTTGTACGACGCCTGGCAGCGCATCGCCAGTGGCCCGGAATACGCCCGGCTTGATTCAGCCCAGCGCAAGGTGATCGACGATGCCTTGCGCGATTTCCGCCTGTCCGGCATCGCCTTGCCGCCCGAACAGCGCGCCCGCTACAAGGATATTCAGCAGGAACTGTCGTCACTCGCCGCCAAATTCTCGGAAAACGTGCTCGACGCGACGCAGGGCTGGACGAAACATCTGACCGATGAATCGGTGCTGGTGGGATTGCCGGAATCGGCCCGCGCGCTGGCCCGGCAAACGGCGGAACAACGGGGACTGGACGGTTGGTTGTTGACGCTCGAACTACCCTCCTATCTGCCGGTGCTGAATTACGCGGATGACCGGGAACTGCGGCGGGAGATGTATAGCGCCTACTGCACCCGCGCCTCGGATCAGGGACCGAATGCCGGTCAGTGGGATAACCATCCGGTGATGGAGCAGCTTCTGGCGCTGCGTTATGAACTGGCGCAATTGCTGGGCTTCCGCGATTACAGCGAATACTCGCTGGCGACCAAAATGGCGGATTCGCCGGAGCAGGTGCTGGACTTCCTCAACGATCTCACCCGCCGCGCCAAACCGCAGGCGCAACGGGAATTCGCTGAATTGCAGACCTTCGCCCGTGAACAGTTCGGCACCCCGGAGCTGGAAACCTGGGACATCGGCTATTACTCGGAAAAGCTGCGCCTGCATCGCTATCAGCTTTCTCAGGAAGAATTGCGGCCTTACTTTCCGATAACGCGGGTGCTCCCCGGCCTGTTCACCGTTGCCGAGCGCCTGTTTGGCGTGGCTATCCGTCCGTTGGAGGGGGTAGAAGTCTGGCATCCCGACGTACAGGTTTACGAAATCGTCGATGCTGCCGGAATGCAGCGCGGGCGGTTTTACCTGGATTTATACGCACGTTCCGGCAAACGGGGCGGGGCGTGGATGGATGGCTGTCTGGCGCGGCGACGGATTGGGGAGACCGTGCGAACGCCCGCTGCCTATCTGGTCTGCAACTTCACGCCACCGGTCGGCAACCATCCGGCGCTGCTGACCCATGGCGAAGTGCTGACGATGTTCCACGAATTCGGCCATGGTCTACATCATCTGCTGACCACGGTGGACTACCTGCCAGTGGCCGGGATTCACGGGGTGGAATGGGATGCCGTGGAATTGCCCAGCCAGTTTATGGAAAACTGGTGCTGGTCGCGGGAGGCGCTGGATGGACTGGCCGGGCATTATCAAACCGGTGAACCGTTGCCGGAGGAACTCTATCAGCGGATGTTGGCGGCCAAGCACTTTCAAGCCGGGATTCTGATGGTGCGACAACTGGAGTTCAGCCTGTTCGATTTTCGGTTACATCGGGACTATGATCCGGCGCAGGGCGGGCGGGTGTACGAGGTGCTGGAGGCGGTGCGTCAGCAGGTTGCGGTGATCTTCCCCCCGGACTGGAACCGCTTCCCCAATGCGTTTACGCACATTTTTTCGGGCGGTTATGCGGCGGGCTATTACAGCTATAAGTGGGCGGAAGTACTGTCGGCGGATGCGTTTAGCGCTTTTGAGGAGAGCGGGATTTTCAACGCGGCGACCGGGGCGCGGTTTCGGGAGAACATTTTGGAAGTGGGCGGCTCGCGTCCGGCGCTGGCCAGTTTTGTAGCGTTCCGGGGTCGGGAACCCGAGATTGAGCCGTTATTGCGGTTGAGCGGGATTGTGGCGTGATGACGGGTACATTTTCCGAACCACCCCAGCGCTAACGCGCCCCCCCTCCTTGGCCAAGGAGGGGAACCCTCAACCCATTGTGCTTATTTATCCGATGAGCTTGTCGGTGGGCGGGATGTCCCTCGACGTAAATCGCCCGGTGGGGCCGCGTTGGGCAAGCATTCTCGCAAGCGCCGCAACCGACGCATAGCCCCGGACGTACTTTGGGAATGGTCAGGCCATCCCGGTAGGGCACCATGTGGACTGCTTTGGTCGGGCAATACTCGTCACACGCCCCGCAGGCAGTGTGGTCGGTGTAGACGATGCAGTTTTCCTGAATGAAGTGGGCGACGCCTAGTTGCACGGTCTGCTTGGCGGGCAGTTCCAGCGGCACAATCGCGCCAGTTGGGCAAACTTCGCCGCAACGATTGCATTCATAGCTGCAATAGCCGGTTGCGAAATCCAGATGCGGTTGCAGCAACCCGGACAGGCCATAGTCCAGCAAGGCCGGTTGCAATACGCCATAAGGACACGCGCTGACGCACAAATGACAGGCGGTGCAAAGGTCGTTGAAGCGGGCAATATTCCCGGCACCCGGCGGGGCGATGGGGAACGTTCGGGTCGTGGCTATCGTTGTGGGAACGCGGTTATGGGGCTTGGCCTCGCCGCTGCTCGATCCCGATAATCCCGTGATACCGATGACCGTAACCGCCGCCCCATGCAACAACGCCCGCCGTGATACGCCCTCATTGGACAATGCCTGCTGCGTTTTCCTCTCCTTGGATAAGGAGGAGTGGCGCGTAGCGACGGGGTGGTTCGACGACTCTTTCCGCGCATACCCAATGCCCTGGGCATCGCAGACGGTAATACAGTTAAAGCAGGCCACGCAGCGACTGAAATCCACCTCCAGCGTTTTCAACTGAATGCAGCCCGCCTTGCACTCGGTCGAACAATGCGTACACAGCACGCAGGCTTCTTTGGGAATGCGGATTTTGAACAGAGCGAAGCGCGAAATCAGCCCGAGTAGCGTGCCCACAGGGCAGAGCGTGTTGCAGAACAGCCGACCTTTGAACACAGTCATGCCGATCAGCCCGATAAGAAATAGCGCCGGAAAAATCAGCGTGACCGGCGAAGGCGCTTTCCATTGCAGCGGAAACGGCCCGCGAACGCCCAGGCTGTTCAATAATTCACCGAAACTGTTGTGAGCGACGACGTAGAGCGGACGCAACAGGTCGCTAACGATTCGGCCAAAATTGCTGAAGGGATCAAGTAGCGTGACCGCGAGAATGCTGCCGCTCAGAAACAAGCCGACAGTCAGCACCAACACGCCATAGCGCCATGCGTCATGTGGTTTCTGGTAACGGAACCGGACCCGGCGCGGTTTGCGCACTTTATCCGCGATGCGAATAATGATGTCCTGCAAAGTCCCCAGCGGGCAGATCATCGAGCAGTAAACCCGGCCAAACAGCAGCGTCAACGCCAGCACTGCCAGAAAGCCGGTCGCGATCCAGGCCAGGGTCTGGGTGAAATTCAGCAGCGAGGGAATGAATTGCGGATACACCGCTACGGTGGCGGCAGGCGTTTCGCCGATGCGCTCAAAATCAATAAACAGCAGGGTGATCAGCGCCAGAAAGAACAGTGAAACCACTACCCGGATTTTCTTCAGCCATGCTTGATTCACGATTCGCTACTCACTCCATCGACTGTCGGGCCAGCGCTTGGCCGGTTTAAGCCGATTGGAAACCTGTTTTACACGAAGGGTTCCCGGTCAGACCACCGTGTCCATGGCCACGGCTTCGCGCTTGACCAGTTCCCACCCGCTGTAGAGTAGCACCAGGAGATGCAGTTGCGCGTTGCCCAGGCTGCTGGACGCGGGGGCCTGGGCGTAGGTGCAAGTTGTGACGACGGGTAAATCGTTATCACTGATGTCCGATTGTTGACCGACATCATGCAGTGCATTCGACTCAGGGTACAGTAGCGAAGCGCCAACGACGCCAATAGACCAGTTTTTAATGTTGCAAATGGCCAAGTTCAACATTACACTGAAAACCAGTTTTTCGTATTGAATTTTTCATAGACTAACGCTCGAAGGATTAAATATGTATATTTTATGTGACAATCGGGGGGGGGGGTAAACTGCCTTGGTAAAAAGTTAATCATATTATTGATTTTATTTGTCACTTTTTCTTTCTCTAACGCGGAAACTTCCAGTTCCGCAGCTACTATGGCCTGGATTCAGGCGCTCCAAGACCAGGGATGGGGTGAAGAGACGGCTACCGAAGTCGTTGATCTAAACCAGGATTGGTTCGCTAGTCTCGCTGAAAACGCTCCCCGCGAGCTGAATGAACAGTTGGCGCGGCTGGGCCGTTTGGGCAAATATCCGCAATTTGCCTTTCTGCTGCAAAAACATCCCGAACTGGCCGGTCTGCTTGCCGGTTCCGAAGACCCTCGTTTGTTGGCTAAAACGCTGTCTGACGAGGCTTGCTATCCCTATGTGACTCAGCAGTATTCCTTCCAGTCTGCGCCCGATGATGCGCTGGCGCTCGCCAAGGCGCTGGATCGGCATAGCCAGACCATTTGTCATCTGGCCCAACGGGGTATTCCTGGCGCATCGGCCTTGTTCATTTTCCCCCATGAAACGGCGGCTGGCCGGGAGTATGCGCGTTGGCTGGATGAAGTAGTGCGTAGCGTTCTTCACCGGTCGGATGATGAATTGGCTGAACTCATCAGTTTTATCATCACTGAAGGCAGCGCTATTCGGCAGCGCATGGAGCGCGATACCGCGTTTCGTGAGCAATTCCGGGCGACTTTATGGCCACGTCTGATGCGCACCGTGCAAGGCGATGAGTTTTCCGTCACGGTTGCGGAACCGCTGATTTGGGATGTGCTGATGTTGCCCGAAGGAGAAACACTGCTGAAGGATTGGGGGCCGGAAGTTCCGGCGCAATTGTTGTTTGGCGATGTGGCTTATCCAAAGGAATTGCACAAGACGGTGATTCTGTTAATGCAGAATGGCGGTCAGAAAACGGTAGAGACGCTGATGCGTTTTGCTGGCGAACCAGCGGTATTTAATTTTCTACGCCGCGATGACTTTGATTGGGAGTTAATGACCAGTGTGTTGAGCGAATTGTCCGGGTTCTGTCCCGAAGACTTTTCTCAACCCTGTCGATCCGGATGGGTAGATAAGCTTGATTATTACAATCGACTTAGTCGTCCGGCATTGGTAGAAGAGTTGAAGCCTGAACCCAGTAGGCCGAAAACGTGGATTCCCTTTGTCAGTTCGTACTACACCGCTAAAAAAATGGCGCAAGGTCGAGAGATCAGCGCGTCTGATATTTTTTTCCTTGGTTTAGAGGTAGTAACCATCGCTATTCCCGTCGGTAAATTAGCGGGAAATTTAATCAAGGGAGGCGTCAAGGCAACTGGTAAAACTGCGATCAAGGAATTTGGCACAAAGATGAGCGGGCAACAACTCAAAGATCTCTCGCGGGATGAATATGCCAAGCGTCTTGGTAAAAAATACGCGATGGGCATTGCCGATAATAAACTGGCGCCACATGCGGCTAAA
>JAUPTV010000019.1 GCA_030917925.1 Pseudomonadota bacterium
CGGGATTCATGCGCCTCTACAATGACAGATTTGGGGCCATCCATATCCCGCTGCCACCTCGCAAAGAGCAGGATGCAATTCTCAAAGGGCTTGGCGAGCAATCGGCAGACCTCAACACCGCTATCGCCCGCACCGAGCGAGAAATCGCGCTGATGCAGGAATACCGCACGCGCCTGACCGCCGACATCGTGACCGGCAAGCTGGACGTGCGCGAAGCTGCCGCCAAGCTTCCGGCCCTGCCCGCTGATGCCGAACCTGCCCCCGACGAGCCACTGGAAGACATTGAACCCGAGGACATCGAAGCATGAAAACCGACACCAGTGAAAAAGGTCTCGAAACGCTGATCATGCGGCACCTGACCGGCGTCGATGGCTTGACCAGCGGCGCGCCGACCGGTGTGGCCGAGGCTGCGCCTGCTTACGGTAGCGCCGGCTGGTTTGCCGGCCACTCAGCCGCCTATGACCGCGAGTATGCGGTCGATACCGAGCAACTCTTCACCTTTCTGCGCGCCACCCAGCCCCACGAATACGCCAAGCTGGGCATCAGCGATGACCGCGACCCCAAAAGCATGGCGCGGCAGAAGTTTCTCGCCCGTCTGCAAGGCGAGATCACCCGGCGCGGGGTAATCGACGTGCTGCGCAAGGGCATCAAGCACGGGCCGCTGAATTTTGATCTGTTCTACGGTACGCCCTCGGCGGACAACGCCAAGGCGGTAGCGCGTCATGCCGCCAACCGGTTCAGCATCACCCGCCAACTCCATTACAGCCGCGAGCAAACCAAACGGGCGCTGGACTTGTGCGCCTTCATCAACGGCCTGCCCCTGATCACCTTCGAGTTGAAAAACAGCCTGACCAAGCAGACCGTCGACGACGCGGTGGAGCAATACAAACGCGACCGCGATCCCCGCGAGACGCTGTTCGCCTTTGGCCGCTGCCTGGTGCATTTTGCGGTGGACGACAGCGAAGTGCGCATGTGTACCGCCCTCAAAGGTGCCAAGGGCATGGCCAAGGATTCGTGGTTTCTGCCCTTTAATCAGGGCTGGAACGACGGCGCGGGCAATCCGCCCAACCCACACGGCTTGAAAACCGATTACCTGTGGAAGCGCATCCTCACCCCGGCGCAGTTGACCGAGATTCTGGAGAACTACGCCCAGATTGTGGAGAAAGAAAACCCGAAGGCGAGTAAAAAGAAGCAGGTGCAGATCTTCCCCCGCTACCATCAACTCGACGTGGTGCGCCGCACCCTCGCCGATGTGCAGGAACACGGCGCGGGCCAGCGCTACCTGATCCAGCACTCGGCGGGCAGCGGCAAATCGAACTCCATCGCCTGGCTGGCGCACCAGTTGATCAGCCTGCGCAAAGACGGAGCAGAGGTGTTCGACTCAATCGTTGTCATCACCGACCGTCGCCTGCTTGACCAGCAAATCCGCCAAACGATCAAAGACTTTGCCCAGGTCGGCAGCATCATCGGCGCGGTGAAGGAAGGTGCGGGCCGCTCGAAGATCGAGCAATTGGCAAAGTTCCTCAAGGACGGGAAGAAAATCATCATCTCCACCGTGCAGACCTTTCCCGAAGTACTCGACCGCATCGGTGATGAACATCGTGGCGGCCGGTTCGCGATCATCATCGACGAAGCGCACTCCAGCCAGGGCGGACGCGCTACGGCAGCGATGAGCATGGCCTTGTCGGAAAGCGGCGTGGAGCAGGACGACGAAACTACCGAAGACAAGATCAACCGCATCATCGAATCGCGCAAGCTGCTGCCCAACGCCAGTTACTTCGCCTTTACCGCGACGCCGAAGAGCAAGACGCTGGAGATTTTCGGCGTACCGTATTCGGAAGGTGGCGAGGTAAAGCACCGGCCCTTCCACGGCTACACGATGAAGCAGGCAATTCAGGAGGGCTTCATCCTCGACGTGCTGAAGCACTACACGCCAGTGGAGAGTTATTACCGGCTGGCCAAGACCGTGGCCGGCGACCCCGAATACGATGTCAAGAAGGCGCGCAAGAAGCTGCGCGTCTATGTGGAAAGCCATCGCAAGGCGATCCGCGACAAAGCCGAGATCATGGTTGACCACTTCCTCGAACAGGTGATCGGCCAGCGCAAGATCGGCGGGCAGGCGCGGGCGATGGTGGTGACGGGCAGCATTCGGCAGGCGATTCAATATTTCTTCGCCTTTCGCGCTTACCTCGCCGAACTCAAAAGCCCGTATCAGGTCATTGTCGCCTTTTCAGGCGAGCCGGAATACCACGGCGAGAAAGTCAGCGAGGCGAAGCTGAATGGCTTTCCGGGCAACGACATCGCTCAGCGGATTCAGGAAGACCCGTACCGCTTTCTGATCTGCGCCGACAAATTCCAGACCGGTTACGACGAACCGCTATTGCACACCCTGTATGTGGACAAGGCGCTCTGGGGGATCAAGGCCGTACAGACCCTTTCGCGCTTGAACCGGGCGCACCCGCAAAAGAGCGATGTGTTTGTGCTCGATTTCCAGAACGATGCCGAGACCATCGAGCAGTCCTTCGCCGATTATTACCGCACCACGATCCTGAGCCGCGAGACCGACCCGAACAAGCTGCACACGCTCAAAGCCGAACTGGATCAGCATCAAGTCTATTCGCCCGAACAGATCGACACATTCGTGACGCTCTTTCTGGACGGTGCGCCTCGGGAGACGCTCGACCCGATTCTCGACGCCTGCGTGGCGGTCTATGTGAACGACCTCGACGAAGACCCGCAGGTGGATTTCAAAGGCAAGGCCAAGACCTTCACCCGCACTTACGATTTCCTCGCAACGATCCTACCCTATGGCGTGCAGGATTGGGAAAAGCTCTCGATTTTCCTGAACTTCCTGATCAGCAAGCTGCCCGCGCCGGTGGAAGAAGATCTGGCCAAAGGCATTCTTGACGCCATCGACATGGACAGCTACCGCGCCGAAAAGAAGGTCATGATCGCCATCGCGCTACCTGATACGGATGCCGAGATTGAACCGGCCCCCACGGGCGGCGGAGGGCGCAAGCCGGAACCGGAATTGGACAAACTGTCAAACATCGTGAAGCAATTCAACGATCAGTTCGGCGGGCTGTTTCTGGATTCAAAGGCGGTGGAACAGCGGATTACCGAAGTCATCCCGCCCAAGGTGGCCGCCGACCCGGCTTATCAAAATGCGCTGAAGAACACCCCGAGCACGATAAAGCGCTCAAGCGGGTGATCACGGCGCTATTCAAAGACGACGCGCAACTGTTCAAGCAGTTTCAGGACAACGCTTCGTTTAGAGGTTGGCTCACGGAGACCGTGTTTGGATTGACTGCGAGCGCCTCAGATAAACCCAGTGTGTCGTCACTTTCCTAAACCTGCCAGTTTTTCCGGGTCTTTCGTGGTTTCCACAGAGCAAATTTACCGTGAAGTACGCGCCTTGCTGGTGATTGGCGGGCCGTTGATGGCGACGCAGTTGACGCAGATGGCTATGGGTTTTTTCGACACCGTGATGATGGGTCGGGTGGGTCCGGTCGAGTTAGCGGCGGTCGCCGTGGGTACCGGTCTCTGGCATACCCTGTTTCTGTTAGCGCTGGGGATTCTGATGGCGCTCAGTCCATCGGTCGCGCATCTACAGGGTGCCGGGCGGATGGCGGAAATCGGGCCACTGGTGCGCCAGGCGCTCTGGCTGGCCCTGGTTCTGGGTCTGTGCAGTTTTCTGAGTCTTCGCTATTTGGATGGACTTCTGTATCGAGTGGGCGTCGATGCGGCGATTGTGCCGGTTGCCAGAGATTATCTGCGTGCACTGTCCTGGGGGATGTTTCCCATCTTCGCCGCGATGGCGCTGCGTCTGTTCAGTGAGGGGGTTGGCCGTACTCAGCCCGTCTTATTGATCAGTCTGTTGGGGTTGGCTGTCAATGTTGTGGCTAACTATGTGTTGATCTTCGGTCACTGGGGTTTCCCGGCTTTGGGTGCATCGGGTTGTGGGATGGCCACAGCGCTCGGGATGGGAGTGATGCTCATCGGCATGGGGAGTCTGGTGGTGTGGGATCATCGCTATCGCATCTATGGGCTTTTTAGCCGCTGGGACTGGCCCTCTTGGCAAATGTTGCGTCCTTTGCTGATATTGGGTTTGCCGATTGGGATTGGCTTGTTTATGGAAACTGCGATCTTTGCCACTGTAGCCTTGTTACTGGGAACACTGGGTGCGGTGGCCGCTGCTGCTCATCAGGTCGCCTTGAATGTCGCTGCCCTGACTTTCATGATTCCGCTGGGGTTGAGTATGGCGACGACGATTCGGGTGGGCCATGCGATGGGGCGCGGCGATGCGGGCGCGGCTCGGTTGAGTGGCTGGACCGGAGTCGGGTTGGGTGCATCATTTATGGCGGTGATGGCGGTGTTGATCTTGGTTGGCCATCGAACCATCGCCGGTTTTTATACCGACGATGTGGAAGTGGCGGCAGTGGCGGCTGGATTGCTGCAACTGGCAGCTCTGTTTCAGATTTCTGATGGTTTGCAGGTTGGGGCATTGGGGGCGCTGCGAGGTCTCAAAGATACTCGCGTTCCCATGATGATCATTATCGTGGCTTATTGGCTGATCGCTTTTCCGCTGGCCTGGCAGTTAGGAATTCGGATGGGTATGGGGCCGGCCGGGCCGTGGATCGGTCTGATCGTTGGCCTGACCGTCGCCGCCCTGTTGCTGAATGCCCGGTTCTGGCGACTCAGCGCCCGTCTGGAATGAGCACACATCAGTCTCAGGGCTGGGGCGGGCCGATGTAGTCGGGATGGACCAACAGAGCGGCAATGACCTCGGTGATCTCCCGGGTGAGCGCATCCGCGACTTCCGCGTCCGTCGGGAGCCGACCCAGCAGGATTTGGTATAACAGGGCCAGACCCAGTTTCCGGTCCCGCGTGGTGCGCTGTTCGTTGGCATGGGCGAAGAGCAGCGCCACTTCGGCGCGATCACGTCCGGCAGTCAGTTCCCGGATCCACCAGGCCCGACCGGCCGGGTCCGGGCGGCGGTTGAGGGCGTTCTGGTATAGGAGCGTGATAAACGCTTCATCGTCCAGAGATGCCCCGAAGCGTTCGATAAATTCCGCCGATTGCAGGAATGCCGCCGCGATGGCGACCAGCGCCTGACCGGTGGACGTCTGGTGTATCCAGTTGATTAATTCCATATTATTTAGATCGTTAGTAACCGGGTCGGTCGGATCGACCGAGTTGGCGGGGGTGGCCAGCGCCGGTTCCCACGGGAGTGAGTTCACCCAGTCATGCAGACCGGCCAGATCGGGATCGCGGCCCAGGATCGTTGGATACAGCCGCGCAATCGGCAGAACTCGCTGTCGGTATTCCGCCAGGGCCAGCATTTCGGCAATGAGCGCGGCGGGCGTGAGCTGGCCTTGTTCCAGCCGATCAATCCAGACCTGTTCCTCGGCACTCAGGGGCCGCGCCAGCAGTTGCGCAGACAGAAATTCGACGAAAGTTTCCGCGGCGCTGGCGACGATCAGTTCAAATTGCGCGGTGTTGTTATCAGGATGGGGATCGGCGACGGCGCTGGCGACGGTGGCGCTTTGCGACCAGGCGCCGGCCTGGAGCGCGACCATGGCTATCGGCAGGGTAATGCGGCCGTTCACCGGCAGTTCGCCTAGTTCACACGCGATTTCCCGCACGCCGCCGCATTGGCCCTGGCTCGGGGTGATTTGATCCAGCCCCAGCCCCAGTGGGAGGGAGGCGCGCCAAGTCACGGCGGGTGCCGTATCCGGCCCCAGGTTGGTGACCGTCCA
>JAUPTV010000128.1 GCA_030917925.1 Pseudomonadota bacterium
AGACTATATGTTTCTCTAAATTAAATAAAATGCATGATATTGTCATTGGTCTTTTTATCAATCGGTATGAATTTGGGATCTTGGTGTGAACTCCAAGTCTAGAACACTACCATCGGAGTTAATAAACTCTACTGAACTGATACCGTAGTTACGAAGAGTAAGATGCTGGTCGCGCATCAACGAACGGAGAGGACAAATAATAAGCGTCAGGCCCGGCTTAAGTAATGCAGGCAGCCAAAAACAGAATGACTTGCCACTGCCCGTAGCTGAAATGCCAAGAATATGTTCTTCATTGAAAATACGCTGAAGTATACTATCTTGAAATTTTTTAGTACCGGATGAGTAGCCAAAAATTTCTCCGGTAAAATAATCAAGTCTATCGTGAATTTGTTCAAGGGTCAGGTTTTTTCTGAATTTAACAGTTTCCGTACTAATAATTGGAGCTGGTAGTGTAGCAGGTTTTATGCTTACAATTTCTGCATTAACAGTTTGTGCATTACTATTGTCTATATCTGAAATCGCAACAAGATAATGAATACTTTTTTTCCATTTTAATGAGTAATTGTAATCGTTATTGATAATAACGCACTTTGGCAAATCAAAATCCACATTCACTACTGATTGTACTGTGTCTAAAAATTTGTAAAGATCACTAATCGCAAGAGCAAGTAGCGGTATGGAAAAACCAAAGTTGTCTTTCAATCGAATTAGTTCTGCATTCTGCTCAAACGATAAAGCATTTTCAACAAACCAATCCTGAACACGGTAGAAATTATCAATAGCATCTATTAGTTGTGGATCAAATAGATTAAGACCTGGATCGGTTCTTATGTTCCGACGAACTGCAAGATAGCGGCACAGATTTACGTCTTCATTAAAAAGTGAATAAAGTAGTTTTAGTGTTGTCTCAGTATCTCTCATTATCTGATTGTATGTAAAACGAATAACTCGCCAGCCTTGACTCGCAATGTAGTTTTGACGTTGAATGAAGTCATCCAAATCTGATCGTTGTTTAAATTTTCCAAACCCATCTACTTCAATAGCAAATTTACTTGCTCCTTGAATAGCGAAGTCTACTTGATGCGAACCAATTTTTCTTTGAGGCTCAACAAGTAATAATCCTGAATTGTCCAGTAGTGGCCCTAATATTTTTCGGACAAAATGAATTTCCAAGTAGTTATTAGATTCTTTATTGTCTTCGTTATTTTTTAGTGCATTATCAAAATATGGATGACGTTGGAAGAATAAATTTATTTTTTTATTTAATCCTTTTGAATCAATTGATCCATCAGGCATCTTATATTGATTTTTGACTGTTTCAAAGTCATTTGCAAGTTGATTTTTAAAGGAATCTGCAAGGCTTCGAGGAATAAATCTAAGTTTTTCCTGAACAAACTTCTCTAATTCTTGACTATTTTTAATTTTGAAAAAATCGTTATTTTCACGGTGAAATCCGCGCACGATAGATGGAACAAAGTGTCGAACTAAAGGATTCATCAGCGATTTTCTTCCTTCAAATATTAAAACTTCTAAACCAGAGATTTGCCTTTTTCAAGAGCAGCTATTGATTCCTTAAAAATATCCTTTGCTTCCGATTCTGGAACCTTTTTACGTTCAAATTCTTTGGTTCTGTAAATTTTCCTGTGGCCGAATCCGGAAACTCGCGCCTATTTCTTTCCATCGTCTGAATCACGGATTCAGCGGATTATCGGATGACACGGAAAAATCCGTGGAATCCGCGTCATCCGTAGCAATCCGTGATTCAGACAGAAAAAAGTGCCTGGATCGCTACCTTCGGTTTTCTCGACCTTGATCTGGGGATCACAGGAAAATTTACAGGACCAAATTTTTCAAAATAGTGGTTTGTGGATATCCACCTCTTCACGCTTCACCAACTCCCAGCCGCTATACAGCAGAACCAGGGCATGCAAGTGCGCCGCCCCCAGCGCCTCCCGAACCCGGGCGTCTCCGGCATACCGCCGCAGTTGGCTCCGCGCCTCGGTCAGCAATTTCCGCCGCCGGGCCGGGCTATCCTCGCTGCGGTTCATGTACTTCAGCTCAATCAGATACGCATGGCGCATGTCGGGATAGCGGAAATAGAACGGGGCCAGATACAAATCGACAAACCCACCGCCCTGTTCCTGCTCGCTCCATACGGTGAAATAGGGTGAGAGATTCAACCAAGCCAGCAGGAAGCCCTGAATCATCTTCTCCCCTTGCAGATAATCACGAATGCTGGCCTGTTCGCCAATCTGGACGGAGAGGCTGTCAAAAAACGGTGCCCATTCCCCCCGATAGGCCATGTGGTTCAATTTATCGGCCAAATCCCAGGTATTTGGTTTGAACACATCGGCATCGCGATACGCCTCGCGCAGATAGCTGTACATCAGTTGCTGCACCGTGCGATTAGGGATTTTCAGCAGCGGGCGACCTTCCCGTTCGCCAGCGAAGGTCAGCAAGCCCAGGTAGTACAAGAGTGAGATGAAATTTTCCAGCCGCAGCAGACCCTCAACCGGGAAGCTGACGTGCACCGGACTAACCTGTTCGCCGGTTTCAATGATTTCCCGCAAGCGGCTGAAGTTGCCGTTCAACTGCCGATCAATCTGGACTAGATGGCGCAGTTTGCCGTAGTCAATTCGCACGTTGTGGTCGATCAGTTCATCCGGCGGTGCGCCAGCCTCAACCAGCGATTGCAGGTAATACAGCGCCATGTCGCTATTAATGATGGATTCCTGGCGCGCCTTGTGGAAATGATAGTGGTTGTACCAGTCATCGATAATATCCCGATGAGCAGCGAAATCCTGGCCGAACGCCTGAAACAGCCCATCCATCTCGGCATGGTTGAACCCCAGCAGGCCGTTAAACCGGGCATCGAGGCTGATATTCTTGCCAATGTTGAAGCCGCTGGTCACATCATCCAGAGTCAACGGCGACACGCCGGTAATGAACAACCGCGCCAGCCCGCCATGCGTTCCTCCGGCTGTGCCCTTCAGCAACGCGAAGAACGACTTGAAAAATCCGCCGCCATGAGTCAGTTCCCGATAGGCCGCCTCGCCCTGGTTCACCAGCAGGTTGTTCGCAAAATTATCGTATTCATCAATGAACAGATAGAGCTGCAACTCGTGCTGCGCCAGAACGATGGACAGCCGCTGCAACTGCTGATAACTGTTGGACTCCGCCAGGATGGCGGCCGCCTCAGCAGCGGGAATCCGTTCAGCATGGCGTTTCAGCATATCCTCGATCCGGAGGCGGACATGGGCATCAAATGAGGCTTCGAGACCGTGCAGGGTATTGACCATGGAAAAATCAAAACGCAAGGTCAGATATTGACCTTTTTCCGGGGTCGGATGGTCGGCAATCCAGGTATCGGCAAACAACTCGTCAAATTGTTTGACCCATTCACCATCGTAATAGCACTCCATCATGGATTGCAGCAGACTCTTGCCAAACCGGCGCGGGCGGATGAGAAATAGAAACCGCCCGGACGATTCCAGCAGGGGCAGATAGCCGGTTTTATCCACATAATATTCATGGCCCTGGCGGAGTTTGATGAAATCGGCTACGCCATAAGGAATACGCAACGGCAAAGCAGTCATCCACGGATCTCCAGGGTCAGCAGTCGCTTCAATCAAGCCCGATCCAGCCACTGCGGCGGCGTATCGGCCCCGGCAAAGTTGACCGGCACCAGCACAGTATCCTGCACCGGCGACGATTCAAGAGCCTGGGGATAGTCCAGCGTGTAATGCAAGCCCCGGCTTTCCTTGCGCATCAGGGCGCTGCGGATGATTAATTGCGCCACCTGCGCCAGATTGCGCAACTCGATCAAATTCCCACTCACGCGGAAATGCCCGTAATACTCGGCAATCTCCCGCAACAGCAATTCCACCCGGTGCTGCGCACGCTGCAACCGCTTATTCGTGCGGACAATGCCCACATAATCCCACATGAACTGCCGCAATTCCGCCCAGTTATGGCTGACCACCACTTCTTCGTCAGAGTCGGTGACCCGGCTTTCATCCCAGGGTGGCAACTCCGGGGGCAGCGGCGCACGGGCCAGTTGCGGCAATATATCCCCGGCGGCAGCAGCGGCAAATACCAGACATTCCAGTAGCGAATTACTGGCCATCCGGTTCGCGCCATGCAACCCGGTAAACGCAATTTCCCCCACCGCGTAGAGTCCTTCTACATCGGTGTGCGCCTGCAGATCAGTCATCACGCCGCCGCAGGTATAGTGCGCCGCCGGCACCACTGGAATCGGTTGCCGGGTCATGTCAAAACCGAATTCCAGGCACTTGGCGTAAATATTCGGGAAATGCCCACGGATAAAATCTGCCGGCTTATGGCTGATGTCCAGATACACGCACTCCGCGCCCAGCCGCTTCATTTCATGGTCAATCGCCCGCGCCACGATGTCGCGGGGGGCCAGCTCCATGCGCACATCAAAGTCGCGCATAAAACGGGTACCATCCGGCAATAACAGATAACCGCCTTCGCCGCGCACCGCCTCAGAAATCAGGAAATTCTTCGCTTGCGGGTGATAAAGACAGGTCGGATGAAACTGCATGAATTCCATATTCCCCACCCGGCAGCCCGCCCGCCAGGCCATGGCGATGCCATCGCCGGTGGAACCGTCCGGATTGCTGGAATACAGATAGACCCGACTGGCACCGCCGGTCGCCAGCGCCACAAACTGCGCCGCCAGCGCCTCAATTCGCCCAGTGCGCCGATCCAGGATATACGCGCCCAGACAGCGGTTGCCGGCCAGACCCAGCTTGCGGCGGGTAATGACATCCACCGCAATATATTGATCGAGCAAAGTAATATTCGGATGTTCCCGGGCGCGTTCTTCCAAAGTGGTCTGAATTGCCCGGCCGGTGGCGTCAGCGGCATGAACAATCCGCCGGTGACTGTGCCCACCTTCGCGGTGCAGGTGATAATCGGCCACACCTTCGATATTGGCTTCGCGGGTAAAGGGCACACCCTGTTCGCTGAGCCACTCGATCACCTCCCGGCCATGTTCCACCGTGCAGCGCACTGCATCGGTATGGCATAAGCCGGCCCCGGCAATCAGCGTATCCTGGATATGCGATTCAATCGAATCGCCGGCATCTAGCACCGCTGAGACGCCGCCCTGGGCGTAATAGGTACTGCCTTCATGCAGCGGCCCCTTGGCGAGAACCACGATGCGGGCGGCATCAGCGAGTCGTAGCGCCAGACTGAGACCGGCGGCACCGCTGCCGATAATCAGAACATCAGATGGAGGGAGTGAGTTCATAAGCTTGAGAGCGACTCCATGAATCAGGTATTGTTGCGATTGCGCTGGCGTTGCCGCGTGGGACGCCGAGGCGCTGAGCTTCATTGACCACTACCGCAACTATAACCATATCCCGGCGGGTCTGCGAACTTACGGAAAGGGCTTCGGTCTACCGTCATGTCCGCAACGGAGATTGCTATTGAGTCAAAAGGGGTCTGCCCGGATGGGCGAAGGGCATCTGGACCGTGATCTGGTCCAAAAGGTACAAAAAGGCGATAAGCGCGCATTCGATCTGCTGGTGCTCAAGTACCAGTATAAGATCATTAAATTGATCTCTCGCTATGTGCACGATCCCAGTGAGGCCCTGGATGTCTCCCAGGAAGCGTTCCTGAAGGCGTACCGCGCCTTGCCGGGCTTTCGGGGCGAGAGCGCTTTTTATACCTGGCTTTATCGCATCGCCATTAACACGGCTAAAAATTATCTGGTCGCGCAAGGTCGGCGTCCGCCGGGTTCCGACATCGACGCGCAGGAAGCCGAGCAATATGAAGGGTCATCGCTGCTCAAGGAGTACGAGACCCCGGAACGCTTGCTGCTCAGGGATGAAATCCAGGCCACCGTGTTCAAGGCGATTGACGATCTGCCAGAAGATTTACGCACAGCGATTACGCTTCGCGAACTGGAGGGCATGAGTTATGAAGAAATCGCCCAAACCATGGGGTGTCCGATTGGCACCGTGCGTTCCCGCATCTTCCGGGCGCGCGAGTCGATTGACGCCAAATTGCGTCCATTACTGAGCTAGTTTCGGGTATTTAAGTCATGGCTGAGAAAACGGCTGAACAATCATCAGCGCAAGCCGCTCACGAGGTCGGCCCGGTCGATCTGGCGGCGAGTCAACTGTCGGCAATGATCGACGGAGAACTGGCTAATGCAGAAACCCACCTGGTTCTGCGTCGATTAAGCCGGGATAGCGAGGTACAGCAGCGCTGGGAGCGCTACCATCTGATCAGCGATGCCTTGCAGGGCCATTTGCCTGCCGCGTTCGACGTCGGCTTTGCCGCCCGCATCAGCGACGCCATTAACCGCGAACCGCTGCCGCAACCCGCCGTTCGATCCCTGCCCGCCTGGTACAAGCCCGTCACCGGCCTCGCCTTGGCCGCATCGGTCGTGTTAGCCGCTCTGTTTGGACTTCAGTTAGCCCAACCCGATACCGAATTAACCCCCAACCCGGCCCTGACCGCTGCTCCCGCTTTACCCCCGCCCCTTCCGGTTCAGGTCGTTTCATTCAATCCACCAGCGAATGATCTCAAGCCACCGGCTGAAGCCCGGTTGAACAGCTATCTGGTGAATCACAATGGCCAGGCTTCCCGGAGCAGCGTGAATGGCATGCTGCCTTATGTGCGCATGGTCGGTTATCAGACCAGCCGCTGATTTGATGATCGAATGAAGCGAAAATTGTTGCCCTGCGCCGCTCTGGCGCTTGTTGCCGGATCGCTGCCCCCGTCCGGTTGCACCGAACCGGCTCCACCGGTTGCCAATGAGGCCCAACAGTGGCTGGAGCGGATGGTCGAAGCGACCCAGACCCTGAACTACGAAGGCACCTTCATCTATGTCCAGGGGCCGCATATCGAGGCCATGCGTATTGTGCATGGCCATGGCCCGGACGGCGAGCGACAACGCCTGTTTTCCCTCAATGGCCCACCCCGTGAAGTGGTCGTTGCCAACAACAGCATCATCTGCCGCCTGCCTAAACAACAAGCCACCTTTGCCAACGGCAATGCTACGCACTCGCCCTTCCCGCTGTCGATTCCCCGCGAGATTGGCCGCCTGGAAAGCCATTACCAGTTTGAAGTACTGGGCGAGGATCGCATTGCCGGCCTGAATGCGCGGGTCATTGCCATCAAACCCCGTGACGCCTGGCGCTTTGGCTACCGGTTGTGGCTGGATCAGCGCCACGCCATGGTGCTGCGTTCCGCGTTGCTGGATGACCGGGGTCAACCGCTCGAACAACTGATGTTTACTGATTTGCAGGTCAAGCCGCAGATCGATGAAGCCGCCTTCCAATCCCCTTCGTTGCCTGAAGGTGCCTCGCCCGCTCGTCCGAATGAGGCGCAGGCTTTGCCGCCGGTTGGTGAATCGGTCCAGGACTCGGCCTGGCGGGTGGAGCAATTGCCTGCCGGGTTCGTCAAGGTGCTGCATAACCGGTTCGCGGGGAGCGCGGGGCGGCATCCGATGGAACATCTGGTATTCGCGGATGGCCTGGCGACCATCTCGGTGTTTCTGGAAAAACTGAATGGCGATCCCGCGCTGTTGCAGGGCGCTTCCCAACTCGGATCGATGAACGCCTTCGGCAGAGCCGTGGATGGCTATCAGGTGCTGGTCGTAGGTGAAGTGCCCGCCGCTACCGTCCAGCGGATCGCGGCGGCGATTCAGCGTGATTCGGAGGCGACTGCAAAATGATTGAAGAACGCGCCATCGTGGCTGAAGCGGGCGTCGGCTACGCCTGGGTAGAGATTCAGCGCCATTCCGGCTGCGGGAACTGTGCGTCCAGCGCGGGTTGCGGGACAGCAACACTGGCCAAAGCCTGGAGTGCCCGTACCCTGCGCACCCGCGCGTTGTCAGAACTGTCCTTGCAACCCCGCGATACGGTGGTGGTTGGCCTGGCGGACGGCATACTGTTGCGCGGCGCGTTGCTGGCCTACCTGCTGCCGCTGGCATTGCTGCTGGCCGGAGCGCTTCTGGGTCAAGCTGCGTTCGCTGGCGCGGGCGAAGAACCAGTCATTCTGTCCGGTGCCATGGGCCTGGGCCTGGGTTTTCTCGCCGTGCGCGTCCTGTCCCGCCGGTTTCGGGATGATCAGCGGTTTCAGCCGGTGGTATTACGGGTTTGTTCGTCGAACCCGGCAGAGCCTCCCTGGTCAGCAGCGCCTGCTCCGTAGTCTATCGGGTTTCCCTCCTGCAATCCGGTTCCGACCCGGGATAGTTGAACGGTCATAGTCTGGCAATGGGCTTGACCCACATGCCGAACTACCCCGACCCTTCGGACTACCCTCCCTGGTCAAAAAAGGGAATTCGCGATGAGGTATCGCTGCGAGCAAGACTACAAAGTTCTTGGCCACCGTGAACCGGGCCAAACGGGCCAGACTGGCTGACATTGCCGCTGCCCTGTTTGCCCATCGGTACGGATCGCCGGCGCGCAACACATCAATAAATCAGTGTTTTTTATCCAGTCGTCAGCAAAAAATCATATTGGCCCTGAACTTGCGATACCTGCAGGAACACCGGTTTCATCAGAAACTGGTGACGTTGGCGATCTTCTTTTTCCGCTGCGAAATAGCGGGCTGGTCGTCATGGTTCGGTTTCTTTGCAGGAGAAAAACCGCATGTCTGGATTAAAAACCTGGTCTGCCGCCGTGGCGTTATCCCTGATGGGAACTGCGGCCTATGCCGCTCCCGCTAAACCGGTCATTGCCTGGATGCCGGAACAGGTTCCCGCTGGCCCCGTCGCCGTACACTGGGATATGTGGTGGGGAGAAAACGGCGATGCCTGGCGTTTGTACGCCAATGACGCTCCCATCTGTTCGGCGGCGTTGACCCCCAATGGCCAGCAGGGTCAAAGCGGGGAATGTGCTGCAACGCTCACCGACGGGATTTACCGTTTGCAGGTTCAACTCTGCCGCGCCGACGTCTGTACCGCCAGCAATGAGCAAAGCCTGACCGTGGGACAGGGCGGCAGCAGCGCTGCTGCTGGAACGCCTAACAAGCCGGTAATTGCCTGGATGCCGGCGTCGGTTGATCTGAGTGCGGCGGCAACGATGACCCTCCGCTGGGATATGTGGTGGGGTGTCAATGGCGATCACTGGAAGCTGTATCAAAATGGGGTATTGCGGCATGAAAGCCCCCTGAAATTCAGCGCTTCCCAGGAGGCGCAGCAGGGCGAAGCTGCTTTACATCTCACTGAACCTGGCGCTTACACCTTCGTCGTCGAGTTGTGTAATGGCAGTGGCGGCGCGGAACGTTGCGCCGCCAGCCCTGCCGCTTCGCTCCAAGTGACAGCTACCACGACCGGCGGCGGCGGCAATCCTCCACCCCCGGACGACGGGGGTCAGACCGATGACGGTAATCCTCCACCCCCGGACGACGGCGACTCCGGTTCCACCGATTTGGCGGGGAATACGCCCTATATCAACACCAGTGGGCGCATCGTGGGCGGCTACTTTGTCGAGTGGGGCGTTTATGGCCGCAATTATCACGTCGCGGACATTCCCGCCTACAACCTGACGCACCTGCTCTATGCCTTCCTGGCGATTTGCGGCGATAACCCGTCGGCTCTTGATGGCGCACGCGCCGCTATTGACCGGGAGTGTCAGGGCAAGCCGGTTGACAGCGTGACGCTGGTGGATCGCTTCGCCGCCTTGGAGAAAAGCTATCCTGGCGACCGCTGGGACGATCCGGTGCGCGGCAATTTCGGCCAACTGGCCCAGTTGAAGGCGGCTTATCCTGATTTGATTATTCTGCCTTCGGTCGGCGGCTGGACCCTGTCCGATCCCTTCTACGATCTGGCCGGCGATCCGGCGCGGCGGGCAGTATTCGTTGCGTCGGTGGTGGACTTTCTGAAAACCTATCCGTTCTTCGATGGGGTGGATATCGACTGGGAATATCCAGGCGGCGGCGGGGCGCATCCCGGCAAGGGTTCAATCGCGGATCGGCCCGCCTACACCGCGCTGATGACCGAGTTACGCCAAGGTCTGGATCAGTTGAGCCATGAAACTGGGCGGCGCTATCACCTCACGGCGGCGGTCAATGTGAGTCCGGCTAAAGTGGCCTTTGTGGACTACGCCGTGGTGAATCCGCAGATGGACGCCATTTTTGCGATGACTTACGACTTTTATGGGGCGTGGGATAACGTCCTCGGCCATCAGACCGGTCTCTATCCCGCCGCACCGGAAGCGCATCCGGGCTTCAACGTCCGCGATGGGGTCAATAATCTGATTCAGGCGGGAGTAGACCCGGCGAAGATCGCGGTTGGCGTGGCGTTCTATGGACGCGGCTGGCGTGGCGTGAGCAGCGATGGTGCCAATATCTGGAGCGGCGTCGGCCATGGTCCAGTCGTGGGAACCTGGGAGCCGGGCGTTTTGGACTATCGGGATATTGAAACGAATTTCCTGGGTGGGCCAGGTGGAACCGGGATAGCGGGGTTCACTGCCGGGTATGACGCGCTGGCGGAAGCACCGTATTTGTGGAACGCCGGAACCGGGGAGTTGATCACCTATGATTCGCCGCGCTCGGTACGCGCCAAGGGTCAATATGTGCAGACGCAGGGACTAGGCGGAGTGTTTGCCTGGGAACTGGATGCCGATAATGGCCAGTTGCTGAACGCGATGCATGATGGGTTGGGGCATTCCCCGAAGACGCCATAATAGTTGCGCCTGCCCGGTAATCTCCAATCCACCAATCCAGGATGTGGGTCAGGCTAAAACCCGCCCCACATCTTGATCAGCCAACTACTAAGGAAACACACCTCTCAAACCGAAAGACGGTGCGCCAGCCAGTCGCGGACGGCTGGCCCGGTGCCTATCGTCCACGGCTTCAACCGCTCAACTGGCACTCGCTTGATCGCGGCCAGTTCCTCGTTCAACGTGATGTCGCCCTGCGCCGGGACATGGAATGCCAGAATCAGTTGATTCATCTCGAAAAATGGGTAACAGCCAATAAAATGCGCAGCTTCGGCGGTTAGCCCCAACTCTTCCCGCACTTCCCGCAGAACCCCTGCATCCGGAGTCTCGCCCTTTTCCAGAAAGCCGGTAATCAGGCCAAACATCTTTTCCGGCCAGTTTTGGTTGCGGGCGAGAATGACCGCGCCATCGATCTCAACGATAGCGGCAACGATGGGAACGGGATTATCCCAATGGACGTAGGCGCAGCCGGTCACGCTGCACCGCAACCGGAACTGGCCGTTGATTTCGGCGGTCTGCAAGGAACCGCCACAGCAAGGGCAGAAGTGGTAAGCGGACATGGTGAAAGATACACTCCTCTGAATTCAGCTATAATTCTATCCACGGCAGCTTCAATCGCTGCCGTTTTGATTTTATAAAACGGCTTGCGGAAGGTTCACCCCAATGAGGCGTCCATTGCGCAAGCCGGTTTGGCGACCATCAACGGAGGATCGGCCACCCGGCCTTTCAACGAAATAACTATGAAAACACGCCATTTTCTTAGCTTGTTTGATCTAACGCCAGCCGAGTTGCAAGGGGTGTTGCAACGCGCTCGTGAACTGAAAGCCCTGCGCCAGCGGGGGGAACATTATGCACCATTTCCGGGCAAGGTACTGGGCATGATCTTCGAGAAGGCATCGACCCGCACCCGGGTTTCCTTCGAGGCGGGTATCGCGCAACTGGGCGGCAGCGGAATTTTCCTGACCTCCGGCGATACCCAGATAGGTCGGGGCGAACCGCTTGAGGATACCGCCCGGGTGCTGTCAAGCATGGTCGATGTCATCATGATTCGCACCTTTGCCCACGCCACCATCCAGTGGTTCGCCGATTATTCCACGGTTCCGGTGATCAACGGTCTGACCGATTACAACCATCCCTGCCAGTTATTAGCCGATTTGCAAACTTTCATCGAACAGTTCGGTGAGATTCGCGGGCGGACGGTGACCTGGATCGGCGATGGCAACAATATGTGCAACAGCTATCTTGAAGCCGCCATTCAATGTGATTTCCAATTGCGGATCGCCGTACCGCCGGGCTATGAGCCGGACGAGGCGCTATTAAAGCAGGCCACTGACCGGGTGGTGTTGTTGCGCGATCCGTTAATCGCCGCAAAAGGTGCGGATTTGGTGACGACTGATGTCTGGGCCAGTATGGGCAAGGAAGCGCAACAGGATCGCCGCGAGCGGGATTTCGTCGGTTATGAGGTCACTGCCGAAATTATGGCGCAAGCCAAACCGGGAGCGATTTTCCTGCACTGTTTGCCGGCGCATCGGGGTGAAGAAGTCAGCGCCGAGGTGATTGACGGGCCACAAAGCCGGGTGTGGGATCAGGCGGAAAATCGCCTCCATGTCCAGAAGGCGCTGATGGAATTTCTGTTGCGGAGCGGACAAAGTTAAATGCGCGTATTTGATAATGGTCAACCCGGCGGGTTCCGGATCGCGGTACAATCCCAAGTCAGTTTCCCGAACCCGTCTTAGCCGCTCGCCATGAAAGATTACGCGCTTATCCTGCTGGGAACCATCCTGGTCAATAATTTCGTACTGGTAAAATTCCTGGGGCTATGCCCGTTCATGGGCGTCTCCCGCAAGCTGGAAACCGCCATGGGCATGGGCCTGGCCACGACTTTTGTCCTGACGCTATCGTCAATTTGCGCTTATCTCACCAATGAATATCTGCTCGCGCCACTGGGGCTGGAATATCTGCGCACCATCGCGTTCATCCTGGTGATTGCGGTAGTGGTGCAGTTCACCGAAATGGTGGTGCATAAAACCAGTCCATTGCTTTATCAGGTGCTGGGGATTTATTTGCCGCTGATTACGACCAATTGCGCGGTGTTGGGGGTGGCGCTGCTGAATGTCCAGACCCGGCATGGTTTTGTCGAATCGGGGTTATACGGTTTCGGCGCAGCAGTCGGATTTTCGTTGGTAATGGTGCTGTTCGCCGCGATGCGTGAACGGATCGTCGCCGCTGATGTGCCGGTCCATTTTCGCGGTCCGGCCATTACCTTGATTACGGCTGGTCTGATGTCGCTGGCGTTTATGGGCTTTTCCGGTCTGGTGAGAGGTTAAATCGATAACGCAAACGGAGAGCGGATGGACGGGTAGCTCTGGCCAAATTAAATGACGTCCTGACCTGATTGCAGACTACAGAATTTGGAGAGCACATGCTGAAATTCAACAGAAAATCCGTAGTTAGAGCACTCTTCCCAGCCTGTATGCAATCCTCTTTAAATCTCAAATAACTCATGATCCTTCTCACGAATCCTTGCAAGTTTTTTTGCACTGACAGCGAGAGCAATCAGAGTTTCACGATAGTTTTTTGATAAGTCGATCAGTTGTTTGGCCTTCTTTGTTGCGGGCTTGGCAATTGGAATCATCACCTGGCTCAACTCAGAAGTACGAATCCTGTTATGGGAAGCAGATGTTCCGGAGGTCAGACTACGAATTTGGTTTTGTACGATTTCGGTTTGTAGCAAATAAGCCAGAGAATAAATATCGATCTCTTTTCTTGTTTTCATTATTTCAAATTCTGACGAACACAAAGTTTTAACCCCAAGGTCAGGAGTTATACACACGCGAGCAATTCGAGGGTTTATTCTGGACAGTAGCAACTCCCCTGGGTAAGTCGGAACACCAGGAGTTTTTGGCGCATAACTCAATGCCCCCCCAATATCCACGAATCCTTCACCCAATATGTGCAATACAGAAATAAATCCCCATCCCTTATTCCAAGCCTCAGCTTTGCGAGTATCGGAGCAAAATTCAACCAAGTCACACAATGGCGCTAAATCAAAATCCGCGCTCTTGCTAAGTGATTCGATACTTTCAAAGCGTGATGCGCTGTAATGATTGGGTGTCCAGCTTCCTTTTAGAATATCCATCTCTGGGACAAGTACGCACGATGGATCTGCGCACAAAACTTTTAAAATCACATTTTCACGGATGATGCAGCCTGCCTTGTAGGCCGCCAAAATAGCGTGTAGATCATTATGTCCTTGTGGCATCTTAATCTGCACACCCTTACGCGATGATACCTGAAAGCCCAAGTCTTTTGAAACGCCCATAAATACAGAATGTTGCTTTTTGCTGTGGCCTTTCTGTAAATAAAGTACAGCCGTTTTTGTTCTAGTACCCGCTTGCGCAAATGTGGCAGCAGGTAATTCAACAACAGCCCGAAGCGTTGCAATTCTCCCCAAGTGCTGTCTAAGCAATGCTGCAATTCCCTTCGCTGACACAACACCATCGGGGACAACAATAAGCAATCGCCCTCCCTCCCGCAGAAGCCTCAAGTTGCGATCCAGAAATAGCAACTCGGAGTCTATGCTGGCCGTAGATCGACGTAGTGAAGTAAAAAATGGAGTGTTATCACCGCATGATGCAGCTACATAATTTTGATTAAATCTGGCACCAAATGGAGGATTAGTAAGAATAATATCCACACACCCGTTTAAATTGTCAATTGACGACTCGCGCTCCAAGGAGTTTCCAACGGTTATTCGATGCTCATCCACATCAAACAAATTAAGGTTAATGGTCGCTAAGCGCACCATTCGCTCTACTTTATCCTGGCCGAAAAGGCGCAAACGGTTTGGGTTAAGCCAGTCACTATAGCGTGCGCGGTGATAGATTGCCGCAAGGAAAGACCCCACACCACAGGATGGATCAAGTACTGTCCAATGCTTATTCTGGTCGTATACTGCCGGGTCCTCAATAACAAGATCGTGTAGCACCATATCCGCCATAAAATCGACCACTTCCGGCGGAGTCATATATTGAGCATCTTCTACGTTGCTTCGAAAATTGTCGCGCACAAAGTGCCCGAACGCTTCATTGAGAATGTCAAACGGTCGTCCTTTACCACGCAGATCAAAAGCTAAGTCGATACAATCACGGACAAGTTTTACCAGGTTTTTTGCCAACGATTCATCGCCAGATCGTATTGCTAATGCTGGCTGGGTTCCAAATATGGAACCACCTGAGTCGAGGTGGTACTCGGGGAGTGCTATGGTCGCTGCAAATGCCGATTGCAACTCGGGTATAAGCGCCGTTGAAGACACGCTTGGAAATAAAGTAATTTGATTATTTTTGAATGCCAAGTATGTCGCGAATAGTTTCGATACTTCGTCGAGTTTGGCGTTAGAGTCATCCAGCCGGCCTGAACGGTGGAAACCTTCTCGTAGCTCCGAGAGTGCGTCATAAATTTTCGTGTACCCGTCGTGTAGCAGGTCTGGAGGGGCGAAAAGGTCGTTCATGGGCGTCTCTTTTTAGATTTGCATTAAATTTGATGGCTATAGCATGTGGATGTCAAGCGAGATTGATAAGAAGCTGTCGAGATGATTGCTATAGCCATCAAATTTGGTTATGTCATCCGAGCTAACCGTGAGTCTCGTGGACTGCCGCAGGAGGCATTGGCTGAGCTTGCCAACCTAAACCGCAGCTATCTCGAACGAGACGATGCAGAAGTTAGCGCTGGCTCTTGGTGAAAAACTTTCCGACCTGATCAGCCAGCGTGAACATGAATTCGTAGAAATTCATGTCTAATCCGATGTTCCGCCTGACCCCGCTATGCAGGGCGGGTATGAGTTACAATCACGATCAACTTATCAACAAACTTGGATAAAACCGGGGAGGTTAAATCGATATGATTGCTGCAATGATTGCGCTAAGCGCCCTGGCTGGCGTTTCCGGCCTACTGCTGGGCTTTGCCGCTATCCGCTTCAAGGTGGAAGGCGATCCCATCGTCGAAAAAATCGATGCGATTCTGCCGCAAACCCAGTGTGGACAATGCGGCTATCCCGGTTGCCGACCCTATGCCGAAGCGATTGCCGCCGGTGAAGCAGAAATCAATCTGTGTCCGCCCGGCGGCCCCAATGGCGTTGCGGCGCTGGCCGACTTGCTGGGCCGCGATCCCAAGCCACTGAACGCCGAGCATCTGGATAAACCGAAAATGCTGGCAGTGATCGACGAGCAAAACTGCATCGGCTGTACGCTGTGCCTGCAAGCCTGCCCAGTGGACGCCATTCTCGGCGCGGCCAAACAGATGCATACGATCATCGCTCGCGAATGCACCGGTTGCGAGTTGTGCGTCGCGCCCTGTCCGGTAGATTGCATTCACATGGTTCCGGTTGCCGAAACGATCAGCACATGGAAATGGACCGCGCCCATCATTCCGATTAAACCGGCTATTCCTGCTAAAGCTGCGGCATGAACGCCCTCAAGCGCCTGTTTCCGTTCCACGGCGGGCTGAAAACCGTTCGCCATAAAGCCGAATCCAATCAGTCACCCATTCAACCGGGTATTTTGCCTGCACGGCTGACCGTACCCTTGCGTCAGCACATCGGCGCGATGGCCAAACCACGGGTTCAACCCGGCGACCGGGTGTTGAAAGGGCAGATGATTGGCCAACCGGAGGGCTATATCAGCGCTGCGATTCATGCGCCAACGTCCGGGGTCGTTACCGCCGTAGAATCGCGGCCGGTTCCGCATCCTTCCGGCCTGCCTGATCTCTGCGTGGTCATCGACAGCGATGGCGAAGAGCGCTGGATGGATCGGCAACCCGTGGATTACCGCGCCCTGCATCCCAGTGAATTACGCAACGTGTTGCGCAACGCCGGGATCGTCGGCTTGGGTGGGGCAGCCTTTCCCAGTGCGGTTAAGTTGAATCTGGGTGGTCAAAGTGAGTGGCTGGAAACGTTAATTCTCAACGGCGCGGAATGCGAGCCGTGGATTACCTGCGATGACCGGCTGATGCGCGAACGGGCGGCGGGGATTGTCGCCGGGCTGCGAGTGATGGCGCATCTGCTGGAGCCGCGTGAAGTGCTGATCGGCATCGAAGCGGACAAGCCGGAAGCGATTGCCGCCATGACGGACGCTTGCGCCGGGACCGGTTACGAAGTGCGGCCTATCCCAACCCGCTACCCCAGTGGCAGCGGCAAGCAGTTGGTCAAGTTGCTGACCGGCAAGGAAACGCCGGTTGAAGGGTTGCCGGTTGATGTGGGCGTTCAGTGTTTCAACGTCGCGACTGCTTACACCGTGCATCGCGCTATCGACCATGGCGAGCCGCTGATTTCCCGCGTCGTAACCGTGACTGGGCATGTTCGACAACCGGGCAATATCGAGGCGCTGTTGGGAACGCCGTTTGCCCAACTGGTGGAGCAGTGCGGCGGTTATCGGGACGGTGTGGAGCGGTTGATCATGGGCGGGCCGATGATGGGCTTTGCGCTGCACAGCGACGAGGTGCCACTGACCAAGGCGGCTAACTGCATCCTGGCCGCCAGCGCTGCCGAACTTGCACCGGAACAGTCGGTGATGCCCTGCATTCGTTGCGGAGCCTGCGTTGAAGCCTGTCCCGCCGATCTATTGCCGCAGCAATTGTATTGGCACGCCCGCGCTCGGGAATTCGACAAGGCACGGGATTATCATTTATTCAGTTGCATTGAATGCGGCTGTTGCAGCTACGTTTGTCCAAGCCACATCCCGCTGGTCCAGTATTACCGCTACGCCAAAAATGAAATCTGGGCGCAGGAAAAGGAGAAGGAGAAGGCGGAACTGGCGCGGCGACGGCATCAGGCGCGGCTGGAGCGACTGGAGCGTGAGAAGCAGGAGCGGGAGGCGAAATTAAGGCAGAAAGCGCCGGGTAAAGCCCCCCTCACCCCCGGCCCCTCTCCCACGAGGGGAGAGGGGAGTCCTGATCCGGCGAGTTCCAGCAACCCCTGAGCGAACCACCCCGGCGCTTCGCGCCACCCCTCCTTAGCCAAGGAGGGGATTATTTAACTCAATGACTTATATAAGATTTATAATTATGCGCTTTAAGACGGTTACTTCTCCCCATATTTTGCAGGATACCCGCGTTGGTCAGATCATGCGTCGGGTGCTGTACGCGATGTTGCCCGGCATTGCCGCCCTCACCTGGTTCTTTGGCTGGGGCATTCTGATCAATCTGACGATAGCTACCACAGTGGCGCTGCTGGCGGAAACAGCGATGCTGGCGGCGCGTGGCAAGCCCCTGGCTCTGCATCTGGGCGATTCCAGCGCCATCGTCACCGCTTGGCTGTTAGCCGTAGCGTTACCGCCACTGGCCCCATGGTGGATGACGATGATCGGGGTGTTGTCGGCGATTATCGTCGCCAAGCATTTGTACGGGGGACTGGGCTATAACCCGTTCAATCCGGCGATGATCGGTTATGTGGTGTTGCTGATCTCTTTCCCCCGTGAGATGAGCACCTGGCTGATCCCGCACGGTCTCGATCAGCCACAGGCTATGACGTTTCTGGAAACCGCACGGGCGATTTTTAACAGTGAATTACCAGCCCGCTTCGCACCCGATGCACTAACCGGCGCAACCCCGCTGGATGTGTTGCGCACCCGGCTGGGACTGGGCAAGACGGTGACCGAGATTCGCAACAGTCCGGTATTCGGCATTGTATCCGGCCATGGCTGGGAATGGGCGGCCCTGGGCTTTCTGCTCGGCGGGCTATGGCTGGTTTACACCCGTGCGGCTGACTGGCGAATTCCTGCAGGAATGCTGGGCGGGATCGCCGTTATTTCCAGCACGTTCTATCTGATCAACCCCCAACACTACGCGCCGCCCTGGTTTCACTTGTGGAGTGGCGCGGCAATCTTCGGCGCTTTCTTCATCGCTACCGACCCGGTGACCGCCTGCGCGACGCCGCGTGGTCGGCTGATTTATGGCGCGGGGATCGGGATTCTGGTTTATATCATTCGCGGGTTCGGCGGCTATCCCGATGGCGTGGCGTTTTCGGTGCTGTTGATGAACATCGCTGCGCCGACGATTGATCTCTATACCCAACCCAAGGTCTTCGGAGCGCGGCACAGGTGAAGACGATAGCGCGCAGCATGGGCGTTGCGGCCCTGATTTTGACGGGTTTCGCCCTAGTCGGGACCGGCCTGGTGGCCGTGACCTATACCAGCACCAAAGACATCATCGCCGAGGCGCAGCGGGCGGCGCTGGAGGCCAGTTTGAATCAACTGGTGCCGGCGGATCGCTACGATAACCGGGTCGTCGAAGATCGCATCGACATCGTTGCGCCGGAGTGGCTGGGGACGGATCAACCGGTTACGGTCTATCGGGCGCGGAAGAACGGTCAGCCCGTCGCGCTGTTCGCCACGCCCTATGCACCAGATGGCTACAGCGGGCCGATTCAATTGTTGATCGGCGTGTATGCCGATGGCACATTGGCCGGGGTGCGGGTGCTGGCGCATAAGGAAACACCCGGTCTGGGCGATGCGATTGAGGAACGGCGTACCCCGTGGATTCTGGCGTTTACCGGCAAATCGCTGACCGATCCGCCGCTGGAAAAGTGGAAGGTCAAGAAGGATGGCGGTATTTTCGATCAATTCACGGGTGCCACTATTACCCCGCGAGCCGCGGTCAAGGCAACTCACCGGTTTCTACAGTATGTCCAGCGTCATCAGGAGCAATTGTTCGCTCCCGCTTCTTCTCATTCCCAGCGAACTTTATAAAGAGAATTATTATTATGAGTCGTACCACAGACTATCTGAAAATTCTCAAGGACGGCGTATGGACCCAAAACACCGGATTCGTAGCGCTGTTGGGGCTATGTCCCTTACTGGCGACCTCGAATTCCGTGATCAACGGCCTGGGACTGGGACTGGCGACATTGCTGGTGTTGCTGATGTCGAATGTCGCTATCTCACTGATCCGCAATCTGGTGCGTCCAGAAGTGCGGATTCCGGTATTTGTCCTGGTGATCGCCTGCGTAGTGACTGCCGTGGAACTGGCAATGCACGCCTTTCTGCCGGGACTGTACACGGTATTGGGTATCTTCATTCCGCTGATCGTCACCAACTGCTGCGTGATCGGTCGCGCCGAGGCGTTCGCTTTTAAACAAAGCGTCGCCAGATCAGCGGTGGATGGCATCGCCACCGGACTGGGTTTTTTGCTGGCGCTGGTGTTGTTGGGGGCCATGCGGGAAGTGGTGGGGCAAGGCACGTTATTCAGCCAGGCGGATTTGTTGTTCGGTGCGTGGGGCCAGCATCTTACCCTGCATCTGGTTGACGACTATCGTGGTTTCCTGCTGGCGATTCTGCCGCCGGGGGCGTTTATCGGTCTGGGGTTGCTGATTGCACTCAAGAATATTATCGATGCTCGCATTCAGCGCCGCGCTGCTGCCCAGCCGACGGCGGTATTGCAGGAAGCCAGGGCGTAGCATAGCGACCTCGCTAATTCTCACAACGCCGCTATGCTTTTGGGAGATACCCTTTGAAGGCGCCGTCCCGTGAGAAAATTTCTGTTGCTGTGGTTGCTGGTCTGGCTGGCAACGCCGGGAACGACCGGCGCAGTTGACGCGGCGTCGAATTTCCCGGCACCTCTTCAAGGCGCACTGGCGCTCATTGCCGCGCTGACCACCGTGGTGATCGCCCAGGCTTTCCATATCCAGCGACGCAAAATCACTGAGCAGAAATATCGCGATCTGGTCGAGAACGCCAATAGCATTATCCTGAAATGGGGTCGCGACGGGCGAATCAAGTTTCTCAACGACTATGGCTTGCAGTTTTTCGGCTACACTGAAGCCGAGATCGTCGGTCAGCCCCTGGCGGGAACGATTGTGCCGCCCTTTGAAGAAGGCGGGCGCGATCTGACCGCCATGCTTGACAACATCGTGCAACATCCCGAGCAGTACGCCAG
>JAUPTV010000129.1 GCA_030917925.1 Pseudomonadota bacterium
CCCCGGAGCGCGGGCGTGGCGGCGCACGTTAAGCGAGCAGGGGTGTCGGCGCGACGCAGGGGTGGAAGTGGTGGAAAATGCCTTGCGGCATATTACATGCGGTTGAAAATAGAGCAAGCGGGGGCCGAACAGGCGTCGGTCCCCGGCATTATCGTGAAAACTCAGGCAATGCCCAGTAGCGTATTGAACATATTGTTGGCGGTTTGCAGGGTAAAAACCCCGGCTTTGACCTGATAAGTGATTTCATTCTGCTCGACCAGTGGCTCAATCAAATCCGCTTTCGGCGTCTGCTGCTGATTCTGACCAGGCGCTTGCTCCCCAACCGCATTCAGCGGCTGAATGGACTGTACCGCAATCTTGTGGGCGTTTTGCTTCAGGTCCTCCATGCCCGCATGGACCGTGGCGGCCCCTATACTCATCACGTTCATTTCGCACCTCCAAGTTTCCGAATACCTTATGAGTATAAACCTAATTCGTCTTTGATGAATCAGGTTTTGATAGTATCTCTTTATTACCACACCTCACGGCTTGGCGATTCATCCCGTCAAGCATCGATGGTGGAACTTGATTATCATTAGCCGTCATTAAACTCCGAGGACCGCGACGCCATGTACGAATTCCTGCACTATCAGGTCCGCGACGCCATGACTGCTGACCCTATTGCGATCAGTCCCCACACCAAACTCCGTGAAGTGGAGGCGCTGTTCGAAGCCCATGACTTCAATGGCGTACCGGTCGTGGATGACCAGTGGCATTTGCACGGCATCCTCACCAAATTTGACCTGCTCAAAGCCTTTTGTTTCGATGCCCACGCCCTGATTCCCCATTACGACGAAATCATGGAACAGACCGCCGAGACTGTCATGACCCGTACTCCGGTCAGTGTTGAACCGCAATTGCCTCTCAGCCGACTTCTGCAAAAATTGATTGAGATGCGCACCAAGAGTTTGCCGGTGGTTGAAAATGGCCGTCTGGTGGGCATCATCGCCCGCGAAGATGTACTCAAGGCCCTGCGCCGCGCCGCCATCCAGCATGAAATTCCGGCGCATGAGGAGCTACGGCCATGACCACCCTGCTCTATACCCACCCGGCCTGTCTGGAACATGACACCGGTTTTGGCCATCCCGAATGCCCGGCGCGGCTGACCGCAATTCTCAACGTTCTCAAAACCACGCCCTTTGCTGCCCTGGAATGGCGGGATGCCCCCCAGGCGACCGACGAACAACTCACGCGTATTCACACCCTGGCCCATGTTGAACGGCTATTCGCTCGCATTCCTCGCCATGGGCATTACGCGATTGATGGCGATACGGTCATTTCTCCCCAGTCCGGTGAAGCCGCGCTGCGTTCAGCCGGGGCGGTCTGTGCGGCTGTGGAGGCTATTTTGAATGGCGAGGCGAATAACGCCTTTTGCGCCATCCGCCCGCCCGGTCATCATGCCGAGTCTCATCAGGCGATGGGCTTTTGCCTGTTCAACAACGCCGCTATCGGTGCTGCCCACGCCCGGCAAATTGGCGGTTTGGAGCGAGTCGCCGTCATCGACTTCGATGTCCATCATGGCAACGGCACGCAGGCGGCGTTTGAACACGATCCTGGCTACCTGTATATCTCCACCCACCAGGCGCATATCTATCCTGGCACCGGTCGCCGCGATGAACGCGGGGTAGGTAATATCGTCAACATCCCGCTCATGGCCAACAGCGGCGCGGCTGAATTGCGCCAGGTCTGGCAACAGGACATTGAACCGGCGCTACGGCAATTTCAGCCACAATTGATCCTGATCTCCGCAGGTTTCGACGCCCATTATCTCGATCCCCTGGCGGGATTGAATTTCAGCGAAGACGACTATGCCTGGCTGACCCGGCACATTTTGGCCGTCGCGCAGGACTGCTGCGAAGGGCGGGTCGTCTCAATGCTCGAAGGCGGTTACAATCTGCCCGCCCTGGCAGCCAGCGTCGCCGCCCATGTCAAGGCGTTGATGGAAATCCATCGGGCGGCGCAACGCTCGCTGATCAAGGACATCCTGGAGCGCCAAAAGGCGAAAAGAAATGCTTAGCCCGCAAGATGCTAGAGTCCCTTTGGACTGGACTATTATTAACGGTGCCTGGAACAGCGCGAACCCCTAATTAGAGGATTGAGAGTCATGTCACGAAGCAGAGTGGTAGCGGTCTACACGGGTGAAGCCTTGGGCCGTTATGGATTTGAGGATCATCCCTTTGGCGAAGACCGGATTCACGCGTTCTGGGATGAGATGCATATCCGCCATCTCGACTATCAGGTGCGCGTCTTTCATCCAGAGGTGGCGACTGAAGAACAACTCCGGTTATTTCACACCCCGGATTATGTCGAGAAGGTCAAAATCCTGTCGGAAACCGGCGAAGGTCTGCTCGACTACGGGGATACGCCCGCTTACAAGGGCGTGTTTGAAGATGCCTCGACCGTCGTGGGCACGGTCATTGACGCTACCCACAAGCTGATGAATAACCAGGCCCGGCGCATTTTTGTCCCCATCGCCGGTCTGCATCACAGTATGCCGGACACTGCCTCCGGATTCTGCGTGTTCAACGATGTCGGCGTCGCGATCAAGATTTTGCAGCAGGAGTACGGGCTGGAGCGGATTGCCTATGTCGATATCGACGCCCACCATGGCGACGGGGTGTTTTATCCGTTTGAATCCGACCCGACCGTTATTTACGCCGACATCCATGAAGATGGCCGTTACAACTTCCCGCAGAGCGGCTTCCCGCATGAAGTAGGCAAGGGTGAAGCCAAGGGCCGCAAGCTCAACATCCCGCTACTCCCCTTGTCCGCGGACGATGACTTTCTGATGATGTGGGATAACGTCGAGCAATTCCTGCGCAAGTGGGAGCCGCAGTTTGTTTTCATCAACTGTGGGGCGGACGGTCTGGATGGCGATCCGCTGGCTCATTTGCACTATTCGGCCCGGGCGCACCGTCGCGCCGCTACTGGCCTGTGCGCGATTGCTGAAGAATTTGCAGATGGTCGCTTGCTGGGCGTCGGCGGTGGCGGCTATGACCTTCGTAATGTCGGCAAAGCCTGGGTCGCGGTCATCGACGCCTTCCTGGAAAGTCCGATGCGCTGAGGTTCCGGGAACCCTGATCGCTCACCGACGGAATGCCGGGCGCGGGCAATTTTCCCGCCCAGCGTCGGCGAAATCGGGTATGATTCCCCGTTTTCCATGCCCGCCTGTTGCCCTGAAGTTTCAGGCGCTTGCCTTTGCAGAGGTTGCCCATGTTCAGTCGAGAGATGCGGATCGCCGGGTTTGATGATGAGTTGCAGGTCGCCTTGCAGGGCGAGAAACAGCGCCAGGAAGCCCACATCGAGCTGATCGCCTCGGAAAACTACGCTAGCCCACGGGTGCTTGAAGCCCAGGGTTCGGTGCTGACTAATAAGTACGCCGAGGGTTATCCCGGCAAACGCTATTACGGCGGCTGCGAATTCGTCGATATCGCCGAACAGTTGGCCATCGACCGCGCCAAGCGGTTATTCAATGCCGACTACGCCAACGTTCAGCCGCATTCTGGCTCCCAGGCCAATGCTGCCGTTTATATGGCGCTGCTGGAGCCAGGCGATGTCATTCTGGGGATGAGTCTGGCGCATGGCGGTCATCTGACGCACGGTGCCAAGGTCAATTTTTCGGGTCGGCTCTACCAAGCAGTGCAATACGGTTTGAACGAGGCCACCGGCGAAATTGATTATGACCAGGTGGAACGGTTGGCTCTGGAATGTAAACCCAAGATGATTATCGCTGGCTTCTCGGCTTATTCGCGGGTGGTGGACTGGGCGCGGTTCCGTGCGATTGCTGATCAAATCGGCGCTTACCTGGTCGTGGATATGGCCCACGTCGCCGGTCTGGTCGCGGCAGGTGTTTACCCCAATCCCGTCCCGCTGGCCGATGTCGTCACAACAACCACGCATAAAACGCTGCGCGGCCCACGCGGCGGGTTGATTCTGGCCCGGTCGAACCCCGAGATTGAAAAAAAGCTGAATTCCCTGGTATTCCCCGGCACTCAGGGCGGTCCGCTGATGCACGTCATCGCCGCTAAGGCAGTCGCGTTCCTGGAAGCGCTGCAACCGGACTTTATTGATTATCAAAAGCAGGTCGTCGCCAACGCCCGCGCCATGGCCGGGGTGTTCATGGAACGGGGCTATGACGTGGTTTCCGGTGGCACTGACAATCATTTGTTCCTGATCAGCCTGATTGCCAAAGGGTTGACGGGCAAGGCGGCGGATGCGGCGCTGGGCCGGGCGTGGATTACCGTCAACAAGAACGCTGTTCCCAATGACCCGCAGTCCCCCTTCGTGACCAGTGGCTTGCGAATTGGCTCGCCAGCGATCACCACGCGGGGCTTCCGGGAAGCGGAATGCCGCGAATTAACCGGCTGGATCTGCGATATTCTCGCCGATCTGGATAACGAAGCAATGATTGACCAGGTGCGCAGCCAGGTCGCGGCCTTGTGCGCCCGCTTCCCGGTCTACGGCTAATCGCTTTCTCCAGGAGCATCGGCGGCCGTGCATTGCCCCTTCTGCGCAACCCCTGATACCCGGGTCGTTGACTCGCGACTGTCGGCGGAAGGCGACCGGGTGCGCCGCCGCCGCGAGTGTCTGCGCTGCAATGCCCGCTTCACCACTTATGAAGTGGCGGAATTGCTGATGCCGCCGGTGGTCAAGCGCGATGGCCGCCGCGAACCGTTTCAGGAAGAAAAGCTGCGCACCGGCTTGATGCGGGCGCTGGAAAAACGTCCGGTCAGCGCCGAGCGCATTGACGAAATGATCCAGCAGGTCAAGAACCTCATCCGCACTAGCGGTGAGCGAGAACTGAGTAGTCAGCAAATCGGCGAATGGGCGATGACCGAACTGCGCCGTGTAGACCCGGTGGCTTATATCCGCTTTGCTTCGGTCTATCGCAGCTTTGAAGATGTGAACGCCTTCCTTGAGGAAGTGGATCGCCTGCAACAATCGCCCGGCGTAATCCGTTCTGTGTGATGTCTGATTTTTCCCTTCCCTGGTCGGCAGACGACCATCGCTACATGACCCGCGCCCTGCGGCTGGCCGAGTATGGACTCTACGGCGCTGATCCCAATCCCCGGGTCGGCTGTGTGCTGGTTCGCCACGGCGAAATTGTTGGTGAAGGCTGGCATGAGCGGGCTGGCGAGGCTCATGCCGAAGTCCGGGCGCTGGAAGCAGCCGGTGAACAGGCGTTCGGCGCTACCGCCTATATCACGCTGGAACCCTGTTGCCATTATGGCCGCACGCCCCCGTGTACCGACGCTTTATTGAGAACTGGCGTGACCCGGGTGGTCGCCGCTATGGCCGACCCCAATCCACAGGTGGCGGGACGGGGATTAACGCAACTACGCGCTGCTGGAGTGGCCGTAGAATGCGGATTACTGGAGGCGGAGGCGCGGGCGCTCAATCCCGGCTTTATTCAGCGCATGACCGAGGGTCTGCCGTTGGTGCGGATCAAGCTGGCCATGAGTCTGGATGGCCGCACTGCGCTGGCGTCCGGGGACAGTCAATGGCTGACTGGTGACGCCGCCCGCCAGGATGTGCAGCGATTGCGGGCGCGCAGTTCAGCGATTTTGACCGGCATTGGCACGGTGCTGGCGGATAATCCACAACTCAATGTCCGGCTGCCGGAAGCTTCCCGCCAACCCTTGCGGGTCATTCTGGATACTGAACTGCGTACCCCGCCAGCGGCCAAATTATTACAGTTGCCCGGCCCGGTGCTGATTTTCACCGCGATGGCCGATCCCGCCGCCCAGGCACCATTGCAGGCTGCCGGTGCAGAAATCATCGTGATCCCACGCTGCGAGTGGGAACTGAATTTACAAAGGGTCATGCGGGAACTGGCCCGCCGCGAATGTAACGAAGTCCATGTTGAATGTGGCCCGACCCTGGCGGGCGCATTGTTGCAAGCGGGGTTAGTGGACGAACTGGTGATTTATATGGCACCGATCCTGCTCGGCGACCGGGCGCGGAGTTTGTTTGCGTTGCCGGAATTGACGAAGATGTCGGAACGACGGGAACTGGAAATACGGGACATGCGGGCGGTGGGCAAGGACTGGCGAATCACATTAAAGCCTACTCAAACCGATTTAATATCAGCATGATCCTGTTGCAATAATCACTTTAATCAATTTTGTAGCGCTCTTTCGAGAAATTAACTATGTTCACCGGCATTATTACCGCCGTCGGCGCGATAACGACTATTCAGCCTAAAGGCGGCGATGTCCGCCTGCGCATTGCTGCGGGCAAACTGGATCTGCGCGATGTGCAACTGGGCGACAGCATCGCCGTTAACGGTGTCTGCCTAACCGCTGTTGAACTCTCCAGCGACGGTTTCTGGGCGGACGCCTCGCGTGAAACCCTGGAGCGCACTACCCTGGGCGTCGCGAAAGCGGGAACGCCGGTGAATCTGGAAAAGGCGCTGACGCCGACGACGCGGTTGGGCGGCCACCTGGTCAGCGGCCATGTCGATGGCGTTGGGACCGTTACCGAATGGCGACCGGATGGCCGTTCCTGGCGATTGCGCATTCAGGCACCGGACGGACTGGCCCGCTACATCGCCGAAAAAGGCTCGATTTGCATCGACGGCGTGAGCCTGACGGTCAATCGCGTCGATGGCGCGGCCTTTGAACTCAACATCGTGCCGCATACCCTGGCGGAGACCACCCTGACCGATTTCAACACCGGTCGGCGCGTGAATCTGGAAGTCGATTTGATCGCCCGCTATCTCGAACGACTCCTGCTCGGCGACCGTGCGGCACAACCGGGGAGCGCTGGTCTGACTGAAGGTCTGTTGCGCGAACACGGATTCTGGAAATAATCGCTATGGCGTTGAACAGCATTGACGAAATTCTGGCCGACCTCCGACAGGGCCGCATGGTCATCATCATGGATGATGAAGACCGGGAAAACGAAGGCGACCTGCTAATGGCCGCGTCGATGGTTCGCCCCGAGGACATCAACTTCATGGCCCGCTACGGGCGCGGCCTGATCTGCCTGACCCTGATCCGCGAGCGCTGCCAGCAGTTGCGCCTGCCGCTGATGGTGCAGGACAACGCCACGCCCTACTCCACGAATTTCACTGTGTCCATTGAAGCCGCCCAGGGTGTCACCACCGGGATTTCCGCCTATGACCGCGCCCACACCATCCGTACCGCGGTCCGGCCCGACGCCCGACCCGAAGATCTGGTGCAACCCGGCCATATTTTCCCGCTGATGGCCCAACCGGGGGGCGTCCTGACGCGCGCCGGTCACACCGAAGCGGGTTGCGACCTGACCCGGTTGGCTGGACTGGAACCGGCAGCAGTCATCGTCGAAATCCTCAATGACGACGGCAATATGGCCCGGCGACCGGATCTGGAGATTTTCGCGGAACAGCATGGTGTCAAAATCGGCACCATCGCCGATTTAATCCGCTACCGAATACAGAATGAGAAGACGGTCGAGCGGGTAGCGGACGCTATACTGGACACCGAATTTGGCCCCTTCCGGGTCTTGACCTATCAGGATGTCATCGGGCGGCAGGTGCATTTTGCCCTGGTCAAAGGCGAGATTCATCCCGGCGAGCCGGTGCTGGTGCGGGTTCATGTGCAACATCTGCTCAGTGATCTATTGGCCCTGCGCCTGTCGGACAGCGGCTGGCCACTGCGTGACGCCTTGCAACGGGTGGCGAATGAACCGTCCGGGGTGCTGATCTTCCTCAGTCGGCCCGAAGAACCGGCGACGTTGATTCGACGGATGCGCAGCTATCAGTTCGGCGCTGGCGATCCCGCCCGTGTTGCCGATCAATCGACTGAATTACGCACCTACGGTATTGGCGCACAGATGCTGCTCGACATTGGCGTCCATCGAATGCGGGTACTCGGCGCACCCCGCCGCCTCACTGGTCTGTCCGGCTTCAACCTGGAAGTGGTTGAATACGTGTCCTGAACCCTTCACTCCTGCTCCTCTCCCATTAGCGGGATAGGGAATTAACCACCGACGGGAATTGTCCGCCATGCACTCATCCATCAACACCCTCGAAGGCGATTTCACGCCCCTGCCGGATACCCGCTTCGCCCTGGTCGCGGCGCGGTTTAACAGTTTCATCGTACAGAATCTCATCGACGGCGCGGTCGATGCGCTGCGGCGTCATGGTGTCCCGGAAGCCAGCATCGATCTGATCTGGACGCCCGGCTCGTTTGAACTGCCACTCGCCGCCCAGCGCCTCGCCGCCAGCGAACGCTATGATGGCATCGTCGCCCTGGGTGCTGTCATTCGCGGCGGCACCCCACATTTTGAATACGTCGCCAGTGAATGCGTCAAGGGCCTGGCCGGCGTGTCGCTGGAATACGATCTGCCGGTGGGCTTTGGCGTGTTGACGGTGGACACGATTGAGCAGGCCGTAGAACGTGCGGGAACCAAGGCCGGCAACAAGGGCGCTGAAGCCGCTATGGCGGTGCTGGAAATGGTGAGCCTGTTGCGCCGGCTGGAAGGTTGAACGGTGAGCGAACCCACACGCAAAACGCCCGCCAGCAAACGTACCTGGGCGCGGCGCTGTGCTATGCAGGCGCTGTATCAGTGGCAGTTGACGGGCCAGGACCCGGCCACCATCGCCAGTCAGTTCCTGGCGGATCTGGACTTGCCGAAAGCCGATCCCGAGTATTTCCAGGAACTGTTACAGCGAACACCAGCGCTGGCATCCGAGATTGATGCGGCGCTGGAGCCGTTCCTGGACCGGCCGCTGGCGCAGGTCGATCCGGTGGAACGGGCCATTTTGCGCATTGGCGGCTATGAATTGATGCAACGCCCGGAGATTGCTTACCGGATCGTGATCAATGAAGCGGTGGAACTAGCGAAGCTGTTTGGCGCGGAACAGGGCCATCGGTTTGTGAACGGGGTACTCGATAAACTGGCTCATGTCGTGCGCCACGCCGAGTAAAGATTCGTTCGGACCGGCCCCGACTCATCCAAGGGGGGAACCCGGAAATCCGCTGGCCGCTTTCCCGGTCAAGCCCGGCTCCCGCGCCAGCATCTCCCGCAAGGGCGCTAAATCCGGCAAATCCAGCGCCTTACTCAGCGCCTCGTCAATGGCCCGCCGCACCGGATCAACATTCAGCTTGGCCAACGCCAGCAACTCCCGGTTGCCGAGCGCGTCGTAAGCCCTGGTCAGACGCCTCACCTGCTTATCGTTCAACGCCCGCACGTCCAGCACCGGCATCACCGCCCAGGCCGGTTTCTTCATCTTCATCCAGGCCCCTTGAGTGACTACACGGCAGCCGAAGAAAGCCAGTAGCGACAAGCTGCTATTCAACCAGAGCAGCAGCGTTTTGCGACGCGATGGGGAAACGCCGGTTTTGAACGCCCACCAGGTATTACCCAGGACCGGTTGATCGAGACCCACTGCCAGAACGCGATGAGTGTTGGTTCTTGCCCGCTCTACCAGCAGAATATCGGCGGCCATTTTCCAGAGATGGTAGGGATAATCGGCGTATTCAGCCGTGGCGGACCGGTCGGCGTAACGGGGCGTCGTGCGGGGTTGTAGCCACGCATTCGGATGTTGCCGAAGCGTCCTGACTTTATCCGCTTCGTGATCCCAGAACGCTGGATGCAGCGTCGGCACATCGTCGTACAGATCGAACGCTTCGTGAATACGTCGTTGGTCCGGGCCAATGCTGCCGAGTTCACTTAGTGGGCAGAGAGCCACAGCAATGGCCGGTTGCCCCGGCCAACGCATCTGTCCCTGTTGCAGCGCCAGAAACACTTTCGTCAAATCGCTACGGGCAAACAGCGCCCCATGCCAATTCTCTGCACCGGTCGAAACTGGCAAATGGAACGCTTCGCCGAGAGTGCCCACTGGCGAGCGCAGGATGACCTCGGGCAAGGTTTTCAGCCGTTCCGCCAGATTAAGGGCTGCATAAACACCGGTGGGATTGCGCCACAGATTGATATACGTCGTGACTTCCGGGGTTTCCAGACCGGTCTGCTTCTTGCGGGCGATGAACAGCAACTCGGACAAATCGGTATTTTCCGAGAAGTTCGGCCGTTCCGCATCGTGACTGGACACCACGATTTCCAGATGATAGCGGTCGGCCAGCAACTGCCGGGTTGGCCCCCACGCCTCGCCGGACGCCAGCGCATGAGGCAGCACAAACGCCAGCCGCCCACCGGGTTTCAGCAACTTGTCGGCCAGCGCCACGAACACCGCGCCTAACCCCGCCGTGATATTGGCCTGAAGCGGTTTAACCCGTTTTTTCAGTTCGGTTTGCATCGCCCCCCGTTCATCAGGCAATGATCCAAACAGCAGATTACCGCCCACACTGCGCACAAAAGGCGGATTCATCACGCATAAATCCAGTTCTGGCACCGTGGCGCTGGTCGTTTTGGTTTGGCCGGCATCGGTGCGGAAGATTTCGGTCTGTGACTGATCCAGCGTGATTTGCGTCCGCACGGTGTCCTTGCCAATGAAGTCCAGACTGCCCAGGCGGGACGTGTTGCCGTCGATCCCCATGGGCATGACGTACAGATTCATCCGGGTAAAGGCAATTTCCGGGGCCAGCAAAGCCAGGGTAGACGCCGTTAAATGGACCGCCGTTGGCAACACATCGAAACCATGCAGCACCGTTTCCATCAGCGTCTGATGCAGCACATTTAAATCGGCTGGCCCGACCTGCCGCCCGCTGTTGGCCCGCGCCAGAATATAGTTGTCGGTCAACGCCTGCGCCGCCGCCATGAGCAAGGTTCCCGTGCCACACGCCAAATCTGCGACCTTGAACTCGGCCAATTGCGCCGGATCGCCAAAGTCCTGCGGCCAGGACCGACTGAACGCTAATTTGAGCAGCAACGTCGCCGCCGGTACTGACGTGTAGAACGTCCCCAGGTACTTGGCCTGATGCAGCAACCAGTGATAAATCCGCCCCATCAAGTCATGCCGTAACGCCGCTTGCTGCCGACAAATCGCTTGGGCTTCGGCTAGCAACCTCTGAAACGCCGTCACCGTCCCCCGACTGGCCGGTAATTCCGCCAAGACCCGTTCGCCTAACTGAAACACCGAGATGTAGTTGATATGCTCCCAAATCCAGCGCCAATGCCGACTGGCGGATTCCACGACATCGGTTTGCCGCGCCAGCTTGCCCAATGGGTCAACCTGGCCATGGGTGAGCGCCAACTGTTCCTGAAAAATCAGCGCGTTGGCCAGCACCAGCGCCGCCACTTTCGCGGCAGTCACCCGCCGCCCTTCGGCTTTATCGGCGGTTTCACCCTTCGGGGCGGGCATCCCCAGCAGATCGGACAAGCGATCACAAGCGCCGGTCTGCCCGATCCAGATCAAGGACACGCCGGTTAATTGCGCCAACAGGGATTCCGCAATCCTGGCCACCAAATCGTCCTCGGCCATACTTTCCTGAGCGCGGCGCAGCGCATCCATCAAGGCGGCAGGCGTTCCCTCAAACCATACGGCGGTGTCATCGCTTTCCGTAATAATGCAGTACGCCACCGCTGCCTGGTCCAGACTCTCCAGCAATTCCGTCGTCGGCGTCTGGCGCAGCGGTTCCGGATACACCACCGCCGCCGCAATATTGGCGATGCCGCGCCGGACCCGGCCCCGTGCATCCGCCAGCACGGCCTCCCGCGCCTGCGGGTGATCGGCGAACTTGCCCTCGATAATGACGCGCAACCCCTGCCAATGGAACAAGACATCCGGGCGTTCGCGGCCCCTGGCCTGAATGGTTTCGGCATCCGCCTTGATACCGTAGCGGAACAGCAGAATGGCCAGTTGCGTATTGAGGGTTTCTTCCCGGTGGCGGTAGGTGGTCATAGCAGAGCCAGTTGTTCGTAGTGTTGTTGGGTTTCCATTTGCGGCTCATCGCTGAGTAGTTCGCGGGTATCCGGCATTTGTTGAGCCAGTTGTTGCGCCATCACCATATCGTCAACCCTCCAGAAGGACGCCGGATCAGCGTCCGTTACTTAAATCGCTATCACCGCCAAACCGATCTCATAAATTCCGAACAGCAAGACCAACGCGCCTGCGGCAGTCCGCACTCCGGGACGGCGCACGAATCCGGCTAATGTGGCCGCTACGGTTCCCATGGCCAGCAAGGTGGGCAAGGTTCCCAGCCCAAAGGCGAGCATCAACAATCCCCCTTCCAGCGCCCCGCCCGCGCCGACGGCCCAGACCAGTACGCTATAGACCAGCCCGCAGGGCAACCAGCCCCACACCAGCCCCATACCCAGCGCCTGAAGCGGCGTGCGCACCGGCAATAACCGTCGCCCCAGCGGCTCGATCTGTCGCCAGAGAACGCCGCCGGCCCGTTCAACCCGGCTCAACAGCCCCGGCCATCCGGCTAAATAGAGACCGAGCAGAATCATGAACAGTCCGGCCATGATCTGTAATCCGAGTTGCGCGTAACGTACCGATAGGAGATGCGCCGCCCACGCCCCAACCCCACCCGCCAGCATTCCGGCGACCACATAACTGGCGATTCGCCCCAGGTTATAAGCCAGCAGGAATGGCAGACGGGTTCGCCACAACGATCCCGGCCCTATTGCCGTCGGCAACCCCAGCGTCAACGCGCCGACGATGCCGCCGCACATGCCCAGGCAATGGACGCCGCCGGTCAATCCAATCAGGAACGCGGCAGGGTATAAAAGATCAGGGGTCACGCCGCTGCTCCTACCGCAACACTACGGTCTTGCCGCCGTTCCGAAAGACCCGACGCTCTAGGTAGTAATGCAGGGCGCGAGCCAGCACGATGTTTTCAATATCACGGCCCACTGCCGCCAGATGTTCCGGGGTATGCGCATGATCCACCCGCTCGACTTCCTGCTCGATGATTGGCCCCTCATCCAGATTAGCGGTGACGAAATGCGCTGTTGCGCCAATCAACTTGACCCCCCGGTTATACGCCTGATGGTACGGTTTGGCGCCCTTGAACCCCGGCAGGAAGGAGTGGTGAATATTGATCGCCCGTCCGGCCAGCGCCTGGCATAACTCCGGGGACAGAATCTGCATATAGCGGGCGAGAATTACCAGTTCCGTGCGGGTTTGCTCCACCAGATTCAGAACTTGCTGCTCCTGCGCGAACTTCGTGTCCGGGGTCACCGGCAAATAGTGATAGGGAATCGTGTGCCATTCCGCCAGATGCGCCAACTCCTGGTGGTTCGACACAATCGCAGTAATGTCCATGGGCAACGCGCCGGTGCGATGCCGGTACAGCAGATCATTCAGACAGTGGTCGGCTTTGGAGACCAGAATCATGACGCGCGGCCGCCGACGTGGATCGTAAAGCCGCCAGTCCATGGCAAATTCCTGCCCCAGTGGCGTGAAATGCTCCAGCAGTTCCGGCTCGGTCGCCTCGTCGAGATCGAACTCCAGCCGCATGAAAAACCGGTTGTATTCGGTATCGCTGAACTGGTCGGATTCAATGATGTTGGCGCGATGGGCGGCTAGAATGCCGGATACGGCGGCGACAATGCCGACCCGATCCGGGCAGGCGATGGTTAAAACATAGCGAAAAGGTTGCATGAAGAACGTCTTGGGTAGTGGTGAAAAGGGCGCATTGTAGGCGAAAGCGCTGGGCGTTTACCCGTCAGCATCGGGCAAATCCAGCACCTCCCGCAGCAAAGGCAGATGTCGCCGCACACAGTCCATCCCGGCGGTAATCGCCTCCGCCGCGTGATCGAAGTCCATCAGCCCCAGATGCGCCAAGCGCGGAGCCAGTACCACATCCGGCGGGTCGCCGGCCATCCGCGCTCGGGTAATGCGATCCTGCATGATATGAATAGAACCGGCCATCACATCGAACAGGCCGGGCGGCTCATCGTCTTCCCCGGATTCGGCTTCCAGCGCGGGGGCCGCCATACCCGCGTGATTCCCGGACAGGGTCTGCCAACCGGTAATTAAACGCCCCAGCAGCGGATTCTTCACCAGGCGACGCGACGGCCGCCCACTGAAATGCCGACCGATAATATCGCCATTGAGATTCACCGCAATCACGCGATCCGCGCCCAGCGCCCGGCACAGCGACACCGGCAACGGGTCCACCAATCCACCATCCACCAGCCAGCGGCCCTGATGACGCACTGGACTGAACAAACCGGGCAACGCGATGGAGGCGCGCACCGCCGCCAGCAGCGAGCCTTGCTGAAACCAGACTTCGCGGCCGGTATGCAGATCGGTGGCGACTGCGCCGAATGGCTTGAGCAACGTCTCAATCGGCGCATCCTCCACCCGTTCGCGGAAGGCGTGCATTAACCGCTCGCCTTCGACGCCGCCGATCCGCAAATCCATGTAGCGAATGATCTCCCACCAGTCGATCCCGGTGACCCACGTTTCCAGCAGGTCCAGCCGGTCACTGGCGTAAGCGGCCCCCACCAGTGCGCCAATTGACGTACCGGACACCACATCCGGCACAATCCCCGCCTGTTCCAGCGCCCGCAGGATGCCGATATGCGCCCAGCCCCGCGCCGAGCCACTGCCCAGCGCAATACCGAGACGGGCGGAATTCACGCGCATGGTGATTCTCCTTGCTGAAAAGTTTCGGTCATCGTCAACGCCAACGCCTCAAGCCAGGCCGGGGATGGATCGGCGCGGCAGGGTCGAGCCAATAGCGCACTGGCCTTGTCGCGGGCCACGGATTTTTTCCCGGCCGCCAGCATTTCCAGCACGCTCCGCACCGCCGGGTTCTCCACGCCGCGTTGGGTATCTTCCAGAATCGCTGCCCAGCGATCCAGAATCAGCGACAGCTTACGCCCGGGAAATTCCGCAATGTTCCCTTCCAGGGTCTGCTCCAGCGCCAGCAGCACGGTCGCCTGACCCAGCCTGCCGGTCGCGCTCAACGACGCCAGCGCCTGCTCCAGATGGCCAAAGCCCTGACCGGTTTCCCGGATCAAGTCCGCCAGAGTAGCCGCGCCATCGACCGGGGTCAGGCGGCCATCGTTGAGCCATTGCGCCAGCAAATCCACGCATCCTTCCCGTAGCGTCGCGTGAGGAAGGGCTAAACCGTGCGCGGTTTGACGCCAGTCAGCGGCAATATCTACCTGCGGCAACCGACCCTGCGCCAACAAGTTCAGCGTCAACTCCCGGTTGTAATCGTCCTTGCGACCCAGGCGGCATCGCCCCGCTTCGAACAGGCGCTGAGCCAGCGGCGGGAATTGATACACCAAGTCATCAACCCGGCCGGCGATCACGAACTGATGGGGATGGGCCAGCAAATAAGGCCACAAAAACGGATAGGGGGTGTCCTGGACATAACTGAGACCCGAAACCGCCGTATGTGCGACATTAGCCAAGGTTTCGGTGACGGGACGGGGCGCAAACAACAGGTCAGCGAAGGGCGACGCTTCAGTACCGGACTGCTGGAACAGGCGGGTCAACCAGCCAGCGCGGGGCGCAAGCCGTTCCGCCAGCAGCGCCGATGAACCAATGCCGGCATCGCCCAGCCCAAACCGGCAACGCAGCGCGGCGTGGAACAGCCGGAACGCGGTATTTTCCGGGGTATCCGGGGTTTGGTGGAGCACCTTGGTACGGAACGTTTCTACCAGACCCTCGCCAAAATGGGTCATCTGGAAGAGGCGCTCGGTGGGTGGACGATGGGCGAAACGCGCCATAAACCACGCAAGGGACGACATGGCCCGCTCATCCGGAGCCAGCGCCAGCGCCACCGCCTCGTCCAGTACATCGTTGCCACTCTCCACCCATTTTGCCAACCGCGACCAGGCGGCGGCGCGTAAATCGGGCAGGTTCGGCAGACGATATAGCGCCGCGCCTAGTTCGTCAGGATCAAGCAGCGGGCGTGACAAACGCGCCAGGCGTTCAGCAAAAACCAACGGCGTCAGCCAGCCGGCCGCGTGGGTGGGAACGGACAGCAGCCCGTCATGCCCGGCGGCGCGCAAGGCCAGAACATGCTTCAACCGGCGTTGCCAGGCCAGGCTGAACTGAAAATTGAACACCGGTTCGCCCCGGCTGCCTTTGGGAAGCTCGGGCAAGCGGCCGGTTTGCCAGACATGAGCCAACACCAGCCCGGTCAGTTCTCCGCCCTTCCCGAAACCGGCGCCGTCATTCGAGACTTGTCGCCAATCATCGAGCCGATTCAGCAACGGCGTCAGAATGGCGCGAACTCGTTCAGATTCCGCTGATGTGGAGAAGCGCAGTATGCCATCGCAAATCCGCTCGTAATCGGCCAGGCTGAAAATGCGGCGCTGGGTCTGGGTCAAATCCGTGGCCAACGCTTCCGGCGTTTCATGCCGGGCGAAATTCGCAGGCCCTTGTGCGGAAGTCTGATCCGCCGCCATGGGTTCGAGAGGCGGACATTCGCCGGTCGCCAGATAACCGTCCAGAACGGCCAGACGCCGACGCCATAGTTCATCGCCGGATCGCTGTTTCAGCCCCGCGACGTGTTCGCGCAACCCGGTTTGAATATCGGGTAACGCAGCGTCCGGAATGATCGGCGCTTCTTCCCGACCCCCGACCAAGTGCGCTACCAAGTTCTGTTCTCCCACCGGCAGCGCCAGTGCCGCGTCCCGCAAGCGTTCCAGCGCCTCTGCGTCAAAACTGGATAAAGGCAGCGTGCCCATCCAGCGCAACAGCTTATTGCGCAACGCGGCATGAGGACTGCCCAATCCGGCAATCGCAGCGTTCAGAACCGATCCGGTTAACGCGGGATGAAGCTTGAGCAATTTCTTGAGCAGTCGCAGCGCCGCTTGGGCAAGCGCCTGTACCGGATGGCGCAGGAGATAGCCCAAAGCGTCGCTTAACTCAGCGGCGCGGGCCGCATCGTTCAGCGCGTACTGCTCGACGGTAGCCAGCGCCAACTTGCTGACCGCTGGTGCTGGCGCGTTGAGCAGGCTGATGAACGCATCAAGCTGTTCGCGCATTTCGGTATCACTCAACGCCAGTCGCTGCTGAAACTCGATCCAGATTTTAGCGAGGCCGGGGCGCAACGGGCCTTGCAGCTTGCGCAAGGTCAGCGCGACCACATCGGAACGCATCAGGCGACCCTTCGCCATGTCGGCCAACAGCGCGTCGACAATAGTAGGGTCCATCAGCGGCTCGAAACTGGCGACATCGCCGGATGGCGGTTCGTATTCCAGACCCGCCAGAATCATCTCAGCATCGTAACCGTCCAGCTTCCGATTGAGAAAGCCATCCTGGCGCATGGCCCGACCCAGATACGGTGCCAGCGCCGCCGCCCAGTCAGGATGACGTTGCCGGGCTTCCCGCATCAGCGCCGCCACCCCCTGCCCCCCGCCGACAAAACGCAGACGGGTTTCCAGGTCGGTAAACACCTGAACCAGTGCGTCCTGCACCCAGGGTTCCGGGCGATCCAGCAAGACTTGACCTGCCTGCACAAAGAACCGGGATGGCCATACCGGATAGCGCTCACTGTGCCGGAACACGTCCACGACGCCGCTCTTGCCCGCCAGTCCGGCCTGCAAGAGTTGCAGACGGCTGTAGAACTCCATCAACTGGTTGTAGAACAGTTGCCGCATCCACTCGGTGTTATTGAGTGCGCCGGGCGCGGCCAGGGTAGCGGCCCGCTCCCGCAGAAATGCCGCTGGATCTTCCTGAATAGCACGATAGAGTTCGGACAGGCCAACGCCCTTCGCCTCGGCCTGGAACCGGCAGGCGCGTTTGAGGACTTTCAGCAAGTCCCTGAATTCGCCAAACAGCGCCCGACGCTGTTCCGCCGTCAGGGATTGCAATCGGCCGCCCAGCCGGCGCCGGTCGCCCTGGAACAATTCCCGCAGCAGAGTGGAAAAATCCGCGCCCGTACTCATACCGTCTGCTCCGCCGCAAAGCGCAAGGCCAGCAGATGCTTGCAGGGACCGCGCCGCAGGGCGTGTTCACGAATCCAGGGACAGGTACAGCGCCCGTCCTGTAAATAGCCCTGCGCATCCACCCGCAACCCGGCCTGGTAATAACCGCTCTCCCCGCGTACCCAGCCGCTGGCCAGCAACTCCCCATCCCGCCGCTCACACTGTTCCAGATCAACCGCCTGCTTCGCTAACAGCGCCTGCGAACCCTTGAGCCGGTCGGGTTGATGTTTGGCGTTCAGCAGGAACGGCAACTGCCGGTAGAAATAGTGATCCCGATCCCGGTCAAAGCCGAGTAGACCCTGTTGCGCCAATCGGTCCACCATTTCAGCGGCGTAAGGCAGGGAAAAATCCTGATGCCCGGCCAGATCGGCGATGCTGAATTGATTGAGACTGCTGGCCGCCAGGCGAGCCAGGGCCAGATCCGCCTCATCGACCTCTCCCGTCCGCAACTGGCGCAGGGCGTCGCCATCCCCGGAAAAGCCATGCGCCGCCGCTCCCGACAGACCCAGGGTAAACTGCGCCGTCCCGGTATCCGCTACCCACAGCGAGGCTCCGGTGGCTTCGGTCTGATAGACGCGCAAGGTGCGTAAATCCGGCAGAATCGTGTGCAGCAACCGCAGTCGCTGGCCGTCGCTGACCGCGATAAAACCCTCTTGACCAGCCGGTTGCCGGTGAAGAATTTCCGGCTTGTGGCGTCGGGGAATCAGGAACAGCGGTTTTTTCCCCGCGCTGGCGGGAATTTGCATCAACAACTGGCTGGCGGTCAGGCGATCCAGTTCAAAACGTGGCTGCGCTTGGCGATGCACCGCTTGCACCTGCAAAAAGCCTTTCACCCAGCGTTCCGGCAATTTGACCTTGTGTTCCACCGCCGTACCCTGCGCGGTTTCCAGCGTGATCGACTGCTCGCCCATCTCAAAATGCGCGGGCTTGCCGGGCCGCAACTGCGCCAGATGGTTCAGAAAGCCGCTGTTGAAATCCACATTGGTCGTGCCGCGCCGATGGAACGCGCCATCAGTGAAGGCGTTTTCGGTCAAATCGACGCGGGCGTAAACGCTGGCGCAACTGGAAAAGCACTCCATGCGCAACAACTGCTGGCCGGCGGTCATCACCGGGTCCAGTAATCGCCAACGATCCGGCTGATAAAACCGGGATTGCACAGTCTGCTGCAAACCCAGCAACAGGTTACGGAACATCAGCGGCTGGGCGATCTGCCCGGAAAAAATGGCCGGCAGCGTCGCGGACTGCGGTTCGCCCGCCAGTTCGGTCGAGGCCAGAAACACCAGTAAAAGATCGGCGCGCTGGTCGATCAGGCTGGGTTGTCGATAACGAGTCACGAAATCCACAATGACGCCCTCCAGTCGTGGCAGGCTATGAAGGATTACCGCTCCCGCAACCGGGGCAGCAATTCCACCAGATTACAGGGCCGAATGCGGGCGTCCAGTTGCGCCTGTAGAATCCGGTCCCACCCCGTTCGGCAGGCACCGGTGGAACCCGGCAGGCAGAAAATAAAGGTCGCGTTAGCCAGTCCGCCCAACGCTCGCGATTGCAACGTCGAGGCCCCAATTTCCTCCCAGGACAGCATTCGGAACAGTTCGCCGAACCCGTCGATTTCCTTATCAAACAACGGTCGCACTGCGTCCGGCGTACTGTCGCGACCCGTCATGCCAGTGCCGCCGGTTGTCAGCACGATCTGCACGTCCGGATCAGCAATCCAGCGCGAGAGAATGGCGCGGATTTGATAAATATCATCGGTAACGATGGCCCGCTCCGCCAGTTGATGACCCGCCCCGGTCAGCCGCTCGACCAGCGTTTGCCCTGACGCATCATCCGCCAGAGTGCGCGTGTCGGAAACTGTGAGTACGGCGATATTCAGCGCTTGAAATTCACGTTCGTTCATTATTGCTTTCCAGAGTCAATCGTCAGGAAAAACCGGTTGGAACGCTTGAAATTCGCCCCGCCCGCCCTATTTAAATCAGTAATACATCCACTTTCATGAGGCTACGTCCATGAACCCGAACCGTTATGAACCCTGGCAGCATATCCACCACCTGCGCAAGGAACTGGACCGGTTGTTTGAACCCTATGCGGCAACCGGTGATGACCAATCCAGCGCGGCGACCTGCGACTGGATTCCACCGACCGACATCAAGGAGGAGAAGGAGCGCTATGTGCTGCGCGCTGACATTCCCGGCGTCGATCCCAAGGACATTGAGATTATCGCCGAAAATGGCGTTCTGACCATCCGTGGCAACCGTCCGAGCGAAACCCGGGAAAATCGCGCCGGCTACAGCCGAATCGAACGGCCCGGCGGCGTGTTTTACCGGCGGTTCAGTCTGCCGGACACCGCTGATCTGGCGAACATCGCCGCCCGCAGTACGTATGGCGTCCTGGAAATCGGCATTCCCAAGCTGACCCATACACTATCGCGGACCATCAAAGTCGAAAGCTGATTAGCTTAAAATTTCCCCCCTTGAAAAGGGGGGTTAGGGGGGATTTCCCTGAAGTTCCCCCTTAAAATCAAGGGGGAAAAGGGGATTTTCCTCCTGTTATGTCCTCAAATCTGGAGTCCGCATGAAATACAAGGATTATTACCAAATTCTCGGCGTAGGCCGCGACGCCCCGGAAGAGGCCATCAAGAAAGCTTACCGGCGACTGGCGCGGAAATATCATCCCGATGTCAGCAAGGAATCGGGTGCCGAGGAGCGGTTCAAGGAGGTCTCGGAGGCCTACGAGGTGCTCCGCGATGCGGAAAAACGCGCCGCTTACGACCAACTGGGCCGTAACTGGCAAGCCGGTCAGGACTTTCGTCCGCCACCCGGCTGGCAAGGCGGCGCACGGCCCCATCCGGGCATGGGCGGATTCAGCGGCAGCGATTTCAGCGACTTCTTTGAATCGCTGTTTGGCAGGGCCGGTGCACCGGGCGGATTTGCGGGCATGAGCGGACGAAGCGGCGGATTCGCTACCGCAGGCCAGGATCAAACCGTGGCCATCGACATCAGTCTGGAGGAAGCCTATCAGGGCGGCAGCCGCGCCGTGCAATTGCAAACCCCGGAGCGCGAGGCCAGCGGGCGAGTGGTGAACCGGACGCGCACCCTGAACGTCAAAATCCCCGCTGGCGTCGCCAATGGGCAAAAAATCCGGTTGAGCGGCCAGGGCGGTGCTGGAAAGGGCGGAGGTCCCAGCGGCGATCTCTATTTGGAAGTATCGATCAAACCGCATCATCTTTATAAAATCCGGAGTCGTGATATCACCCTGGAACTGCCGCTGGCTCCCTGGGAAGCCGCGCTGGGTTGTAAGCTGGAAGCGCCCACGTTGGGCGGTCCGGTTACACTGAATATTCCGGCCAATGCGCAGAACGGTCAGAAACTGCGGCTGCGTGGTCGGGGTCTACCCGGCAATCCCCCCGGCGACCAACTAGTTACGCTGCGCATCGTCAATCCGCCAGCCGACAGTGAAGCGGCACGGGAGCTATTCCAGCGGATGCAACGGGAACTTCCCTTTAATCCGCGTGCGCATTTGCATTGAAATAACCGCCATTTCAGGTTGAGAGGTTTTTTGCTGATGACTACCCCACGTCCCCTGCGGTCAGCGGCCCTGCTGGCGCTGAGTTTGATCATGGCTTTGCCATTGCCGGTTTTCGCTGCGCTGCCGGCTTCGGTAGACGGTCAACCCCTGCCAACCCTGGCGCCGATGCTGGAGCGGGCGACGCCAGCGGTGGTCAACATCGCCACCGAGAGCCGCATAGCGCTGCGCCGCAATCCCCTGCTGGATGATCCCTTTTTCCGGCATTTCTTCAACATCCCCGATCAGCCGCGTGAGCGCAACGCCCAAAGCGTCGGTTCCGGGGTAGTGGTGGACGCCAAGCGCGGCTACGCGATTACCAACCATCATGTCATCGATGGCGCGGACAAAATCACCGTGACCTTGAGCAATGGTCGCCAACTGGCCGCTAAGGTGGTCGGCTCCGATTCGGAAAGCGACGTTGCCGTCATCCAGATTTCCGGCGGGAATCTGAGCGCCCTGCCCCTGGCTGATTCCGAGCACCTGCGAGTAGGCGATTTCGTGGTGGCCATCGGCAATCCGTTTGGTCTCGGTCAGACGGTGACTTCGGGAATCGTCAGCGCCATGGGCCGCACTGGTCTGGGCATTCAGGGCTATGAAGATTTCATTCAGACCGACGCTTCGATCAATCCCGGCAATTCCGGCGGGGCCTTGGTCAATTTGCGCGGCGAACTGGTGGGCATCAATACCGCCATCATCGCCCCAGGCGGCGGCAATGTCGGCATCGGTTTCGCCATTCCGTCGAATATGGTGTCGCGGCTGATGAATCAGATCATCGCCCATGGCGCGGTGCGGCGCGGTCAACTCGGCGTCTCGGTGCAGGATCTGACCCCGGATCTGGCGCAAGCTTTCAACATCCCCACCAATCAGGGCGCGGTGATTGCCCAGGTCAGTCCCCGTACCGCCGCCGCTCGTGCGGGATTGAAAGAGGGCGATGTAGTGTTGCGAATTAACGACCGGACCATCCGCAACAGCAGCAGCCTGCGCAACGCCATCGGTCTGCTCGAAGTCGGCGAGGCTTTGCGGCTGGAGATTCTGCGCGAAGGCAAACCGTTAACGCTTGACGCCAAAATCGGCGAATATGTGCCCGCTAAAGCGGAGGGTAACGAGATTAACACCCGGTTAGCAGGCGCATTCTTCGAGGACATCGGGCCAAATTCGCCACTGTCCGGCAAAGTACAGGGTGTTATGGTGGCGAAAGTGGATTCCGGCAGTCCAGCCGCCCGCGCCGGGTTGCGCCCCAACGACGTGATTACCTCGATTAACCGTCAGCGAGTGTCCAGCACCGATGAATTGCGGCAAATCGCGGCGGGCGGCGATGGCCTGATCATCAATCTGCTGCGTGGCCGGGGCGAATTGTTGCTGGTGTTGCGGTAGAACCCACGCTTGTAGACCGCAGGCCAGACCTGCGGTCTGGTCGACCAGAAAGCCGTTGCATCAACCATAAACGAATAGTTTATTGGCCTCCAGCACCCGCGCACCAAAGTGCTACCAGTTGCAATAGGGAAAATTGCCTTATTCAGCGCGGAATACGCCATATTGCCCGGTGAAGGTCATCGCCGGTTCGCCGCCAGCGCGGATCACGACTTGCACCGTCCAGCGTGCTTTGCGGCGGTGGCGATAGTGCTGGATGAAACGCTCCACGTCAGCGGGATCAGGCCGAACGCATTCCGTCACCACATCTTCCCGCACCGGCCGCAGAAATTTCTGCGTACTCTCGGTAATCACAATCTCGCCGGTTTCGCCATGCGCGTTCAGGGTCATGCGCGTCATCGCCCAACCGGTCAGCGCCGCCAGCGCCGCCATCGACCCGCCAAACGCAATCCCCTTGTCATTGATATTCGGCCCCAGCGGCGCAGTGATCCGCAATCTCCCATCATGATCGCCGATCCTCGCCTGCATGGCCTGAAACAGTGGGACATAGTGGTTGAGGTAATCGTTGAGTTCCTGGATCAGCAGCGCCTGGGACATGAGAGGTTCCTGGATGAAAAGGGTCAAGGGGAATAAGCGTACTCTATTTTGCCATCGCCCTTCACGCCGCGCCGCGCCGGTTCTACCCTTTCAAAAACCCGGCTTTGCTTGGATAATGCCTGACTTCTTTCACCGGTATTGCCACCGGCCTGGCCCCAAGGGAGCATAAGAATAATGCGTGTCCTGCTGACTACCAATGAGTACCCGCCGTATGTCTATGGCGGCGCCGGCGTTCATGTCGAATACCTGTCCCGCGAACTGGCGAAACTGACTTCGGTCGAGGTGCGCAGTTTCCACGATCAGCATCTGGACGAAGGACAGTTGCATGTGCGCGGCATCAAAATGGACACCACGCATTTCGCCGGTTGTCCGCAATCCTTCGTCTCCCCGCTCAAAGCGTTGAGCACCTGTCTGGCCTTCGTCGGCCAGGGCGTCGGCGATGAACTTGAAGGCGGCAACGCGGAAATCATCCATTGCCATACCTGGTACGCCCATTTCAGCGGCATCCTCGCCAAAATTCTCTATAACATCCCGCTGGTAATTACCGTTCACTCCCTGGAGCCGTTGCGGCCCTGGAAGCGCGATCAACTCGGCCATGGCTATGACCTGTCCCGCTGGATCGAGAAAAGCGCCCTGGAAACCGCCGATTCCATCATTGCGGTCTCGCGCAGCACCCGCGACGACATCCTGCGGCTGTTCAACGTCGAGCCGACCCGCGTGGTGGTGATTCCCAACGGGATCGATACCGAGGAATATCAGCCCATCGAAGCGCCTGAAGTGCTGGTGAAGCACGGCGTCGACCCCAGCCGCCCCTATGTGCTGTTCGTCGGGCGCATCACCCGGCAAAAGGGCCTGTACTATCTGCTGCAAGCCATTCCCCACATCGATCCCAAACTGCAAGTGGTGCTGTGCGCCGGCGACGCCGACACGCTGGCCATGCAGCGTGAAATCGAGGAGATCGTCCGGGAATTGCAAAGTCACCGGACCGGTATCGTCTGGATTCCCAAGATGCTGCCGCGCAAGGAGACCATCGCTCTGTATTCACACGCGATGATTTTCTGCTGCCCCTCAATTTATGAACCCTTTGGCATTATCAATCTGGAAGCCATGGCCTGCGGCACCCCAGTAGTGGGTAGCGCCGTCGGAGGCATTAACGAGGTGGTGGTCGATAGCGAAACCGGTTTCCTGGTGGATCCACATCTGTCGGATGAATCGCCGCATGATCCGATCTCACCCGCCCGGTTTGAACGGGGTATGGCCGACGCCATTAACCGCATCGCCAATGACCCGGATCTTTGCAAGCGCATGGCGCTGGCGGGTCGCGAACGGGTGGAACGGCACTACAGTTGGCGCAGCATCGCCCAGCAAACCTATGATCTCTATCGTCGGCTGCGCTCCCAGCGGAGTGGTGGCGAACAATAAGCGGTAAAAACGCCCTTTGCTTCCCGGTGAACGTGGTTTGGGGATGAGGGCGTTTTTTCAAAACATCTGCAAATCTTTTACAAGACCTTTGCAACTCTTTCGCATGGGCAAGGTCATCTCATTAGCGTCCGGAAAAACCAAGCGTAGCACTCAGAATTACGCGAATTTTTCCAGGTCTATTGTTTTAACCCGATGATCTGCTTTCCACACTGTGAGGGAGATATGACGATGGTTACGACGATTCCAGTGATTGAAAACGCGCAGACCACCCCCAAGGTGCGGCTGATTTCCATGGACCAACCCTGGGAATGGCTGGGGGCGGGCTGGAAAGATATGTGGCGAGCGCCATCCGTCAGCGTTGCGTATGGCCTGCTGTTCGTGATTATGGGCTACCTGCTGGTTTATATGGTGGAAGCCCGGTTTCACTTCATTCTGGCCTTGACCAGCGGTTTCCTGCTGGTCGGTCCGTTCCTGGCGATGGGCCTGTACGACATCAGTCGGCGGCTGGAAGCGGGTGAGCCGGTGTCCCTGGGCCATGCGCTGACCGCCTGGCGTCATAACCCGCTGTCCATCGCGCTGTTCAGCCTGGCGCTGGGCCTGTTGATGATTGTTTGGGTAAGACTGGCGGCATTGCTGTTCGCGGTGATGGTCGGTGGGCGCGAGGTGAGCCTGGATGTGGCAGCAGGGCAGCTCTTCTTCTCCGGTAGCGGTCTGACGTTCCTGCTGGTATTCACCGCTACTGGTGCGGTAATTGCGGCAGCGGTATTCGCCGTCAGCGTGGTGTCTATCCCGATGATGCTGGATCGCCAGACCGATTTCATCACCGCCATGCTGACCAGTATTGCTGCGGTTCGGGCCAATCCGGGACCCATGGCATTGTGGGCGGTGTTGATCGTGATCTTCACCGGCATTGGACTGATGACTTTTTATCTGGGATTAGCGATTGCCCTGCCGCTGATCGGTCACGCGACCTGGCACGCCTACCGGAGCCTGGTTGAGGACAGCGACATCGAACAGCAACCGCTGTGAACCTCTTGGAAAGACCAACGCCGACCCTGGGTCGGCGTTTTAGCTGGCGGTGCAGGCTACTTACATATTGGGATAATTCGGTCCGCCGCCGCCCTGCGGCGTGACCCAGTTAATGTTCTGGGTCGGGTCTTTAATGTCGCAGGTCTTGCAGTGGACGCAGTTCTGGGCGTTGATTTGCAAGCGAGGGTTGTTCCCGTCGCTGTCCCGCACAATCTCATACACCCCCGCCGGGCAATAACGCTGTTCCGGCGCGTCATAAAGCGCCAGATTGACCCGGATCGGCACGGTCGCATCTTTCAGCGTCAGATGGCAGGGCTGATCTTCTTCATGATTGGTGTTGGAGATAAACACCGAAGACAGCCGATCAAAGCTGACTTTACCATCGGGCTTGGGATATTCGATCTTCGGGCATTCACTGGCCTTCTTCAGCTTCGCATGATCCGGGTGATGATGCAGCGTCCACGGCGCTTTGCCTCGGAACAGGTAGGTGTCCAACGCCGAATAGGCCATGGCGACCCACAATCCCCAGCGGAAGGACGGCTTGATATTGCGGACCTGATAGAGTTCCTCCCACAGCCAGCTTTGCCGCAACTGTTCAGGATAGGCGGTCACTTCCGTCGGTTGCTCCCCGGTGATCGCGGCAAACACCGCTTCAGCCGCAACAATGCCGGATTTCATCGCGGTATGCGTCCCCTTGATCTTGGGCGCGTTGAGGAAACCGGCGGTATCGCCGATGAGCAAGCCGCCGGGGAAAGTCAGCTTGGGAATCGACTGGATACCACCTGCCGAGATAGCGCGCGCCCCGTAGGCAATGCGGCGGCCCCCCTCGAACGTGGGTCGAATATCGGGATGGGTCTTGAAGCGCTGGAATTCCTCAAACGGCGACAGGTGCGGATTTTCATAACCCAGCCCGACCACAAAGCCGACCGCCACCTGATTATTTTCCAGGTGATAAAGGAAGGAACCGCCATAGGTACTGGCGTCCAGCGGCCAGCCGACCGTGTGGACGATCTTGCCGGGCTGATGCTGCGCCGGATCGACTTCCCACAACTCCTTGATGCCGATGCCATAGGTCTGTGGGTCTACGCCTTCGCGCAGCTTGAAGCGCTCAAACAGGGTCTTGGTCAACGAACCGCGACAGCCCTCAGCAAACAAGGTATAGCGCGCCCGTAGTTCCATGCCTGGGGCAAACTGCTCAGTCGGCTCGCCATGCCGGTCCACGCCCATATCGCCGGTCGCGACGCCGACCACGACACCATCATCGTCATATAGCACTTCGGCGGCGGCGAAGCCGGGGTAAATCTCCACCCCCAGTTCTTCGGCCTGCGTTGCCAGCCAGCGGCACAGATTACCCAGGCTGATGATGTAGTTGCCGTGATTATGCATCTGCGGCGGGGTGGGTAGTGGGTACGACGTTTCGCGGGTCAGCAGCAGAAAATGGTCATCCTGGGCCGGCGTGTGCAGGGGTGCGCCCCGCTCCTTCCAATCCGGGATCAGTTCATTCAGGGCGCGGGTTTCGATCACTGCGCCGGACAGAATGTGTGCGCCGACTTCGGAACCTTTTTCAATCACGCAAACGCTGACATCCTGCGCCTTGTCCGCCGCCAGTTGCTTAATACGGATAGCCGCCGATAGCCCGGATGGGCCAGCGCCAACGATCACGACATCATATTCCATACTTTCGCGTTCCACCGGTCACTCCTTACAGGGTTACTTTATGGTTGTCATGGGCGGGAAATCCGGATTTGGATGTGCAATTCCCGCAGTTTTCTGGATTGTAGCAAGTTGCTGCCTTGAACAAGGAGGGCTTGGATGATTGGAAGGTGTGTATTGGGGTCATTGACGCGGCCCGTTGATAATCTGGACCAGCGTATCGCTATGAAACACCAGAATTTGCAAAAACGTGCCACGTCCCCGGTGGTATTCCCACTTGTAGACCGGAATGACCCGGCGAACTTCTTGTTCGTAGCCGCCCGGCGCATTGGGATAGGGCCTTGGCGCTGCGGAAGAATCGTAATAGCCCTCATTGCGGCGCACGGTTTCCTCGATAAAGCCATCCTGCCAGGCCCGTTGCGGCTCGCCACACAATTCCAGCACCCGCGACTGCGAATCGCCGGTGTTCACCAGATAGCTGCCACAGCGCATACTGTCCGCGTTTGCCGTCGTCAGGCCCAGGCCGACCAGCGCCGCTACCAGCATCCCCTTTTGCCGTCTGTGCATGAATCACCCCCTCACCGTGAGTTTTGCACCCGTTGAATCGAGTTCGTTCTGGTTATCATCTCTGATTTTCAAACTTATAGTGAACCATGGCTATGATTTCCACGCCTTCCCCGCGCCCGGCAGCCGATGGCGCGTTCGCGGGTCTTTTGAGCGCATTGGGCTGTTTCAGCTTCTGGGGACTGTTCCCCATCTACTTTAAATTGCTCCAGCATGTACCGGCCCTGGAGGTGCTGGCGCATCGGATTCTCGGGTCAGCCATAGTGCTACTCGGCATCATCCTGGCGCAGCAACAAGGGGCGGCCCTGCGTGCGGAATTTCGCAACCCGCGCCGCCTCGGCTTCTATCTGTTGACAACGCTCCTGCTGTCCAGCAATTGGCTGCTGTACATCTGGGCGGTACAGCAGGGCCGCATTCTGGAAGCCAGCCTGGGCTACTACATTAATCCTCTGGTGAACGTCCTGCTGGGAAGGCTGTTCCTGGGTGAACGATTGAACCGGCGTCAATTACTGGCAGTGCTGATCGCAGCGGGCGGCGTCCTGGTGCTGGTCGTCGGTCACGGCGTCTTCCCCTGGATTTCCCTGACGCTGGCCTTCAGTTTCGGCAGCTATGGCCTGCTGCGCAAGAAAGCCGGCCATCCCCCGACGATGGGCTTGTGTGTGGAAACGATGCTGATTGCGCCCATCGCCCTGCTCTTCCTCATAGTAGCGGGCGGCGGGGCGCTGGGCACCGTGGATGGCCTCACCGATGCGCTACTGCTGGCCGCTGGCCCGATCACGGTTTTCCCGTTGCTGATGTTTCTACTGGCCACGCAGCGCCTGCGTCTGTCTACCGTGGGTCTGATCCAGTACCTGACGCCCACCCTGCAATTTTTACTGGCGGTCACAGTTTATCGGGAGCCGTTCACTGTCATTCATCTGGCCGCATTCAGTGGCATCTGGCTGGCGCTGGCGCTATACAGTGCGGACGCCTGGCAGGGCCACCGCACGCTCACAAAAGCCTTGTAACTGCCCGTTGCGCTAACCATCGGCGACGGACTCAGGCCTCATAGGCGATGATCTGATTCCCGCCGGCGTCCTTGGCCAATTGCAGGGCCTGTCCGGCGGCTTCCAGCAACCGCTCGATGGCCTCGTCATCCGCTCCCCCGATCTCGGGATAAGTAGCCAGGCCCGCCGATACTGTCACGCACAGGCTACGCCCCCCGGTTACGGCGGGTTCCCAGTGGCGAATCAGCGTCAATAACCGCTCAACCAGGCGGCGGGCGGCGGACGTACCACTGGTCGGCAATACCAGGGCAAATTCATCGTTGCCATATCGGGCGACCAGATCTTGCCGTTGAATGTTGCCGCCCAGCAACCGCCCCAGCGCAATCAATACCTGATCGCCCACACTGTGGCCACAGGCTTCATTAATTTTCCCGCAGCCATCGACATCCAGTAACACCACACTGAGCGGTTGGTTCTGTTCCCTGGCGGTCGCCAACTCCTGCCGCAATCGTTCATGTAGACGCGGGCGGTTAAATAAGCCGGTCAAAGCGTCGAAGGCGTACTGACTAGTCGCCGATTCAGTAACTACTTCGCGATGCAAGCGTCCGGTGTGGGTGCTGGCCACCGTCGGGGTGGCGGCCAGATGATGTGGTAATCCGGCCAATGATTCCCGCTCGCCAGCCGGAAGTTTGCCACTGGTACGCTCCGGCCAGCGCTGAATTGAACGAATATCCAGCACTTCCCGGGCCTGATCGAGAATCCCGGCAATTTCAGCGGTATCCAGTGACTTGATCTGGAACAGCGCCGCGATTTCAGGGAACTTCGCGCCTACCGCTTCCAGAATTTCCAGGTAGTGATCGGTTTCCAGCTTAAACCAGCTCCGGGCCAGGTCCGCGACTTCCTGGGAATTTTGCCAATAATTCGGGCGGACCCAGATGTCAGCGATGCGCACCGCCAGCGCTACACACTGGACCAGCGCCCGGTAGGTGTCCCTGGTTTCCACGCGGTCCGGCTCCAGGCTACCGGCGGTCGCCTGGCATAAATAGTCGGGCAGTCGCCAGTGGCGCATCAACCAGGTTCCCACCGCGGCGTGATCATCCCCCAGACGTTCCCGCTCCAGTTCGGCCAGTCGCCCGCAATTCAAAACGGGCGCTCCACCTTCCGGGTGTTCAGTCGCCTCAGTGAGTAAAACGCTATAGGGTTCCGGCATCATGATGGAGAGTGCCAGAATCCCGACCCCGTGCAGCAACCCGGCCAAGAACAGCTCCTCCAGATTCTTCATCGACAGCCGTTCGCCGAGGATGCGGCAGGCGGTTGCCGCCAGCAGCGAGCGACGCCAGAACTGTTCGGTATTGAGCACCGCTCCGGTATCGCGTCCGGTCGCCACCAGGGAAAAACCGAGCGCCAGCGCCAGCGTGCCTTGCAGACCAAGCAGGCTGAGCACCTGCCGCAGGTTGGTCACCTTACGGCGCATCCCGTACAGGGGCGAGTTGGCGGCCCGGAACAGTTTGGTCACCAGGGCCGGATCCATCGAGATCACCCGGACGACCTCATTCATATCCACTTCCGGATCATTGGCCAGTTCAACCATTTTGAGAGCCACCGCCGGCAGGCTTGGCAGGTTGCCGCAGAAACGCAGGCGTTGCTCCAGTTCATCATGCATGGTGTTATGACTACCCAGTGCCAATGCGAAAAATATAAGCAGGATTATATCAAAAAGGCGTTGCTGGCTATCAGGGACTTATTGACATCCCCTCCGCTCTAAAGGACGGAGATTCCTCTGTAGAGGGTATGATGCCCCATACCGAGAACACTGAATGTTCTCTGATCTCCCCCATAGAGCAAGTCCTATGGGTGGCACAGCCGACCGGCAACAGGTAGCCGAAACAAAAGCTTTTTAACACGATCAAGGTTTTACCTGCTCATCTTTTGAGCAGAACCACATACCTTAAATTGCCAAAGAACGGACTACCGTCGGTGGCGTAATCACGGTGGCCAACTAGTATAGTATAGCAAAAAACAGGCGAACTTCATTTGCCGCGATCTACATTACCGCCTTGGAGGACGAGGTGTTTCGCGCAAAATCCTGATAATTTGTAATTGTATAAATTTGTCATCTGCCCTTGTCATGTATAATCTTCAACCCGGTTTCTCAGAGCAATCCAATACGGAGTGAGTCGCATGGAATCGAATCCTCATGGTGTGGTCCTGGGCCAGGCCCGTCATACCGACGCTTTCCGCGCCGCCGAGCAAGCGGCGCTCCAGGCTCGTCATCAATGGCCAGCGGGTGAATCGCCGGGCTGGGTGCTGGCCTTCGTTGGTGGACAGCACGACCCCACAAGGGTGCTGCGCGGTTTCCATACCGTACTGGGCGAGCTGCCGATTGTCGGGGGGTGCGGGGTGGGCGTGATTACGGTGAGCGCCGCCACCCTGACCGGCTACGAATGCGGTCTACTGTTGTTTCCGGCGACGTTGAACCCTGCAGGCATCGCCGTTGTGGATGGCCTGGAGCATGATGAGACTGCCGCTGGCCGTCGCCTGGGTCAGGCCTTGCGCGACATCGCCTCGCCCAATGCCACCGTACTGCTGTTCTATGACTCGGTGCATAGCAGTCCACCGCCCGTGTTGCATGTGGGTAGTCAGCTCATGGATGGCTTGTACGAAGGTCTCGGCGAACTCCACCCAACGATCATCGGCGCTGGGACACTGGCGGATATGGAACTTTCGACCAGTTATATCTTTGATGGTCAGCAATCGCGGAAACACGCCGCCGTGGCGGTCGTGCTGCCCCCGGAACTGACCAGTCATGTCACCATCATGCACGGCTGTTATCCCGCCAGTGATTTTCTGGACATCACCCGCATCGACGGCGCCCGGGTTCTGGAATTGAATGGCCGACCCGCGCTGACTGTGGCTGCCGAGCGGCTGGGCATCCCTCGCGAACAGTTGGCAACGTTGCGCCCGCCGCTATTTTCGCTGACGCTGGGGGAAAAGTACGGTGATCCCTTTGCGCCGTTTGATGACGGTCAGTATGTCAACCGACTGGTGATTGCCGCCGACCCTGATCACGACGCGCTCATCCTGTTTGAAGCCGACTTTCATATTGGCACCCGCGTTCAGCTCATGGCCATCGATCCACAGCGCATGATCGAATCAGCCCGAGGCCAAACGCAAGCGCTACTTGATGGTCTTGCTGGTCAACCGCTGGTATTCGGCCTGTATATCGACTGCGCCGGGCGCTCCGTCGCGTTCTGTGGTCTGGAAGCCGACGAAACGACGCCGGTGCGGGAACAATTGGGTGCGTGTTGTCCTTTTCTGGGTTTCTATTCCGGCGTCGAAATAGCGCCACTGCTGGGGCGGGCGCGACCGTTGGATTGGACCGGGGTATTGGCGCTGTTTACGCGAACCGTTGCCTGAACGCATGATGTCAGCCTCGCCAGATCAACAAGCGCTGAATTATTACCGCCAACAGTACGATGAAATCGGCGGTCGGCTCCTGCGCGTGCAACAGGAATTGACCCTGGCGTGCCGCGATGCCCGCCGCAGCCGCACCATCGCCCTGATTATTCAACGTCTTTACGAATCAGCGCATCAGGCGGCCCCCAGTGAACCCATGGGTGAAATGTTGATCGGGCTGCTGATGGAATCGCTGCGCGTGGACTGCGCCGCACTGCTGGATTGGTCGGAGGAAGGACACCAATGTCAGATGAAATATGGTCTGGGTCTGGCGGCCGACTTCACCTTGCCACTCACCAAAGCGCCGCCGTTGTATGCCGCCAGTCTGCACCCCGAAACCCTGCCGGTCGCCGCCCGTGCGGCGCTGTATGCCGAAGGACTCTGCAACTGGTTGTGGCTCGCCGCGCCGACCGTCCACCTGGCCCTGTTGCTGGGTAATCGCCAATTACACAAGCTGGACAGCGATCTGGTTTTTGAGGAGGCCGACCAGGTTATTGCTACTGCAGTCTTCAAGGTCTACGTGGGGCTGTTGGAGCAGCAACGGGTCACTCAAGCCCTGCGCGTCGCAGAAACCAATTACCGCACCTTGTTTGAAAGCGCCCATGAAGCCTTTGCCGTATTGGACGCCAACACCGGGGTCGTGCTGGATGCCAACCCGCGTACTGCCGATCTGCTGAATTGTTCACTGGCCGAATTGCGTGGTCGGCTATCCCTCGAATGGCTGGCGGATGGCGCTATCCCCTGGAAACGCTACTGGCGGAGGGCGCTGGCGGGGCATCCACAGCAGTTTGAATGCCCGATCCGCACGGCGACTAATCTAGCCTGCTGGGTTGAAATCCATCTCAACCGGATCAGTATCGACCGTCCGCTACTACTGGCAGTGCTGCGCGATGTCACCGAACGCCGGCAAAGCGAGGAACAACTGCGTTATCACGCCTTCCACGACGCGCTGACCCAGTTGCCCAACCGTGCCCTGATTCTTGAGCGTCTGGCGCAGGCCATCCAGCGGCGGCAGCGCGATCCCGGTTATCTGTTCGCCCTGCTGTTTCTGGATTTGAATCGCTTCAGTGTCATCAACGATAGTCTCGGCCATAGCCTGGGCGACCTGTTGCTGATCGCAATTGGCCAACGGTTGTGCGCCTATCTACGTCCAGAAGACAGCATCGCCCGGTTGGGCGGCGACGAATTTCTGATTCTACTGATGGACTTGAAGCACCCCGATGACGCCGCCTGCTGCGCTGAGCGCATGGAACGGGCGCTGGTGATTCCGTTTGCCATTAACCAACACGATATTTACACCAGCGCCAGTATCGGAATTGTGTTGGCCGATGATCGCTACCATGAGCCAGAAGCCTTGTTACGCGATGCGGATATCGCTATGTACGCGGCGAAAAAACGCGATGCGCCTTATCACCGGTACACGCTGTTCAAGCCGGCCATGCATGACCAGGCCTTGCATATCATGGAACTGGAGCGCGACTTGCGGCGAGCGGTGGACCGGCGTGAATTTCTGATTCACTACCAGCCGGTTGTGCATTTGGCCAGTGGCCGACTCAAGGGCTTCGAGGCGCTGGTGCGCTGGCGGCATCCTGAACATGGGCTGATCGTGCCGAATGACTTTATCCCCATCGCGGAAGAAACCTTGCTCATCCTGCCCATCGGTCATCTGGTGCTGGAGGAGGCGTGTCGACAGGTGGCGGTTTGGGCTAACCAGTATTCACCGCCGCCGACGGTCAATGTCAATCTGTCCGGCCGTCAGTTTACTTCCACCAACCTGGCTGGCGAGATCGACCAACTGGTTCGTCAACATGACTGCGATCCAGCGTTACTTAATCTGGAAATTACTGAAAGCGCCATCATGAGCGATGTCGAAGCGGCGCAAGCCACGCTACAGCGTCTGCACAGTCAGGGCTTCCAGCTCAGCATGGATGATTTCGGGACCGGCTATTCCTCGCTGAGTTATTTACATCAGTTTCCGTTTGATGTGTTGAAAATCGACCGTTCTTTTATTCAGGCGCTGGGTCAGGACTTGAGCAGAAGCAAAATCGTTCATACGATCATCGCCTTGGCGCGGACCCTGGGCAAAACAGTGGTTGCCGAAGGCGTGGAAACCCGGGAACAGGCGGAATATCTGGCGGTGCTGGGCTGTGATTTTGGTCAGGGCTACTACTTCTCCCGACCGGTTGATGCTGAAACGGCGGAAGCTTTACTCAAAGACCCGCCCTGGTTGCGCCCGGTGAAGTGGGGAAACGAGTCCTGACGGGAATCGCATTCGCTTATTCAACTCAATCCTCTATAATCTTCTACCAACTTTTCCCCAAATTCCTGAATATGGAATCTTCATGTCGGCACGCATCGCCACAGTCAAACGCGACACCCTGGAAACCCGGATTCAAGTTCGGGTCAACCTCGACGGCGCGGGCAACAGCCAGTTGGCAACGGGATTACCCTTTCTCGACCACATGCTTGACCAGATCGCCCGGCATGGCCTGATTGATCTGGGCATTCAAGCCGAGGGCGATCTGCACATCGACGCCCATCATACCGTCGAGGACATCGGCATTACTCTGGGTCAGGCCGTGCAACAGGTGCTGGGCGACAAGCGCGGCATCCGCCGTTACGGTCATGCCTACGTCCCGCTGGATGAGGCGCTCTCCCGGGTGGTATTGGACTGTTCGGGCCGCCCCGGTTTGGAATACGCGGTTGACTTTCCCCGCGCCCGAATCAGCGAGTTCGACGTCGACCTGTTCCGCGAATTTTTCCAGGGCTTCGTCAATCATGCCCTGATCACCCTGCACATTGACAACCTGCGTGGCCGGAACGCCCACCATATCGCCGAGACGGTGTTCAAAGCGTTTGGCCGGGCGCTGCGCATGGCGGTTGAACCCGATCCACGCATGACCGGCGTTCCCTCGACCAAGGGCAGTCTCTAAGTCCACCTCGCCAATCCCGCGTATCCTGCACACGCTCACGAGTCCCCCCGCATGGCCAGCATCGCAATTATTGACTACGGCATGGGCAACCTGCGTTCCGTCGCCAAGGCGCTTGAACATGTCGCGCCCCAGGCTCAAGTTCGCGTGACCCAGCAACGCCACGACATTCTCAATGCGGATCGGGTCGTCTTTCCCGGTCAGGGTTCCATCCGCGACTGTATGCAGGAACTGGCTCGCTGGGATCTGGTGGATGTCGTCAAGGACGCCGCCCGCAGCAAGCCTTTTCTGGGCCTGTGCCTGGGGCCGCAGGCGTTGCTGGAATTCAGTGAAGAAAATGGCGGCGTGGCGGGCCTGAACGTATTACCGGGCCGGGTGGTCTGGTTTGGCGAACTGCATGATCCGGTCAGCGGCGAACGGCTCAAAGTGCCGCACATGGGCTGGAATCAGGTCCATCAGGTGCGCCCGCATCCGCTCTGGGCGGGCATTGCCCAGGACAGCCGCTTCTATTTTGTCCATAGTTATTATCTGCAACCCGCTGATGAAACGCTGGTTGCCGGTCGGACCGGGTACGGTTTCGACTTTGCCTCGGCGATTGCCAGGGACAACATTTTTGCTGTGCAATTTCACCCGGAAAAAAGCGCACAAGCCGGTTTGCGCTTGCTCGCCAATTTTGCGGAGTGGAAACCCTAGTGGTTGGTAAACATCAGTACTGTCCACTGTAAATCTGCGCTGCTGGAAGAAGCCATTATGTTGCTCATACCCGCGATTGACTTGAAAGATGGTAAATGTGTGCGGTTGCGTCAAGGCCGCATGGAAGATTCCACAATCTTCTCGGACGACCCGGTCGCGATGGCCGAGCGTTGGGTGAAGGCCGGCGCTCGTCGCCTGCATCTGGTGGATTTGAACGGGGCGTTCGCCGGTCAACCGGTGAATGCTCAGGTCATCGGCCAGATTGCCCAAACTTTCCCTGATCTGCCCATTCAGGTGGGCGGCGGCATCCGCGATGAAGCGACGGTGGAGACTTACCTGAGCGTCGGCGTTCAGTTCGTCATCATCGGCACCAAGGCGGTGCAGGAACCGCACTTTATCAACGATATCTGCCTGGAGTATCCCGGCCACATTATCGTCGGTTTGGACGCCAAGGATGGACGAGTGGCCACGAATGGCTGGTCGAAATTGTCCAAGCACAATGTGATTGACCTCGCGCAAACTTTCGAGCGCGATGGCGTGGAAGCGATTATTTACACCGACATTGGCCGCGACGGCATGATGCAGGGCGTTAATGTCGAAGCCACGGTCCGGTTGGCGCAGGCCATCGGGATTCCGGTCATTGCTTCCGGCGGGGTCAGCACTCTGGACGATGTGCGGGCGCTGTGTGCGGTTGAGAGTGAAGGCATTATGGGCGCGATCATCGGGCGAGCGCTGTACGATGGCGTGATCGATCTCGCGGAAGCGCAGCGTTTGGCGGAAGCCGTGGAGTAGTCATTAAAATGGGATTAGCCAAGCGCATCATCCCCTGCCTGGACGTGGATCGTGGCCGGGTGGTCAAAGGCGTCAAGTTCGTAGAGATCCGCGATGCTGGCGACCCGGTGGAAATCGCCCGCCGCTATGATCTGGAAGGCGCTGACGAAATCACCTTTCTGGATATTACCGCCAGTTCCGACGACCGGGAAACGATGGTGCATGTCGTTGAACAGGTGGCCAGCGAAGTGTTTATTCCGCTGACAGTGGGCGGCGGCATTCGCACGCTGGACGATGTGCGGCGGATGCTCAACGCCGGCGCGGATAAAGTGTCGATTAACACTGCCGCCATTGCCCGCCCGGAGTTTGTCCGCGAAGCCGCCGAGCGTTTCGGCAATCAGTGTATCGTGGTCGCCATTGACGCCAAGGCTGTGCATACCGAAGGGGAAACGCCTCGCTGGGAAATCTTCACCCACGGCGGCCGCCGACCGACCGGTATCGACGCCATTGAATGGGCGCGGCGCATGGCCGACTATGGCGCGGGCGAAATTCTGCTGACCAGCATGGATCGTGACGGCACCAAGCGCGGCTTTGATCTAGAGTTGACCCGCGCCATCAGCGAAGCGGTGAGCATTCCCGTGATTGCTTCCGGCGGTGTGGGAACGCTCGATCATCTGGCGGATGGCGTTCTGTTCGGTAAAGCCGACGCCGTGCTGGCCGCCAGCATCTTCCACTTTGCCGAATACACGATTGAACAAGCCAAGCGCCATTTGCAGGCGCGGGGCATTGAAGTCAGATTGTGAATACGAGAAAACCCATGACTGAAAACTGGTTGGATCGCATCAAATGGACAGCGGACGGACTGGTTCCCGCCATCGCCCAGGATGCCCAGAGCGGCCGGGTGCTGATGATGGCCTGGATGAACCGCGAATCGCTGCAACGCACGGTCGACTGCGGCGAAGCCGTGTACTGGTCGCGTTCCCGGCAACAGATCTGGCACAAGGGCGAAAGCTCCGGCCATACCCAGAAGATCAAGCATATCCGCTTGGATTGCGACGCTGACGTGCTGCTGCTGGACATCGAACAAATCGGCGGCATTGCCTGCCATACCGGGCGGCAAAGCTGCTTTTTCGAGGAATTGCGCGACGGTCAATGGGTTGCAGTGGACCCCGTGATCAAAGACCCCCGCGAGATTTACGGTTCATGAGCGACCAGATTCTGCGCGAACTGGCGGCGACTCTGGAAGCGCGCAAGCAGGCCGATCCGGACAGTTCTTATGTCGCCCGGCTGTACGCCAAGGGACTGGACGCCATTTTGAAAAAGGTTGGCGAGGAAGCCGCAGAAACCCTGCTGGCCGCCAAGAATGGCGATCCCGAACCCCTGGTGCGCGAAACCGCTGATTTATGGTTTCATACCCTGGTCATGCTGGCTCATCAGGGCCTTGGCCCAGACGCGGTGCTGAATGAACTGCAACGCCGGGTCGGCACGTCCGGCCTGGTCGAAAAAGCGGCGCGTCCCGCCGACTAGAACGCTCCCCTTTAACCTTCCATTCAAGGCCCACCATTATGCATTTCAGTATTTGGGAACTCGCCCTGATTCTGGTCATCGTCCTCGTCCTCTTCGGCGGCAGTCGGCTGCGCAATCTCGGCTCCGATCTGGGTTCAGCGATTCGCGGCTTTCGCGACTCCATGAAGGAAGGCAGCAAACCGGAAACTGCCGGGGAAGATCCGAAAAAACTTGAACAGGCGACAACCCAGGAACAGACAGCGGGCGTACACGACCCACTGGCCAAGGAACGAGACAAGGTGTAAGGCCCGGACCACGCTAACATGTTTGAAATCGGCTTCTGGGAGATGGTCCTGGTCGGCGTCGTCGCCATGATTGTGGTTGGCCCCGAGCGCCTGCCGGGACTGGCGCGGACTGCCGGGATGTGGCTGGGCAAGGCGCGGCGGATGGTCGCTGACGTCAAGGCCGAGGTGGATCGTGAACTGCATCTGGAAGAGATCAAGCAGTCACTGCGCCAGCAGGTCGAACTGACTGACATCAACCAGATGAAGCAGGATTTCACGGCTCAGGCGAAAGCCATTCAAGAGGATATTCAGGCCGAATTTGATGATCCGGGTCCTCCGCCCGGATGGCAACCGGGTATGATCTCTGCGCCGCCGCCGCCCGATTGGCAATCGTCAGTGGCTGACTCCCCAATGGCAGAATCTGCCCCGGTTTCCTTGCAGAAATCGCCACCCCCATCTGCTCCCTCCCCGCCTGCTGCGAATTAACCCGTGTCCGACGCCGACCGCGAATTACCGTTTATCAGCCATCTGCTGGAATTGCGCACCCGTCTGCTGCGCATAGTGGGCGGCATCCTGTTGGTATTTGTAGCGATGTCGCCGTTCGCTAACCCGATTTATAGCGCCCTGGCCGGGCCATTAACCCGCCACATGCCCGCTAACAGCAGCATGATTGCGATTGATGTGCTATCACCGTTCCTGACGCCGCTCAAATTTACCCTGATTCTGGCGGTGTTCGTCACCATGCCTTGGGTGCTCTACCAGGTGTGGGCGTTCGTCGCGCCCGGCCTGTATCAGCGCGAAAAACGGATGGCGATTCCGGTTCTGTTGTCCAGCACGATCCTGTTTTACTGCGGCATGGCCTTCGCCTATTTCCTGATCATGCCGATCTTCTTCGGTTTCATTACCACTACTGCGCCGGAGGGCGTCGCGGTGATGACCGATATTAATCGCTACCTCGATTTCGTCATGACGATCTTCTTTGCTTTCGGAGTGGCGTTTGAAGTGCCGGTGGCAACCGTGATTCTGGCGCTGCTGGGCATTCTTTCGCCCGAGGCTATGGCCGCCAAACGGCCCTACATCATTGTCGGCGCTTTCGTGATCGGGATGTTGCTGACTCCACCTGATGTCATTTCGCAAACCCTGCTGGCCATACCGATCTGGATGCTGTTTGAAGTCGGCATCTTCATCTCGCGCCTGCTGCTGCGTCGCCGGGCCACCCAATCTGCTGCCGCTTCCACTCCAGAACCTTGAACGCACGGGACAGGCGGGAATTTGCCAATGGACATCGTACATTTTCGCCTCTCCCTGACCGCTGAACAGATGCGCAGTTACTATGAAGGCGTCGCCCGTCAGGTGGTCGTCCGCGCCCATGATGGGCGGCGAATCCAGTTCCCGGCGCAATGGTTGCGGCGCTTTGTCACGCTGGATGGGGTCCATGGCCGGTTCGAGATGCGGTTTGGCGAAGATCGGAAGTTGATCGACTTTCACCGGGTTGGCGACTGACTCGTGAACATCTGGCCCGGCCTTGAACGACAGTGGGGATTGCTGCGTTCAGTGCTGATGTACCACGCGATTCCGTTTCGCCGTCGCCGCCTGACCCGGTTTTACGCGCCATTTATCCGCCCCGGCGATCTCTGCTTTGACATTGGCGCACATGTCGGCAGCCGCTTGCGCGCCTGGATGCCGCTGGGCGCCCGGATTATTGCCGTGGAACCACAACCTGATTGCATGGCGCTGTTGCGGCGCTGGTTTGGCCAACACGCGCACATTACCTTGGTGGAACAAGCGGTCGGCGCGGTGCCGGGCATTGCGGAATTGCTGATCAGTTCCCGCACCCCCACTGTTACCACATTATCGCCAGCCTGGATTAGCACAGTGCAACAGGAGCGCGGATTTGCCGCCGTGCGCTGGAATGAGCGGGCTTCGGTCACGGTCACGACGCTGGATGAACTGATTGCCCGTTACGGACTCCCGGCATTCTGCAAAATCGACGTGGAGGGCTATGAATTGGCAGTGCTGAAAGGCTTGTCACAACCAATTCCTGCTTTGTCCTTTGAATATTTGCCGGCCTGTCTGGAGGCGGCGCAGGACGGCGTAGCGCATTTGGCGAAATTAGGGCCGTACCAATTCAACTGGTCGGTTGGCGAAGTGCAATGCTTGCGGTCGGCGCAATGGCTGGACGCGGAAGCGATGCTTCGCCAGTTAAATCAGCGCCACTCTGCCGGGAACTCCGGCGATATTTACGCCCGGTTATCCCCCGCATGACGGACGATCCCGTGGCCATTGATCGGGAAACCGGCTGGGCGCTGCTGTTGGAAGTGCGTCGGATTTGGCACGCTTTGGAGACATGGCCGGCTCGCTTGGAAATCGGGCTGAACCACGTCGCCCCGCTCCTTGAAATCGCCAGCGATGGTTCCTGGGCGGCGCAGATTCCCGTCACCGAAGCGGGCGCGGAATTGCTGGACCTCTATCTGCCGCTGGCGCTAGCCTGCCGCACTCAGCCCTTCACCGTCGCCCATCTCGGCCAAAGTCTCGATGGGCGCATTGCGACCGTGAACGGTGCATCCTGTCCTATTAACAGTTCCGAAAATCTGACCCATTTGCACCGAATGCGCGCCCTCTGCGATGCCATTGTCGTCGGAGCGAATACGGTGGAATGCGACAATCCGCAATTGACCACCCGGCGGGTTGCCGGTCCGCATCCAGTGCGCGTCGTCCTCGATCCTCGTCGCCGCCTGTCCCCTGAACATCGCCTGTTCCATGACGGCATGGCGCCGACCGTGCTGGTATGCGCCGAGGCGCTGGCGAATCAGTCGGGACCGGGCCAGGTTCAGGTGATTGGCGTTCCGGGTGATGGGCAGCGATTATCTCTCGTCGAAGTGCTGCGGCAACTGCATGAGCGCGGCCTGTTCGGGCTATTTATTGAAGGTGGCGGTCTGACGGTTTCAGCCTTTTTACAAGCCGGGCTGCTGGACCGACTGCAAATCACCATCGCCCCTCTGATCATCGGTTCCGGACGCCCCGGCATGACGCTGCCAGTGATTGAAGACTTATCCCTGGGCCTGCGTCCCCCGTGTCGCCGCTACGGCATGGGTCAGGATGTGCTGTTTGACTGCCGGTTGCGAGATTGATTGAGCGAACAAGTCCCAGTGGCCAACGCGCAGTCGGGATTGGCCCTGGGCAATCAGCCTGCGCCGTTGCATCGCCCACGCCTCCAGCCACGTCCCGGCATCCGGTGCCAGTTCGCGAACCGCCGCGAGCCAGCCCTCCAGCAACGCGGTCTGCATCGTTGCCTGTTCAGGAACTAGCGCCCAGGGACTGGGCTGTAAGTCCACCTGATAGCCCAGCGATTCCAGCAAGGCCCTGAGCGTAGGTGCAGCCTGTGGACCCAGCGCCGGTCCAAATCCCTTGTCCGTGCGCTGATGCCGATTCACCCACTGGCAAACGGTCGCATCATCATCCAGCACGGGTTCCCAGACGATGGTTCCGTCGTAGGTCAACGCGATCAACACTGCCGCCTGGACTTCCTGACAGCGCCGGGCCAGCCGTTTCAACCATTCCACGGAAACCAGATCAATGAGCGCAGACGCTGTAACCAGTTGCACGTCCTGGAAATCCAGTTGCGCGAAATTTCCGGCCAGATCCAGCGATTGCCGTTCTACGGAACCGGGCAATGCTGCGCTGTGTGCCAGTAACGCCGGATCGTGATCTACCAGTCGCCAGTGCTGAACTCCGCCCAGTCGTGGCGCTAAAAATCGACAGTTCGCGCCAGTTCCACTGCCGAGATCCAGCACTGATAGCCGCCGTTCACCCCAGCGGGAACGCCGCCAGTCGATCAAGCGGGCGGTCAGTTCCGCATGGCGTGAAACCGCGTCCACCGGTTCCCGCAACGCCAGCCACTCCACGGAAAAGCCGCTCATCTCGCCGCTACCGCTTCCAGAACTTCAGCGAACTGGGCGCTGACCGTGAGCCAATCCGGCAACGTCAGCCGGGCTGATCGAGCGCCAGCCGCCAGTCGTTCCCGCAATCCCGGCTCCTCCATGAATCGCGCCAGCGCTTCGGCCAATGCCGTGGCATCACCGGGTGGAACCAGCAATCCAGCGTCTGCCGGAACCGTGTCGGGAATGGCGCCAGCGGTGGTGCTGATAATCGGTAGACCTCGCGCCAATGCTTCAGCCAGCACCATGCCATAGCCCTCATGGAAGGAGGGCAACACAAACCCGTCAGCCTGCTGATACGCGGTCTGCAGATCGGCGGTTTCCAACTCGCCCAGCCAGTCCACGCGGTCGATCAATCCCAAATCTTCAATCTGCTTGCGCAAGGCTGTCGCGGTCGCCGGGTCATACGCATCGCTGCCCGCACAACGCAACCGCCAGGCCACTCTCACCCCCAACCCCTCTCCCATGGGGCGAGGGGAGTCTGCGTCAGATTTCCTGAGTTGCGCCAGCGCCTGAAGCAGGACGGCATGGCCCTTGCGTGGTGTCAGGCTGGCCGCGCACAGCAAAACGAGTTCGTCACCACTGGAACCGACCGCCAGTGGCGCAGGGTCCGTACCGGGCAGCACGACGGCGCACTGCTCCGGCGTAATCGCGTAATCCGCCAACGCCCGCACGGTGCTGGGACTCGTCACGATGACCTGCCGCACCGAACGCAACGCCTCGCGTTCACTGGCGAACAACTGTTGACGTTGCGCCTCATGCAAACCGGTTTCCAGCGCCAGCGGGTGATGCACCAACCCGACCAGCCGCAAGCGCTCCCGGTGAGCCGCTACGACTTCCGGCATAGCGCCTAGCGCCAGACCGTCAATAATTGTCAGCGCCTGATCCGGTAAAGCCGCCAATACGGCATGGGCTTCATGCCGTGCGGCAGGCGTCGGCATGGGAAAGGCGGCATCCAGCGAATGCAGTTCAATTCGCCAACCGAGATGTTCCAGCCCGGCCATGATGCGCCGGTCGTAAATCGTGCCGCCGGTGCGCCGATCTGGATCGCCGGGAATCAGGAAATGCGCGGACTTCAAGACAGTACGCCCTCATAGGATGCCCAGGCGACATGAGATTCGTGCAGGGTGACGCGCATGGAACTCAGCTCAGCGGTGTTCGGCCCCAGTTGCCCCTCCTCAATCCGCACGGCCATGCGGTCAAAAATCTCCCGCGCCAGGAACTCGGTCGTGGTATTGCGTCCAGCGAACTCCGGGGTCTGATCCAGGTTGCGGTAATTCAATTCGGCCAGCACCGCCCGCAGGCTGTCGCTCAGCTTGCCAATGTCCACGACGACGCCATCGGGATCGAGGTCGGGACGACGCAATTCCAGATCGACGACGTAGGTCGCCCCATGCATCTTCTGAGCGGGGCCAAAAATGGTGCCTTGGAAGCTGTGGGCGATCATGAAATGATCACGGACGCAAACGGTGTACATGGGAAAATTCCGGGTGGTAAGCACTTAATAAACAATACGATGACACAATACGCCGGATGGATTCCGGCTCAATTCGGCCAGCGCCTGCGGCAAATCCTCGAATGGACTTTCGCCGCTGATCAGCCCATCCAGGACCGGATTCTCCAGCAGTTCCATGACGGTCGCCATGCGTCGTGAAAAGTTCCAGCGACTGCGCTGGGCCGTCGCAATCTGACTGACCTGAGAACTGCGTATTTTAAGGCGTTTGACGTGGAAGTCTTCGCCCAATGGGAGCGGAACCGACTGAGCGCCAAACCAACTGGCTTCTACCACGGTCGCCTCAAAGCCAGCCAGACTGAGTGCTGTCACCAGGCCGGCGGGAGCGCCGCTGGCATGAATGACCACATCCTGCGCACCTTCCGCGCATTCTGGCAAGGTAAAGCGCACCCCGATGGATTCGGCGATGCGGGCTTTGCCGGGGTCAATATCCAGCAATTGGACATGACAACCTGGTAATTGTCCGGCCAGCCAGGCGCTCAAACAGCCCACCACCCCGGCCCCGATCACCGTGATCCGGTCACCTAATCGGGGCGCGGCGTCCCACAACACATTTAGCGCTGTTTCCAGATTTGCCGCCAGCACCGCCCGCCCTGCGGGAATTGAGGGCGGCATCAGCGTCACCGCTGAGGTTGGAACGACGTAGCGATCCTGATGCGGATACAGGCAGAAGACGGTTTTCCCGAGCAGTGCCTGTGGCCCGATTTCAACGACGCCCACGTTGCAATAACCGTATTTTACCGGTCCGGGAAATTCGCCGTCCTGGAACGGTGCCCGCATCGCGGCATATTGACCGGGCGGCATCTCGCCGCGAAAGATTTGACTCTCGGTGCCGCGACTGATAGCGCTATACCGGGTCCGCACTTGCACCTCATCCGGCCCGGTTAATGGCAGACATTCGCGGCGCAATTCGCCACAACCGGGTGCCATCAACCAAAAAGCTCGGGCGTCCTGAAATTCAGCTATGATCATATCAATTTTATCCCATGGACACTTTCTGGCAACCGGAGGGACCAGTATGGCGATCACCTCAGTGGTACGCGCTCTACTCCATGAATTAGCAACTCCGCTCACCGTGTTGATGAGCGCCAGCGATATTTTGCACAACCGCACACCCAGCGTCATTCAACAGCCGATGGATGAATTGCAAAACCTCAGCCACCAGTTTGGCCGCGAAGTGATCGAATTACGCGCCAATCTCCCGGACCGCATCGATCAACAATCCGTAGTCCAGGCAGCGGCGCAAATCCGGCAATGGGCGACTGATAGAAAGCATTATGCAACCCGGTTGGCCGAATTGGTGGGCCAGATTCAGGCCGCAGCGATTCATCTGCCAGAGCCGTTGCTGGACAAACTGCTGAACCACAGTCTGTTCGGTGGGCTGAGCGAGCTTGAAAGAGTCCTGTCCCGACTGGCTGCCATCCAGGCCGAGGATTTGGAGTCCCTTGAATAGCGCGAAACCGGGCCAGTGATGAATCATGCGCTGATCTTCAGTACGCTGTTGCATATCATTCCGGCGCAGTTATTACTGGCGGGAAGCGCTTGGATCCTCGCTCGGGTTTTCCAGTTGCCTGCCAGCATCATCGGCCAATCGCTCGCCATTTTTACCGGATTCCTGCTGGCCTTGAGTCCCTTTCTCGATCAGCATCAACCACTGACTCGCTTCGGCGCAGCCAACGCCGTTACGCTCCTGCGCGCCGGCATTGCTGCACTGTTGGCGGGACTGCTGGGCCAGCCAGCGCTAATGCCGGAACTGGCCTGTCTGCTGGCAGCGCTGGCCGGATTGGCGTTGCTGCTGGATGGCGTGGATGGCTGGCTGGCGCGGCGCAGGAGGATACACAGTCCATTTGGTGCCCGGTTCGATATGGAAGTGGATGCTTTTTTGATTCTGATCCTGGCGGCGCTGGTCTGGCAATTCGACAAAGCGGGCGTCTGGGTCATGCTATCCGGGGCGTTGCGCTACGGGTTCGTAGTAATGGGCTGGTGGTGGCCATGGCTGAACTCACCGTTGCCGCCGTGTCGCCGTCGGCAAACGGTGTGCGTGATTCAAACCGCAGTTCTGGCGTTGTGTCTCGCGCCGCTATTGATTCCGCCAATCCCGGCCTTACTGGCCGCTGGGGCATTAGGCTTGCTCATGCTGTCCTTCGCTATAGATATAGCGTGGTTATGGCGGCAACCGAAACTTCGCTGGTCCGACAAAGAAGGTTAATGCATCACGATTCAGGCGTGGTTGGACGATCAGGGCAGGATGTAGTTTTTGCATTGAAAATGAGCAACCCTGCCTTGGCGTAGTCTTGCTCACGGATATCCCCATATCGTGAATTTCCCTCTTTGGCTAAGGGAGTGTGGCCCACCGGGCCGGTGTGGTCAGAATCAAGTCTGGGAGTGGGGAAGTAAGATAGACGAGCAAACATTTTTCCCTGAATTCGACTGGCAACCCGCAAAACTCTACAATGCACTGATGTCTGTCCCCTCATCCATCCTGTCGCTGCCGGAGACTCTTTTGATCAGCCGCGTTGCTCAAGGTGCCAAGGCCGAAGATTTAGCCCTCTGCCACCTGGAAGCGCAGGGGCTGACCCTGGTGACACGCAATTTCCGTTGCCGCATGGGCGAACTGGATTTGATTATGCGCGATGACGGCTACCTAGTGTTTGTGGAAGTCCGCAGTCGCCGCTATACCCGTTATGGCACCCCCGCCGAATCGGTCACGCCTGCCAAGCAACAAAAATTATTGCGCGCCGCTGCATTCTATCTGCAATGCGAGCGTCTGGATCTCCCTTGCCGGTTCGATGTGGTTGCTATTCTGCGGCCCGCCAGCGTTGAACCGCAGGTGGAGTGGATTCGGGACGCCTTTCAGTTGAATTAATGCCTGTTTTCGAGAACTTCGCCGATGACCCTTGACCGTACTGCCGAACTGTCCGAACTGCTGGCCCGCCGCATCCTGATTCTGGATGGCGCGATGGGCACGATGATCCAGAGCTACCACTTGCAGGAAGCCGATTACCGGGGCGAACGGTTCCATGACTGGCCCAGTGATCTCAAAGGCAATAATGACCTGCTCACCTTGACCCAGCCGGCTATCATCCGTGAGATTCACGCGGGGTATCTGGCAGCCGGGGCGGATATTCTCGAAACCAACACGTTCAATTCAACGGCGATCTCCATGCAGGATTACGGCATGGAGCGCCTGGTCCCTGAACTCAATCGAGAGGCCGCCCGGTTGGCGCGGGACGTGGCGGATCACTACAGCACTCCCGACCGACCGCGCTTTGTCGCCGGTATCCTCGGCCCAACCAGTCGCACCGCCAGCCTGTCGCCGGATGTCAATAATCCCGGGTTCCGCAACGTCTATTTCGATGAATTGGTCGCCGCCTATACCGAAGCGGCGCAGGCGCTGGTTGAAGGCGGCGTCGATATTCTGCTGGTGGAAACCATCTTCGATACGCTGAACGCCAAGGCGGCGCTGTTCGCCATTCAGCAATTCTTTGATACCTCCGGCATCCGCCTGCCGGTGATGATTTCCGGCACGATCACCGATGCCTCGGGACGCACCCTGTCCGGGCAGACCACCGAAGCGTTCTGGAACGCGCTGTCTCACATTCGCCCGTTATCGTTCGGGCTGAATTGCGCACTGGGTGCCCGGCAACTGCGGCCCTATATCGCTGAATTGGCGAGAATTGCCGATACCAGTGTGTCCGCCCATCCCAATGCCGGTTTGCCGAATGCCTTTGGCGAATATGACGAAACGCCGGAACAGATGGCGGCGACGCTGCGGGAATTTGCGGAAAGCGGCTTTCTAAACATTGTGGGCGGCTGCTGCGGCACCACGCCAGCCCATATCCGCGCCATTGCCGAAGCGATGAAAGATCTGCCGCCGCGGCCGATACCAGTCATTGAACCGCGTTGCCGACTGGCCGGGCTGGAGCCGCTCAATGTGGGGCCGCCGATCCGCTTTATCAATGTCGGCGAACGCGCCAACGTCACCGGTTCTGCCGTGTTCAAGCGACTGATCAAAGCGGGCGACTATGCCACGGCGCTGGACATCGCTCGCCAGCAGGTGGACAACGGCGCACAGATCATCGATATCAACATGGATGAGGGGATGCTCGACTCCAAGGAGGCGATGACGACGTTCCTAAATCTGATCGCCGCCGAACCGGACATCAGCCGGGTTCCGGTGATGATCGACTCGTCGAAGTGGGAGATTCTGGAAGCCGGGTTGAAGTGCATCCAGGGCAAGCCGGTGGTGAATTCCATCAGCATGAAAGAGGGGGAAGCCGAGTTTATTCGCCAGGCGCGACTGATTCACCGCTATGGCGCGGCGGCGGTAGTTATGGCCTTTGACGAACAAGGCCAGGCCGATACCGAAGAGCGCAAGTTCGCGATTTGCCAGCGCGCCTACCGCTTGCTCACCGAACAGGTCGGCTTTCCGCCCCAGGATATTATTTTCGATCCCAATATTTTCGCTATCGCGACCGGGATTGAAGACCATAACGGTTATGCGGTGGATTTCATTGCCGCCACCCGGCGCATTAAGGCGGAACTGCCTTATGCGCTGATTTCCGGCGGCGTCTCCAACGTCTCGTTCTCCTTCCGGGGCAATAATCCGGTGCGCGAGGCCATTCATTCGGTGTTCCTTTATCACGCCATTCAGGCTGGCATGGACATGGGCATCGTCAACGCCGGCCAGTTGGCGATTTATGCGGATATTCCGCCGGATCTGCGCGACCGGGTTGAGGATGTGATTCTCAACCGTCGCCCGGACGCCACCGAGCGGTTGCTGGCTATCGCGCCGCAATATCAGGGTGGCGAAACTTCCGCTGCCCCGGAGAAAGAGCAGGAATGGCGATCCTGGCCGGTTGTCAAGCGCCTGGAACATGCGCTGATCAAGGGCATCGATGAGTTTATTGAAGCGGATACTGAGGAAGCCCGTCAGCAGGCGGTCCGGCCCTTGCAGGTCATCGAAGGGCCGTTAATGGATGGCATGAACGTGGTCGGCGACCTGTTCGGCGCGGGCAAGATGTTCCTGCCGCAAGTGGTGAAATCGGCGCGGGTGATGAAGAAATCCGTGGCGTACCTGATTCCGTTCATCGAGGCGGAACAGGCCGACGGGAAGCGCCGCACCAATGGCCGGATCATCATGGCCACCGTCAAGGGCGACGTGCATGACATCGGGAAAAATATCGTCGGCGTCGTGTTGCAGTGCAATAACTTCGAGGTTATTGATCTGGGCGTCATGGTGCCCGCGCAGAAGATTCTCGATGCCGCTCTGGAGCATCAGGTGGACATGATCGGCCTGTCCGGGCTGATTACCCCTTCGCTGGATGAGATGGTCAATGTCGCCAAAGAGATGAAGCGCCAGGGTTTTACCGTCCCGTTGTTGATCGGCGGCGCGACCACCTCGGTCATGCATACCGCGGTGAAAATCGACCCGCAATATCCCGGTCCGGTGGTGTACGTCAAGGACGCTTCGCGAGCGGTCGGCGTTGCGCAGCATCTGGTGAGCGTGGATTCCAAAGCCGACTATATTGCCAAAACCAAGGCCGATTACGTCCAAAAGCGGGAGCAACATGCGAATCGCCGCAGCCGGGAACCGTTACTGCCGCTGGCGCAAGCTCGCGCCAATAAAATCTCCCTTTTTTCCAAGGAGGGGACTGCAACCTATGTCCCGCCCAAGCCGGCGTTCCTGGGCGTCCGGGCGTTTGATGACTACCCGTTGGCGGAACTGGCGGAACGGATTGACTGGACGCCGTTCTTCCATGCCTGGGAATTGCGCGGGCGGTATCCGGCGATTTTTGCGGACCCCGAACAGGGTGAACACGCCCGGCAATTGTTCACTGATGCCCAGGTGATGTTGAATCAACTGATCGCCGAACGCTGGCTGACGGCGCGGGCAGTCATCGGCTTTTTCCCCGCGAATCAGGTGAATGAGGATGACATCGCGCTCTATACCGATGAAACCCGTAGCCAGACGCTGATGACGCTGCATCATCTTCGCCAGCAGGGTCCCAAGCCGGAGGGCAAGCCGCATCGTTGTCTGGCCGACTGGATCGCACCGGTGGAGTCCGGCAAAGCGGATTATCTGGGTGCGTTTGCGGTCACCGCCGGGATCGGCATTGATGAACGGGTCGCCGAATTCGAGCAGGCGCATGATGATTATCGCGCTATCCTGTTGAAAGCCTTGGCAGATCGACTGGCGGAAGCGTTGGCCGAGCGACTGCATGAACGGGTGCGGAAGGAATTCTGGGGGTATGCGGCGGACGAAGCGTTGAGCAATGAGGAACTGGTTGCCGAGAATTACCAGGGCATCCGCCCGGCACCGGGTTATCCGGCCTGTCCCGACCACACAGAGAAGGGGTTATTGTGGCAATTATTGGATGTGAATCGCCAGGCGGGCATTCACCTGACCGAGAGTTTCGCCATGACCCCCACCGCGGCCGTGAGCGGCTGGTATTTCAGTCATCCCGAAGCGCGTTATTTCGGCGTAGGCCGACTGGATCGGGACCAGGTGGCTGACTACGCTCAACGCAAAGGTTGGACGCTGGCGGAAGCAGAAAAATGGCTGGCACCGAATCTGGGGTATGAGCCGGAAGAATAACCTGATCAAACCGCTGGTCGGTCGTCGACCAGCGTCCGCTCGATCCGGGTCATCCAGATCACCGCCTCGTCCTGGGTCAGTAACAGGATTTGCAAATGGTTGCGAAAATCCTGCCAGGATTTTTCCACGCATTCGCTGGCGGTGTCGACGCAGACCACCATCCATTGTTTTGCCGAATCGTCGGGCTGGATGGTTTTCGCTGACTCGGCCCCGCGCTGCAAACATAGCAGGTAGGTGTCCAGCCCCTTGCGCACCGAACTGAGCGCCGCGATATTCAGCAGTCCGCTCACGCGCAACGCACATTGCCAGGCCAGCAACTGGGCGGCCTGCTGGCGTTCAAATAATCGGTTCGTGTTCATTGCAATTCAATTCCTTACTCGCTGTTTTCTTGTTGCATCGCAACATAGTTTGCGAAAATCGTCAAGTCTTTTTGATCGCCATGACTCACCTTTTTAGACCGCAACCCGTCCCTTGATCGCCGGATGGCGCTGATAATCGACGATAGCGAAATCCTCATACCGATAATCAAACAGCGAATCTGGCCGACGCTGGAAGATCAGGCGCGGTAACGGATAAGGCTCCCGACTGATTTGTAATTGCGCCTGTTCCAGATGGTTCAGATATAAATGGCAGTCGCCGCCGGTCCAGATGAATTCCCCAACACATAGATCGGTCTGCTGGGCCACCAGATGGGTCAACAGCGCATAACTGGCAATATTGAACGGTACGCCCAGAAAGAGATCGGCGCTGCGCTGATAGAGTTGGCAGGACAGTTCGCCATTAGCCACATAAAACTGGAAAAGGAGATGACAGGGCGGCAAGCGCATCCGTTCCAGATCCCCGACATTCCAGGCCGAGACCACAATGCGCCGCGAATCGGGATCACGTCGCAGTAGATCAACCGCGCTCGCCAACTGATCAATACAACGCCCGTCGACCGTGGCCCAAGCCCGCCACTGTTGACCATAAACGGGTCCTAAATCACCGTTTTCATCGGCCCACTCATCCCAAATACTGACGCCGTGTTCGTGGAGATACCGGGTATTGGTATCGCCGCGCAGAAACCAGAGCAGTTCATGAATGATCGAACGCAGATGCAATTGCTTGGTCGTGACCAACGGAAAGCCGGTTCGCAAATCGAACCGCAGTTGCGCGCCAAATACACTGAGTGCGCCGATCCCGGTACGATCCGGCTTGCGAACGCCTTCAGTCAGCACCCGCTGCAATAGATCAAGATACGGTTTCATCGCACATTTTTCCTGTTTTTCTGACAAATTTAAAGACTGGAATTTTATGCTGCAATGCAATATAATGAATTTAATTCCACGATACATTCATGCAGTAACTGCGATCAGGATCCCGAATGTCTGCCAAAGCAACTTCTTCAATTCAAGTGATTGCCCGGGCAGCCCGGTTGCTGGATACCCTCGCAGCCCACGATGAACCGGTCAGCCTCAAAACGTTATCCACCACGACTGACCTGCATCCCTCAACGGCATTCCGCATTTTGGCGTCGCTGATCGAGCACGGTTTTGTCGAACGCAGCATGGCCGGTCACTACCGACTGGGCAACCGGTTACTGCAACTAGGCAACCGTGCGCAAGGCCGTATCGACCGCTGGTCCGTGAGTGGATCTGCCCGGCCCGAGGAACTGAATGTCGCCGTTCATGCGTCCCGATCCTTGCCGACGCCAGGCGAGCGGGAGATAGCGAGATAGCGAGATAGCGAGATAGCGCCCGTTGCTCCGCCGGTACTGATCACCCGCCCTTACCGTTTCCCCGGCAATTCCACGATAAACGTTGAACCCTGCCCGACTTCGCTTTCTACCCAAATGCGTCCGCCGTGGTGTTCGACGATCTTCTGGCTGATCGGCAGACCCAGGCCGGTGCCCTTCGGTTTGCCAGCGTGACTGTCATTCACCTGGTGGAATTTCTCAAAGATCAGTTTGTGCTGGTCAGGAGCGATACCCGGACCGTTATCAATGACTTCGATGCGCCAGGCATTCAGGCTGGGCTGCAAACGAATGGTCACTTCACCGTCCGGTTCCGGGCAGAACTTCACCGCGTTGGAGAGCAGATTGATAATCACCTGAATCAGCCGGTCATGATCGCCGGCGATCATCACCGGTTCATTACCCAATTCCTCACGCAGCATCGCCGTCTTGTCATGGAATAACTGGCTGGTGGAATTAATGGCGTCCTGAATCAGCGCCCGCAGATCGAGGTCGTCAATATGCCAGTCGATCCGCCCAGAATCGATCTTGGCCATGTCCAGCACCTGATTGATGAGCCGGGTTAGCCGCTCACTTTCCTTGACGATGATGCTCAGGAATTTGCTGCGCTGCTCTACATCCATTTCGGAGTTGGAGAGCAGGATTTCCGAAAAAGCGCGGATCGAGGTGAGCGGAGTACGCAGTTCATGCGTGACCGTTGAAATGAATTCATCCTTGAGCCGGTCCAGTTCGCGTAACCGATTATTCGCCTCACGCAATTCCGCCGACGCCGCTTCCAACTCGCGGGACTTCTGCTCCAACCGGCGACTGTATTCCAGAACCTGAGTACTTTCATCGAGGATGGTCATCACTTCCTCGATACTCAACACCTCGCCCATCACGATTGATGAGATCATCACCCGGGCTGACGCCGCGCCAATCGCCCCGGCCAGCAGGCGTTCGGTGTAATGTATTAAATGGGAATCAGCCTGGAGCGGATAGCCGCCGCGATCAGCCGCATAGCGGTCGAAGGCTTCGCTAGCGCGTTGTGGACCCAGGAACCGAGCCAGCAGATCGTAGAGATCCGCTGTTTCCACGACCCCTCGCCACAACAGCGAATCGCCGTCATGGCGTTCGCGCTTGAGGATATCGACGAACTGACTGCCCTGCACCTGTTCAATGGGATCGGGTCGACCCGGCAGCGAGCCGTACACCAGACCACCGATATTGACCAACATGCTCCAGAACACGGAATGCATGTAGGGGTCCAGACCTTCCAGACCAAACAACGCATACGGTTTCAGCCATTCCAAACCGAATAGCCCGACATCGACGAAATCGTGGCCAATCCAGCCGGAACGCGCCATGGCGGGTAAAAACAAGGTATAGGCCCAGACCAAGAAACCACCGGTTAGGCCGATCAAAGCGCCGCGTCGATTAGCGCGCTTCCAGAACAGTCCGATCAGCACCGGCGGGGCAAACTGAGCGGCAGCGGCGAAAGACACCAATCCACTGGTCACCAGCGCGTAGGATTCGCCAACAAAACGGAAATACAGGTATCCGAGCAGGATCAGAAGGGCAATACCGACACGGCGGATGCTCAGCAATAACCCGGAGAGATCCGATCTACCCGCTAGCCAGCGCGGATTAGCACGCAACAGGATCGGCATCACCAAGTCATTGCAGACCATGGTGGATAGCGTTACCGTTTCAAACATGATCATGCTGGTCGCAGCGGACAAGCCGCCCAGGAACACCAGTAGCGCCAGCAATGGCATCTGTTCGGCCATCGGCAGGGCCAGCACGAACGTATCCGCATCCACGCGGCCATCACTAAAGATCAACCGTCCGCCGAGCGCAATCGGCAGCACGAACAAGTTAATGGCGAACAGGTACAGGGGAAACAACCAGGTGGCTTTGCGGATATGAACTTCGTTGACGTTCTCCACCACCAGCACCTGAAATTGCCGGGGCAGGAACAGAAAAGCCATCATCGACAAAAAGGTCAGTGACAGCCACCCACCATACCCGCCGGGCACGACTTCAAAGCGCAGCAGGGGTGCCAGATCCGGGTGCGCCGCCGCCCGTTGGAACAAATCGCCGGGGCCGTCGAAAATCACGAACGTGACCGCTACGCCGACCAGCACGAAAGCCACCAGTTTGAACAGTGATTCAAAGGCGGCCGCCGCTACCATCCCCTCATGGCGTTCGGTGTTATCAATATGGCGGGTGCCGAACAGGATGGTGAACACAATCAAAATCAGCGCCACATAGAAAGTGGTGTCCATCCAGATCGGCTGTTGGACGGAAGCGGCCATTCTGGCGACTTCAGGATACTGGCGCAGCAGGCCGAAACTGGCGGCGATGGCTTTCAACTGGATGGAAATGTACGGCAGGATGCCTAGCATAACGATCAGGGTGACCAACCCGGCCAGCAACCCGCTCTTGCCATAGCGCGAACCGATGAAGTCCGCAATCGAGGTGATGCGATGCACCTTGGTAATCCGCACGATGCGCCGCAACACGAACCAGAACAGCACCGCCATCAGGGTGGGACCGAGGTACACCGCCAGAAAATCGACCCCGCTGACTGCCGCCAGCCCGACGCTGCCGTAGAAGGTCCAGGCGGTGCAATAGATCGCCAGCGACAGGGTATAGATATAGGGATTGGCGATAATGGAGCGGCCCGCGTCAGCGCGGTGATCGCCGTAGTAGGCGATACCGAACAAGATGCCCATATACGCCAGGGCGCTGGCGACGATGACGCCATCACCCAACATTTAAGGTTGCTCCGTCGGTGGGCTGGGCGCGGCATCACGGGTTCCGGGAATACGGTCTGACTCCGCTATCCCCGGCTTGGACGGCTCTTCGGACTCATGGATCTCCGAGCGCTCTACGATGGCGATCAATCCGATGATGAGCGCCAGCCATATCAGATAGAGGTAAAAATACAGCAGCGGGATGCCGAACGGTGCCCATGACCGGTTAAACAATTCCAGCACGGGATAGTTAATGGCCAGAACAGCGCCGATGAACAGGATAATGATATATTCCCGGGATTGTTGACGCATGGGGTTATGAGTAGCGAGTAGCGAGTGCGGTTTCAGAACGTTGGCGTCCTAGAAATTCGCCTGAGTTTTGCGAATTTCTACCATCTTGTCCGAGACTTCCATCGCCTGGCCAAGGGTAGCAATGCCCTGTGCTTCCAGTAGGTCCAGCAGTTTCAAAAACACCTGCGCGGTCACCAGTGAATCGCCCAGGGCGGTATGGCGGTCATGCACATCGACGCCCAACCGGTCGGCGATGGCGTCGAGGTTGTGATCGTCAGTGTAGTCGTGCAGATAGCCGGACAGCAGCAGGGTGTCCAGTACGGGATTGCCGAACCGCACCCCGGTTTTCTCCTCCTTGAGCTTGAGGAATTTCATGTCGAATGCCGCGTTGTGCGCCACTAGCACGGTTTGGTCATCGCCCACAAATGCCCGGAATTGCGGCAGCACGGTGCCTATGCCCGGCTTGTCCTGCACCATGTCATCGGTGATGCCGTGAAAGCGGATTGACGCCTTGGGAATGGGTCGGCCCGGATTGACCAGTTGGTCAAAGCTCTCTCCGACCAGTAGTCGGCGATTAACGACACGCACGCCAGCAATCTGAATAATTTCATCGCCCTTGGACGGTGCCAGGCCCGTGGTTTCGGTATCGAACACGATATAGGTGAGGGCGCTCAGTGGGTAGTTGAGCAAATCTCCCCATTCTTGACGATGTTCCGCCAGCGAAAAGTCGTAGAACTCCGGACGCTCCGGCAAATCTTTCGGCGGCTCGCGCCATTGCCGGGTCGAGGCCGGCAAGGGCAGGCGCAGCAAGGCATGACCAGGGCGACGGTGGAATTGGCTCCAGATGTCGCTGTTGTGGCGGCGCAGCACTTCGCTCACCGTGGTCGCTCCGACCAGATCCTCGACATGTTCGCTCAGCCAGTCTTCCAGTTGATCGGTCGGCAACGGGTGGCCCGGCCAGATGACGTCCAGATAAACCTGGCGATTGCCCAGCAAACACTCGATCTCGAATGTATCGCTGATCCCGTGCGATTGCAGATATTCGAAAGTGCGCTCAAGCAGCAGCATGATGGAGTGGTTATCCACATTCAGCCAGAGCGGGGAACCCAGGGTCTTGATCTGAAGAGGGGTGCGTTTCTCCAGGTGGTGGATCACGCTGCCGATCAGATCCGCGGAATAGACATCGTTCATCGGCCAGCGGCTGGCGTACAAATTGCGCAGGTCGAGCGTTAATTCCTGCAAGCGCTGACTCAGCCGTTCGCTTTCCTCGAAGATCACCCGCTGGAAGGCTTCTCGCTGCGCCTGATCCATATCGCCAAAATGCATGACCATTTCCGCCGCCGCCCGCAGATTGGCCAGTGGCTGGCGCAAATCTTCGGTGCGGGTTTTGATCAGCGACCGGTCGATCTGCTGAGTCACATCGCGGAAGGTGATGACGAAAGCGGAAGCACGTTCCGCAGTCCCCGGCAACAGGCTCATCCGGCAGTGAAACAGGGTTTCGTCATCAGTGGTGGCGCAAACGAATTCGGCATCACCGGCGGGTTTGCCTTCACCGCTGGTTTGTTGCCGGTAAAGCAACAGTTGCAGGGTGCTTTCAATTGGGGCGCGGGTCCAGAAATCATACAGTGAGCGACCCAGGCCGAGCGTATCGCGGTTCGGCAGCAACTTCACTGCCGCCGGGTTGTAGAGCATGAGCCGCGCATCGCTATCGCAGACCAGGACGCCTTCCGACAGTTCACGCAGCACCGTTTCCAGCCGGGCTTTCTGTTCCTCGATTTCCTGGGTGCCGGTCGCGGTGGCGGCAGCGACGTCGCGCCGAGCATTGTGCAACGCCTCGCCCAGATCCAGCAGGCGAGCCGGGAATTCGCCCAGCCAGTGCTGTTTGGGCAATTCCAGGGTGTAGCCGGGATTGCTGCGGGTAATGATCCGGGCGCCCCGCGCCAGGGCACCAAGTGGAATAAAGCAATGCCAGTCCAGCAGCGACCAGATGGCCGTGATGCTACCGACGATGGCGAACGCGGCCAGCATCAGCCAGAGCAGGATCAGATCACGCTGTTCAGGGTCAGGAACGACCTGGAACACCTGCCAGCCAATCCAGACCAGCGCGGCCAGGGTCAGGACGGCGGGAATCAGCCACAGCAGCCAGATCCGGGTCCGGTAACGCATAACGGTTTAACTGGCCTCCGCCAGAAGTTCGCGAACCCGCTCCACGACTTCCTGCGTGGAAAACGGCTTGGTGATGTAGTCATCCGCGCCGAGCGCCAGCCCCTTTTCCCGTTCGACCTCGCGGCCCTTGGCGGTCAGCATGATGATGCGGATCGCTTTCCAGTCAGGGTTAGCGCGGATCGCCTGACAGACTTCATAGCCGTTCTTGCGCGGCATCATCACATCCAGCAGCACCAGATCAGGCTGCTCGGCGGTAATGGCGGTCAGCCCGGCTTCGCCATCCGAAGCGGTGCGCACCTGGAAGCCCGCCTGCTTCATCAGAAACTCCAAAGACAGAACGATGTTGGGTTCATCGTCCACTACCAGTATTTTGTTGGCCATATCCCTTCCCCCGGTCGGAGAGTGTGCTGACTGGGTATGATTATGCGGAATTTCCGTTGTCGTTGCGCCCTGTCCCCGACTCTGACGAAACATCGGTTTTCCGATCTGTTGCGTCCTTGGCCGACAGCGGGTTTCCTCCACTGGCCTTGGCGACGGCTTCCCAGAATTTTTGCACCATTTCCATCGAGTGAAATTGGGTCGGCAACAGCGGCTTCATCAAGCCCAGGGCATCAAAGTTGATGACGCCACGCTGTACGCTATCGCGAACGGTTTGCAGAATATCATCATGCAGGGGCTGCACGTTGGGCAGGCCCAAAAACTCGCGCATTTCCTGGGCGGTGGCTTCAACGCTAACATTCACTTTCATCAAGACTTCCTCGTGCTGCGGGATCGCCGGTTGGGCAATGGAACTATGGAATTCAAGGCTGCTTATTCACTAAAGAATAGCAGGAACATCATTGAGTACTAGCACCGGACAGAGTTAAAGTGTTTTCTGCCTGACCTAATTCTAACCGGCGGCGCGGCGATTGTGGCGACTCTTGAGATGAATCAGCAGCAGTGAGACCGCTGCCGGGGTCAGTCCTGACAGGCGGCCCGCCTGACCGAGCGTCCGTGGCCGGTGCCGATTCAACTTCTCCCGTACCTCCCGCGACAGGCCATGCACCTCGGCATAGTCGAGATCTTCGGGCAGACCGAGTTCTTCATGGCGGCGCTGGCGTTCGATATCCCGGCGCTGGCGTTCGATGTAGCCGGCGTATTTGATTTGAATCTCGACTTGTTCCGTGACCTGCGGATCCGCTTCGCCGGGGCCGCAGCCGGGTAGCACCATCAATCCGGCATAGTGGACTTCGGGCCGACGCAACAACTCGGCGGCGGAAATTTCGCGGGTCAAGGGTCCTTGTAGAAGCTGTTGCGCATCAATCTCGCTGAGCTGACTGGGGCGAATGGAGAGATCGCGCAAGCGCTGACTTTCCCGCTCAATCGCTTCCCGTTTGGTCTCGAACGCCTGCCAGCGGGCTTCGCTCACCAGTCCCAGCCGATGACCGATTTCGGTCAGGCGCAGATCCGCATTATCCTCACGCAGCAGCAACCGGTGTTCAGCGCGACTGGTGAACATCCGGTAGGGTTCCGTCACCCCCCGCGTCACCAGATCATCGACCAGGACGCCGAGATAGGCTTCATCCCGACGGGGAAACCAGGGCGCTTCACCTTTGACGAACAATCCGGCGTTGATTCCGGCCAGCAGTCCCTGCGCTGCCGCTTCCTCGTAGCCGGTCGTGCCATTGATCTGGCCGGCGAAGAACAGACCCCGGATCGACCGGGTTTGCAAGGCATCGTCCAGATCACGCGGATCGAAATAGTCGTATTCAATCGCGTAGCCGGGCCGGGTGATATGCGCCTTTTCCAGACCCCGCATGGACCGTACCAGCGCCAACTGGATATCGAACGGCAGACTGGTGGAAATGCCATTCGGATAGAACTCATGGGTCTGCAAGCCTTCCGGCTCCAGGAAAATCTGGTGGGAATGCTTGTCGGCAAAGCGGTGAATTTTGTCTTCGATGGATGGGCAGTAGCGCGGACCGACGCCTTCAATCACGCCGGTATACAGCGGCGACCGATCTAGCCCGCCGCGAATCACGTCATGGGTTTGCTCGTTAGTGTGGGCGATCCAGCAGGAGACCTGCGGCGGATGTTCAGCGATGTCACCGAGGTAGGAAAACACCGGACAGGGATCATCGCCGGGCTGTTCGGTCAGTTGGGAAAAGTCGATGCTGCGGCCATCCAGGCGCGGCGGTGTGCCGGTCTTCAATCGACCAACATGGAGCGGCAATTCTCGCAATCGCGCCGCCAGCGCATTCGCGGGTGGATCGCCTGCCCGCCCGCCTTCATAATTGGATAATCCAACGTGAATCCGTCCGGCCAGGAAGGTGCCGGCAGTCAGGATGACCGTTGGTGCGGTGAACCGCACGCCGGTTTGCGTCACCACGCCGGCCACCCGGTCGCCGCCGACGACCAGATCAGCGGCCGCCTGCTGGAAAACCTGCAAGTTCGGCTGATTCTCAATGAAAGTTCGCACTGCCGTCTTATACAGCGCCCGATCCGCCTGACAGCGTGTGGCGCGCACCGCCGGTCCCTTGCGGCTGTTGAGAATGCGGAATTGGATGCCCGCCCGGTCGGCGGCCTGGGCCATGACGCCGCCCAGCGCATCGATTTCCTTGACCAGATGGCCTTTACCAATGCCGCCAATCGCCGGGTTGCAGCTCATCGCGCCCACCGTTTCAATGGTATGGGTCAACAACAAAGTTTTCCGCCCCATCCGCGCCGCTGCCAGGCAGGCCTCCGTACCGGCATGACCGCCACCAATCACAATCACTTCAAAAGATTCAGGATAGTCCATCACAATTCGCTACTCGCTAAAATCACTAACCACCGACCACTAATCCAGCAATTGCACCGCATAATTGGACACGGGCAGCGCCACGGTAATCACGCCCTGCTTGGCCAGGAACTGGGCAAATCGCCGATAGCTGGCTTCATCCAGGGCCGCTGGGCGACGGGCCAGATGCGGCAACGTATCGCGCCAGGCGCGGCGATTCAGTTCATCATTCAAATCCTTGTGCCGGGCAATAAACGCTTTCCAGGCCTCGTCCGGGTGATTGAGAATATACAACGTCGCCTGCTCCAGCGCCGTCAGGAATCGCCGAAATCGGGGATCGCCAAGCTGATCGCGGTTCGCCACCAGCACCAGTTCGTCATAGGGTGGCACACCTTCTTCCTCCGGATAAAACGCCCGCCCCGGCTTTTTGGCCAAATCCATCTGATTCAACTCAAAGTTGCGGAACGCGCCAATCACAGCATCGACCTGCCCCGAGAGCAGCGCCGGGGACAGCGAGAAATTGACATTGACCAAAGTCACGTCTTCCAGTTTGAGACCGCCCTTGGTCAGCAGCGTCTTGAGCAAGGCTTCTTCGAACCCGCCCACCGAATAGCCAATCTTGCGGCCCTTGAGATCCGCCAGAGTCTTCACTGGCCCGTCTTTCAGGACCACCAGCGAATTGAGCAGCGTCGCGACCAGCGTACCTACCCGCTTGATCGGCAGACCGGCGTTGACATGGATATGCAACTGCGGCTGGTAGCTGACCGCCAGATCGACCTTGCCGGCAGCGGCCAGTTTCGGGGGATCGCTGGGATCGGCGGGGGTTTGCAATTCAACGGTCAGGCCCTGGGCGGCGAAAAATCCCTTTTCCTGCGCGATGACCAGCGCCGCGTGATCGGGGTTCACGAACCAATCCAGCATGACCGTCAGTTTCTGCGGAGCCGCCGCCGGTTCATCAGCCTGGGCCGTCGCCAGCGTCAGGGTCATCAGTAGCAGCAGAAAAGCACTGAAGGCTTTTTTCACAATAATCACCATTTGCTCTATTCAGTCGATATCAAGATTTTCGGGGTTAGCTGGATGCCAGGGCAACAGGCGTTTGACCCCGGCGTCCACCAGAAAGTATAAACCGACCGCCAACAGCGCCAGCGTCAGCAGCGCGGCAAACAACAGGTCGATCTGCATCCGGCTGTTGGCGTGGAGCATCAGATAACCTAATCCGGCGCTGGAGCCGACCCATTCGCCCAGCACCGCACCAATGGGCGCGACCGCCGCCGCGACCCGCAATCCGGAACCGAGTGCCGGCAGGGCGGCAGGTACGATGATTTGCCATAAAATTGCCCAGCGCCGGCCGGTTGGAACCATAACCCGCGCCAGATCCAGCCAACCCCGTGGCGTATGACGCAGCCCATCGTAGAAGTTGGCCGTCACCGGAAAATAAATGATCAGCGTCGCCATGGCAATTTTGGACGCCAGGCCGTAACCCAGCCACAACACCAACAGGGGCGCGATGGCGAATACCGGAACCGCTTGGGACGCGATCAGCACCGGCAATAGCCAGCGGCGCGCCCGTTGCGAATAGCTCAGCGTCAGGGCGCTGACGCCGCCGAGCACTGTTCCCAGCAACATGCCAAGGACAATTTCCAGCGCGGTCACGCCGGCATGACTGAACAGCAGGCCCACATCCCGCCAGAACCGGACTATGACCGCCAGCGGATCAGGCAGCAGATAGGGCGGCAATTCACCCAGGGTCACGATCAGTTGCCAGACCAGCAGCAAGCCGCCGAGGGTCAGGAACATGCGCCAGAGCCGATTCACCAGAATTGCGCGAGAGGTCCCGTCCTTTAGGGCGGGGAGGGATAGCGCACCGGGCGAAGCACGGTCAGCTTTTTGGTTGAATGGATTAATAGCTGCTTGTATCCTATTGCTAATGCGTTAAGGCACCCACGCGGTAAACCGTTTTCAACGCAACAAAGCCACCGACTGCCTTCTTTTGAGTCAG
>JAUPTV010000130.1 GCA_030917925.1 Pseudomonadota bacterium
GCAAGCTATTGCCTTTCCGGCTGATCAGCGGACACCCCGAACCACCCCGGCGCTAACGCGCCACCCCTCCTTTGCCAAGGAGGGGAATCCGGAAATCCGGCTTTCACCGGAAAAAGCGATAACAAGGTCGGTGAGCAGAACTTACCCCACCTTGAAAAACCGCACCTGTACATCACGCGGTGCGGCGCTGTAAGGCGCTGAAGTCGCAATTAGATCAGCGCCAGCAGCAACATAATTCGCAACATTATCCACGCAAACGCCGCCGGCAGCGGCCAATACCGGATGCAAACCCTCCGCTTCCAGACACTCTCGACAAGCGCGCAAGGCCGCAGGTGTAAATTTCTCCAGTTGCAGAACATCGGCTCCCACGCACGCCCAAGTCAGCGCCTCATCTTCCGAACCCACTTCCACCACGATCTTTTTCTCCGGTTGACGATTGCGCAATCGGGCGATGGTGACGCCGGGCGGTTCATCGAGAAACAGGCGGTGTTCGGCGAACACCAGCAGCGTTTCGGACAGGCCAAGGCGATGAACGATAGCGCCGCCCGACTGGATCGCCTTGATCGACAGTGCTTTAGTACCAGGCGCGTTCTTTCGGGTGCAGGCGACCGGAACCGGTGCAGCGGCGTGAACCAGAGCCGCCGCGCCACTGGCCATTCCGCTGGCCCATTCAACCAGGGTCTGCGCTGTTTTCCACGCCCGATGTAATGTATCGGCTGAACCTTCCGCAGTTAATAGCACGGTACCATTATCCACGGTAGCACCGGATGGCGTCACTAAATGAGCCATCGCTCCAGCCAGCATGAAGAGGCGTACCGCTTCTTCAGCGCCGCACACCGTCATCGCGCCACGGGCATGAAATTCCAGACGGCCCGGTCGACCGGTTAAATCCAGCGATTCAGTGGTCAGATCACCGAAGGGAACGTCTTCGGCTAACAGGCGGTTTAGGGCTGCATCAGACAGGGCGCAGGGGGACATGGATGGGGATTCCTGAAATAGATTACTGTTTATTAAGCCAATAATGCCACTGCCTTGATCTGCGCCCATAGGGGTTGACCGGGCGCGATGCCCAGCAGATCGTGGGAGCGGCGGGTAATGCGGGCGATCAGTGGGACGCCGCCAGCATCCAACTGAACCAGTACATGCGCCGGTGTGTCGGCAGTGGCTACCTCGATGACCGTCACCGGCAGCAAATTGAGGATACTGGTCCCTTCGACGCGAGTGAGGGCCAGGCTGACATCCCGGGCATGAATGCGGAAGCGCAGCCGATGCCCCAACGCCTCCTGCCGTCGCGCCACAAAGATGCCGCCTCCCGAAAAATCCAGGCGGGTCAGGTGATAAGCTTCATCGTGATCGGCGATGACCGCTTCGACCACCACGCCCGCGTCTTCGGTAAACGCAGTGGGCAAATCCAGCCTTGCCAGAGTTTCCCGCAGTCCTCCCGCAATCACCACGCGACCTTCGGCCAGCAGCACAACATAATCAGCCAGTCGCGCTACTTCATCGGGCGAATGGCTGACATAAAAGACCGGAATTTCCAACTCGTCATGCAGGCGTTCCAGATAAGGCAGAATTTCGCTTTTCCGCTTCAGATCCAGCGCCGCCAACGGTTCGTCCATCAGCAACAGTTCCGGGCTGGTCGCCAGCGCCCGGGCAATCGCCACTCGTTGGCGTTCGCCGCCGGAAAGCCGGTCAGGCATCCGGTCGAGCAAGTGGCTGATACCCAATAATTCCACCGCATGATCCAGTGAGACCTTATGCCCACTGTTGACTCGCTTGCGCCCGTAATCCAGATTCTTGCGCACCGATAAATGTGGAAACAGACTGGCTTCCTGGAAAACGTAGCCAATAGACCGTTGATGCGTGGGCAGAAAAACCCCACGTGTCGAGTCCTGCCAGACTTCACCTTTGAAATGCAACACACCCCGACTTTGTTGCTCCAGCCCGGCCAGGCACCGCAGCAGGGTGGTTTTGCCTGAACCGGAATGTCCGAACAAGGCAGTCACGCCGCGACCGGGCAGTCTGAGATCAACGTCCAGCGTAAAGCCCGGCCAGATCACCTGGAAGCGAGCGTGAATGGCCGCTGGTACTGTCATTTCCACGAAGTCGCGCCTTTGCGGGAATACAGGGTCAGCAACACCAGAAAACTGAACAGCAACATCCCGCCGGCCAGTACATGCGCCTCGGCGTATTCCAGCGCCTCGACGTGATCATAGATTTGCACCGACACCACCCGGGTTTTTTCGGGAATATTGCCGCCAATCATTAGCACCACACCGAATTCCCCTACAGTATGGGCAAAGCCGAGAATAGCGGCAGTGATAAAGCCCGGTTTGGCCAGCGGCAAAACCACGGTGAAAAAGGCATCCCATGGATTGGCACGCAGAGTCGCCGCGACTTCCAGCGGACGGACGCCGATAGCCTCGAACGCCTGTTGCAGGGGCTGCACGACAAACGGCATGGAATAAAAGACCGAGGCGATGACCAGACCAGCGAAGGTGAAGGGTAGAACGCCCCAGCCCAGAAACTGAGTAAGCTGACCGACCGGACCGTGCGGCCCCATAGTGATCAGCAAATAGAAACCGAGCACGGTCGGCGGCAGCACCAGCGGCAAGGCCACCACCGCACCGATCACCCCTTTCCATTTTGAGCGAGTGCGCGCCAGCCACCAGGCGATGGGGGTACCCACGATCAGCAGGATGATTGTCACCACCGTGGCCAGCTTGAGAGTCAGCCAGACCGCCGCTAAATCAACATCGCTCAGCACGCGCAAGTTTCCTCAAAAACCATAACCATAAGATTCGATAATGGCTTTGGCTTTTTCACTTTTGAGGTAATTAATCAACGCCTGCGCCGCTGGCTGGTCCTGGCCCTTGGCGAGAATCACCGCGTCCTGGCGAATGAGTTGATGCAAGTCAGCGGGGACGATCCAGGAGGAACCGCCCGTCAACTGACCATCCACCATCACCTGCGACAAAGCGACAAAGCCCAGTTCAGCGTTCTCAGTCACAATGAACTGGTAAGTCTGGGAAATATTCTCGCCCGTTACAAACCTGGGCTGGATGCTGTCCAGCAGACCCAACTTCGTCAGGGTTTCCACCGCTGCCGCACCGTAGGGCGCTGTTTTGGGACTAGCGATGGCGAGGTGCTTGAATTGACCTTTTTTCAACACCTTCCCTTGATCATCGACATAGCCCGGCTTGACCGACCACAGCACCAGTTTGCCGATAGCGTAGGTGAAACGGCTATCAGGAACGGTATCGCCTTCGGCTTCGAGTCGAGCCGGTGTTTTGTCATCGGCAGCCAGAAAGACCTGGAATGGCGCGCCATTTTTGATCTGCGCGTACAACTTGCCGGTGGCACCAAAGGAAATCAGCGCCTTATGTCCGGTGTCCTTCTCGAACTCGGCGGCAATTTTCTGCATTGGCGCAGTGAAGTTGGCGGCGACGGCGACTTGCACTTCAGCGGCTTGGGTCGCCAGACTGGAAACGGCGAGCGTCAAACCCGCGAGCAGGCAAACAAAGCGTGATTTCATGACCAAGCATCTCCGAGTAAATGCGTCAGTCATTGACGGCGAGAATGACATGCGACGCCTTGATCAAAGCGCAGGCGCGTTGCCCTGGCGCAAAGCCCAACTCATTCAACGCTTCCTTGGTGATGATCGCGGTCAATACTCGCCCGCCGGGTAGTTCAAGTTTAACTTCGCTATTCACAGCGCCGGGGATCGTTTCCCGCACGATGCCGCACAACCGGTTACGGGCGCTGATCCGCAGGTTCTCGTCTGGCGAGAGCAGCACGAAGCTGGACTTGATCAACACCAGAGCCTCCTTACCTACAGCGAGACCGAGTTCCTCCACGGCTTCGTTAGTGACGATGGCGAAAATTTCCAGTCCCTCGCCGAGGTCCACTTTTACCTCGCTATTGACCGCCCCCTTTCCCAAATAGCTAACCTGTCCACGGAACTGATTTCTGGCGCTGGTTTTCATGCTGATTGCCCTCAATAGGTTGTTGATCTGATCAAAGTTATGTACGCCGGCTTCCATGCGAGCCAGGAAGCGCCGATGCTCAGCCTCCATCAGCCGATAACCGGCAATCACCTGCTTGCCGTAGTCAGTGAGATGAGTGCCACCGCCACCTTTACCGCCGGTTGCCCGCACTACCAGCGGACGATCCGCCAGGTTATTCATCGCATCTACCGCATCCCAAGCCGTTTTGTAGCTCATCGCATTGCGTTTGGCGGCCTGAGCGATGGAACCACATTCATCGATGTACTCCAGCAGTTTGATGCGCCCGGCGCCGAGATAGCCCTGACCTTCCCGGTTGAGCCAGAGACGACCTGATATTTCAAGCGCTTGGGTTTTCTGCATCTCGAACCTTCTCCACTCTCTTTTCGTTATATTTTAGATTATATAACGATAGGCCAGCGAAATTGTCAACCATGAAGAATTCGGCGCGATGCTCCCGTACTCAACGCGCCTTTGCCGTTTCCCCGAGTGCCGCGAGTGCGCCATGACCCATAGCGGCATACACCGGCTCCAGCGTCTCCAGCAACGACGCATCGCCACGCCAGAAGGGGAACGGCCCCAGTCGTTGCAGCAGCGCCGTGGATTGAGCGGGGGCCATCAGCGGCCCGGCGACCGTTTCGGGCAATAGTGACAAACTCCAGAACGCCAGTGGTTCCTCGGGCAGTGGCTCTGGCTCCGCCAGCGGCCAGCCATCATCATCGCCGGCCATTTCGCCCAGTTGCGCCAGCAGTGCCTCCCGGTCCATGCCGCGCAGCTTGAACATCAGAAACGGGTCCCGGTCAAATTCCTCGCCGATCAGGTAATACACGGCGGCGATGTGCTTGCAGGGGTTCGACCAGTCCGGGCAGGAACAATCCGTCTCCAGATCACCCTGCCGTCTGGGGAACAGCGATAGCCCTTCCGCTTCAAAAATCTCTTCAATATCCGTTGGCATTTCACCCGCCAGCAGCCTGGCGCTGAACCGCGCTTCTCCCGCCATAGCCGCCGTCAGTTTCCGCCATTCCGACGCTTTGAAGGGCGTCAACTCGATACTCACCTGGTAGGGTTGCTTCCGCGATCCCTGCACCCGTGCGTTGACCAAGCCGCGTGCGATCTGGATATCCAGCACCTGCCCCTGCCGGGCGTAGCTTTTACCGCGCCCCAGCCGGGCACCGATGTTGAAGCCCTCCAGCACGGCAATCCAGCGCTTGGCCCACCAGCGACTGGCGAACGCTCCGCGCTGACTTTGTGCCTTGATGCCGCCGCTGACGGGAATGGGTCGGCTCGGGGGAAAGTAATCGTAATAACCCATAATTTAATCCTCTACGGCATTAGTGCGCAGCCGGAACAGGTCCTTTAATTCATTCGTTGACAGTTCGGTAATCCAGCCCTCGCCGCTACCGACAATCTTCTCGGCCAGTGACTGTTTCCGCTCGATCAGTTCGTCAATCTTTTCCTCCACGGTGCCCAGACAGACGAATTTGTGTACTTCCACCTGCCGGGTCTGGCCGATGCGGAAGGCGCGATCCGTCGCCTGATTCTCCACCGCCGGATTCCACCAGCGGTCGAAATGGAAGACATGATTGGCGCGGGTCAGATTTAATCCGGTGCCACCCGCCTTGATCGAGAGAATGAACACTGGCGGCCCGGACGATTCATTTTGGAAGCGCTCTACCATGCGGTCGCGCTGGGTCTTGGTCAACCCGCCGTGCAGGAACAGCGTCTCGCGCCCCAACTGCTCGCGCAAATGGGTTTGCAGTAAACGCCCCATCTCGGCGAACTGGGTAAAAATCAGCGTCCGTTCGTCCATGGCCTGAATTTCCTCCAGCATTTCCGTCAACCGCGCCAGCTTGCCCGACCGTCCCGGCATGGGTGAATGATCGGCCAGGAAGTGCGCTGGATGGTTGCAGACCTGCTTGAGCCGCAGCAGCGTACTCAGAATCAGGCCGCGTCGGCTCATCCCCTCGGCGTCATCAATCGCCTCCTCGGCCTGTTGCACCACGGCGGCGTACAGACTCGCCTGCTCTCTGGTCAATGTGCAATAGACCTTCATTTCCAGTTTTTCGGGCAGATCCTGAATAATGGTGCGGTCAGTCTTCAGCCGACGTAATACGAAGGGACCGGTGACCCGTTGCAACCGCTCCATCGCCTCGGCATCGCGCTGCACCTGCACCGGGATGAAAAACTCGCGCTTGAAGTGGTTAGCGCTGCCGAGAAAGCCGGGATTGAGGAACTCCTGAATGGACCACAGATCGCCGATATTATTTTCCACCGGCGTACCGGTCAGGGCGATGCGCCGTTCCGCCCGTATCGCCCGCGCCGCCCTGGCCTGTTTGGTGACGGCATTTTTGATGTTCTGCGCTTCATCCAGAATCACCGCCGCCCATTCCACATCCTGGAACAGGGACAAATCCCGGTGCAGCAGGCCATAACTGGACAGCACCAGCGCGTGCTTTTGCGCCTGCGTCACAAACACCTGCCCCTTCTCGCGGTCGGAACCGTGGTGAATCATCACCGGCAACTGCGGCGTAAAGCGCGAGGATTCCTTGGACCAGTTGCCGACCAGCGACGTCGGGCAGATCAGCAGCGCCGGACGAGTTTCACCGGCCTCGCGCAATCGCTGTAGCAGCGCCAGCGCCTGTACGGTCTTGCCCAGGCCCATGTCGTCAGCCAGACACGCCCCCAATCCCCAGCGGGTGAGGAACTCCAGCCAGGCGTAACCGCGTCCCTGATAAGGCCGCAGTGTCGCCGCCAATCCCGGTGGTGGGGGCAACGGTTTCATTGAGTCGCCCGCCGCCAGTCCGGCCAGCAGTTCACTCAGCGGCCCATCGGCGGTAACGCGACGCACCTCCAAATTGCCCACGTTTTCCACCCCGAGCGCAATGCGCAACAGTTCGCGGCCGGTGTAGGCGTCCGCCCGTTGGTGCAACGCCAGCGCCGTTTGAATTTCCGCCGCCGACAACTGCACCCATTGACCGCGCACCCGCACCAGCGGCGCTTTCAACTTTGCCAGCGCCATCAATTCCTTAACCGTTAACTCCGCATCCCCCAGAGCGATGGCCCACTGCACATCCAGCACCCGGTCCAGGGTCATGCCGGCCTTGGATTGAAAACGGGTTTTCGCCTGCGCACTGGCCGCCAGTTTGACTCGCCGCTTGCCGGTCCAACTGGCCGGCAGCATCACCCCGAACCCGTTCTGCTCCAGCAGCGGCGCTTCTTCGGCCAGGAAGCGGAACGCGCTATCGGTATTCAAGGCATAGCCCGCTGGCGCGGCATCTTTGAGACTTGCTTCAATCGCCGGACACAGCGACGCGGCTTGGCCGAGCGCCGTCAACAAGCCTTCCCGCGCTTTCGGCCCCAGAATTTTCAGAGGGGCATCGGTCTCGTGTTGCGCCTTCCACACCGTCTCGGCGGGCAGCAACAAACTGGGATCTTCACGCGCCTGGAGCAGGTAGTGAATGCGCCACGGGGTCGCTGCGTCAGGGAAAAACAATTCGTCCCGGTCCCCGGTGACGCCATCGTCCATGCTCGGTTCTTCCAGTCGGAAACACAGCCGGAAGGGGGCGTTAATGAGCCGTAACAGGGGCCGCTGCCAGTCGCGAATATGCTGCAACAGGCGCTGGCCTTCAATCCGTGTCGCCTTTAGACTCCCATCCGGTCGTCGCAGGGCGTCCAGCCATTCCGCATGGAGATTAAATTCCCCGGCCTTCGCCCCTTTTGCCATTGGTAGCGGGATCGCGCTGCGCGCCAGATCGTCGACGATCCAGTCGAGGAAAGCGCGCAAGACATCGCGTGGAGCGGTCAGCGGTGGGACACGATGATCAGCGCCGATGGACCGGGCAGCCGGCGGCATGGCGCGGGCCAGTCGTTCCAGTCGCACCCCATCCTCGCCCAGGAAAATCGGCGTCCAGCACGCCTCGTATTCACCCTCCCGCTCGATCAGACCGGGTAACACCTGCTGACGGAAGACCAGCCCGCCCGCCAGACGCAGCGCCGCGCTCCAATAGCGCAAATCGTCGCCCACCGCCACACCAGGGGCCAAAGCCGTATGATCCGGAATGGCCGCCAACAGCAGAATGGCGTCGGCGGGACTCAGTATCAGAGTCGGAAGTTGCCACGGTGCCAGTACTGGTGCTTTGCGGGATTGGGGCGGTTCGGCAACCAGTAGCGACGACGGCAACGGCGCATCGCCCTGGCTGGGCAGCCAGAACCAGTGTTCGCCGACGGTGTGTCGATTCACTGGAAACGTGAATCCCGCCCTGACCAGACCTTCCTGCAGAGCGACGACTTCAGTGCGATAGGGCGAAGCTTTCACTAAATCGTGTGACTTCGGCGCCTCTTCCGCTAACGCCGACTCACCCCAGAGATGTAAACCGTCTTCGTAAAACGCAGCATGGAGAACCAACATTGGCGTCAATCCCCGGTTGGGCCATTTTCGGCATTCTGGATTATCATTGAGGGGTCGGCGGTGAGTGGCCTGTAGTGACCGGCTTCTACCCGCCTATAGCGAACTGTAAATCATAACTGAGGAGAACTTCATGCGATTGATTCTGTTGGGTGCCCCCGGCGCGGGTAAAGGTACGGTCGCCAAACTGTTGACGAAAGTGGACGGTTCGGTGCAAATCTCCACCGGCGACATCCTGCGCGGGGCGGTGCAGGCCGGCACGGAGCTGGGCAAAAAGGCCGAAGCGTTCATGAAAGCCGGCGATCTGGTGCCCGACGACCTGATCATGGGCATTATGGAAACCCGTTTGCAGGAACCGGATTGCGCCAAGGGTTTTTTGCTGGACGGCTTCCCGCGTACCATTCCCCAGGCCGAGGCGCTCAAGACGTTGCTGGCCAAGCTGGGCATCGAGCTGGATGTCGTAGCCAATATTGAAGTCCCCCGTCAGGAAATTCTTAACCGCCTGACCACCCGCCGCACCTGCGTCAATCCGCAATGTCAGGCTATTTTCAATGTCCGCAGCCAGCCGCCCAAGGTCGATGGCGTGTGCGACAAGTGCGGCAGCCCCATCGTTCAGCGCGATGATGAAACCGAAGAGGCCATCAGCAGACGGCTGGATACTTACGACGAGAAAACCTCGCCATTGATCGAGTTCTACCGCCAGGAAGGCTTGTTGCTGGTCGTGGATGCCCCAACCAGCGAAGGCGTGGTCAACGCGATTACTACGCGAATCAACGGCTGATTTCGCTCAATCTCTCTGATCTCCAGGGATCGGGGATCGGGGATCGTCGAGTGCCTCTTCAATATCCACCAGATGTTCCTCAACATCCCGGTAGCGGCGCACAGATGCGTTCAAATCGGTTTCGTGAACGATCATCTCTCCCAACTCATCGGCGACCTGATGTAAGGCCTCGCAGACCAGATGCGAGGTGGAATCGGCATTGCCGCCGAGTGCGCCAATGCACCGAAATACGGTGCCGCGCAGCGCGGTTAAGCGATCCACCCGGGTTTCCACCTGCGGGATCAGGCTGGAATCATGGGAGGGAGTGGTCATCGTGGTTTCTTCCTTATCACTAAAGTCGTTGTGCATCGCCAGGATAGGCGTGATCAGTTTCGCTCTGCACTATCATAATACAATTATAGTATTTACAAGGCAGTCATGGTCCTGCGCCCCGGTATTCTTTCGCCATTCGTATTCGTTGCTCCCCGGCATTTTAACCCCGAAAACCGGTTGAAAGCGCTAAAGAGATTTAAATCGGGCCAAATAAGAAGGTCGGCTGCTGATGAAGCCGGTGAATACGGAATCGTTGGCTGGCGCTATAATTCCTGAATTGACCACCACGCTGAGGTTGCAACAAATACTGTCAACTACCCCGCCCTGAAGGGCGAGGCTTGTGAGAGCAAGCCTTGAAGTTGACCAGACCCGTCGCGGAGCAAGAGGCAACGTGAGAAGCGACGAGACCTTACCGCTGAATCTGGCGTAAGCCGGTGTGATAGTCACTCCAGAATGCTTCCTCAGTTCTGGACTCTGAGACTGGCCGTTAAACAGGCATACGGGGTTGAAGCCAGTGCGGCTACCAGGGATGGCCCCAGAAGGGGGTAAAAACCAGCGGATAAGATGGTCGAGGGGAGCGCCCGGCACGAGTTGCTAGTCGGGCCGTTACTAGGCTCTTACGAGCGGACAGCCGGGAAAGACCGGCACTTAAATGTCAACGGCTGACCGTGCGTTGCACGGTTCGCTCTACCTCCCCGACCTGAAGGCCGGGGTCTTTCGCGGAGAATCTGATGAAGCGACGGGAGTTATTGACGGGATTGCTGGGATTGGCCGCCTGTGGGGCGCTGCCGATGCCTTTGGTTCATGCGGCGGCTACCGGGAGCAGCGCCGCTACCGACGGCCAGCCCTTCAGTCGGGGGCAGTTGCGGGAGGCGGCGCAGCGCCTGGCGCAAGAACCGTATGTCGCCCCCGGCGATGCCCGCCCCGCGTGGCTGGCGACCATGGACTATGACGACTACCAGGCGCTCAATAATTTCCGCAAGGACCACTCGCTTTGGGCGGGCGGCCAACTGCCGTTTCAGGCCCGCTTCTTCCATCTCGGTCTCTACTTTCACCATCCAGCCCATCTCTACGAAGTCATTGATGGCATGGCCCGGCCCCTCCACTTCTCGCCGGAGATGTTTATCTACGGTCCCCGGGTTCGCGACCGCATCCCCGAACAGGTCGATGACCTGGGATTCGCCGGTTTTCGCGTCAACAGCCGCGCTGACTGGGATCGGGACATGTTTTCCTTCCTCGGCGCCAGCTATTTCCGGGCGGTCGGGGCCAGCAAACAATATGGGTTGTCAGCGCGGGGTCTGGCGATTGATACGGGCATGGCGCGCCCGGAAGAATTCCCGGCTTTCCGGAGTTTCTGGCTGGAGCGCCCGGCACCGGATGTGTCCGCCCTGACCCTTCATGCACTGCTGGACAGTCCGAGCATCACCGGTGCCTACACCTTCGTGGTCACGCCGGGGGATGTGACGGTGATGCAGGTTGAAACCCATCTGTTCCCGCGCAAGGCGATTGAACGCCTGGGCATTGCGCCGATGACCTCCATGTTCCAGCACGGTGAGAATGATCGGCGCGTGGCTGATGATTTCCGCCCGGAGATTCACGATTCGGATGGGCTGGCGCTGCGGACCCATGCCGACGAATGGATTTGGCGGCCGCTGCTAAACCCGCACTATATTCGGGTCAATTCCTTCCTGGATGAGAATCCGCGCGGCTTTGGCCTCCTGCAACGGGACCGCGATTTTCTCCATTACCAGGATGATGTGGCGTTCTACCACAAACGCCCGTCGCTATGGGCCGAACCGCTGGGCGACTGGGGGCGGGGCGCAGTGCAGTTGGTGGAAATTCCCACCCCGGATGAGACCTTTGACAATATCGTCGCATTCTGGAATCCGGCGGAACCGGTGCTGCCGGGTCGGGAATTACGCTTTAACTACAAGCTTTATTGGGGCGCACAACCGCCCTTTCAGCCCACCGTCGCACAGGTCATCGCCACCCGTGTTGGCGTTGGCGGGATGCCGGGCCAGAAAAAGACCGTGCCGATTCGCAAATTTGTGATCGACTTTGCTGGCGGGCGGCTGGATGGACGGAATCGGGAAACGAAAATTGAAGCCGTCGTCTCCGCTTCGCGGGGCGAGTTGCGGGATATTGTTGCCCGTCCGTTGGCCGAATCGGCGCTATGGCGTTGCCACTTTGATCTGGTCGCCAGCGGCAACGAACCGGTAGATTTGCGCTGCTATCTGCGCGATGCTGAAGGCGCACTCAGCGAAACCTGGTTGTACCAATGGTCACCGTTGTCACCGCTGTCACCGGTGTAATCTCTTCCACCCCGGCGCAGATAAAGAGTTGACTGGCCATGGCGTTTCGTTTTCTGAAATCCTTTTTCGTGGCTCCGGCCGGTCCGGTGCGGAAATACGATGACGCCGTGATCAGCGCGGCGATTGAGCGAGTGGTGGACGGCACCGATCCCCGCCTGCGGGCGGTGAGCCGTTATCGTCATAAGCTGTGGGATGCGGTCGCGCATTCCGTGGCGTATACGGTGAAGTTGATCGACCGTCTGCCGCCATCCATTGACGCGAGTCATCGCAGTTTCACCGGAAATCCGCTATTGCGAGCGGCGTTCGTTTCTCCCGATCATCTCCGGGAAACGCTGAGCTTTAGCAAACACACCCACGATTATCAACACCAGAACCCCGGGCGGTTGCCCACGGAACTGTATGGCCTGCTGGGTATGGACCGGGTTGAAAAAACCGTGCTGGGCATCGACCGGCAGGGTGACCTGATGCGTCGGGATGTCCCGCAAACGACCGTCAATTTTTGCAATCACCATTTTGTTTTCCCCACGGAAAGCGAGCAGCGTACTCGCCAGGAACTGACTAAACGGGCGTTTGATTCGTTGATTGAAGTGGCGTTGATGCGGTTGACGGAGACCCGCGTCCGGCGGCAAGCGCTGGAGCAGCAACAACGCCAAATCCTGCAGAAGAAGGCCAGTACGCTGAAATCCGGTCAGATGGGCCTCGGCCCATTGCTCGCGTCAACCCCTTTGAATCAGGCGGATGCTTCAACCCTCGAACGGCAGTTGCTGGATATCCAGGAGGAACTCCAGCAGATTCGCGCCGATTCAGCGACCATTGAACAGTTGCTGGCGCAGGTCGCCGCGACGTTGCGCGAGCCTGAAAAGCATCTGCAACTGGAGCAGGTCTCGCTTACCCTCGATCACATGAACATCAAGGCGTCGCTGGACTCGTCCCAGACGGTTAATGCGTTGACCTTCGATGAAGCGCTGCTAGGGATGGATCGGCGGATGACCGTATTGCTGATTCGCTTCCCCACCAGTGAACTGTTGCCGCAACCAGACTTTTTCCAGGAAGCGCAGAAATTACTGACGCCACGGTTGATGACGTGAACCGCTATTCAACCCGACGCCAGTCGATGCGCGTGACGAGTGGTTTCCGGCAACCGGTAACGGGTGCAGCAGGCCATGACGAATTGAATTGCGGTTTCCAGACTCACGCGATGACCGGACGAGATATACAGCGGCTTGACGCTCGGCCGGGTGCGCAATACCGCGCCAATCATTTCCCCATTCGCCCACAGTGGCGTCCACGCCCCGCGCTGATTCGGCGGCTCCTCATGCGTCCCGCACAGCCGGGTTTTGGCGACGCCAATCGAGGGCGTATCCACCAGCAACCCCAGATGACTGGCGATGCCCAGACGGCGCGGGTGAGCGATGCCCTGGCCATCGCACAGCAGCATATCGGGCAGCTCGCGCAACTGCTCCAGCGCTTCCAGGACCGCTGGCAGTTCCCGAAATGACAGCAGGCCCGGCAGGTAGGGAAAAGTCGTTGGACGGCGGGCTATAGCCGTTTCCAGAACCTCCAGTTCGGGATAACGCAATACCGCGATGGCGGCGCGGGTGACGGTTCCCTGGGCTTCAAAGCCCACATCGACGCCCGCGACCCGTTGCACTGGCCCCAACCGGTCGTCGAGAATCACGCGCCCGCGTAACTCCTGTTGCAGCGCAATGGCCTCGACCGGGCGGAGATTCCAGGGATGGGAAAATACCGGTTTCATCGTTTTTGTAACTTTTCCTCCGACAAATTTTCCTGTGACCGAGGCGAATGGATAATAGCCTGACCATTGGCTTAACCCAGTGGCCAGGCGGCTATTAGACAGTTTCCAGGCGTCCGATGATAGCGGCGCGTTATTCGTCGCGTTTTTGCCCGATGAACTGAAAATAGCGCCACAACCCGCCATAGGCCATGCCCGGTTTCTGGAGCAGCGGTTGGCAGTGCGCATTCAGCCAGAGCCGCAGATGACCCTCCATCTGCACATGGTTAATGGCCATCCAGCGCTGGAAAGCCGGGAATCGCGTTTCATCAAAGTCCACCACCGCCAATCGGCCGCCCGGACGCAAATCCTGCAACGCTGCTTCCAGCGCCTGCCGCCAGCCGGGATTGACCATCGACAGGCAGTAGGAAAACACGATCAAATCGAACATCGGTTTCCCGGATAGCGGTCGATCATAGCGCTGATGCAGCAAAGTGGCCCGGATCTGACGCCGGTCCAGCTTCCGCCGCGCCCGCGCCAGCATGTCTGCTGACAGGTCCAGACCGGTCACAGCGGCGTCGGGGAACTGGCGGGCCAGGCGGATCAGATTGTCGCCAGTGCCACAACCGATGTCCAGGATACTGCGCGGCGGTTCGGGCCACTGGGCCGTGGCGCGAATCAGTGCGGTTCGCCCAAACAGAAAACTCCAGCGGGTGGCGTCATACAACCGGGCATGCCAGCGATAGTAGCGGGTCAGTGCTGCGGCGTTATCAACCCCGGCAGCGTTCATCCGTAACGTGTCATTGGCCCCGTTCATCGCACCTCCGCGAAATGCAGACTGCCATAAGTGCCCACCCGATCCTGGAGATGCAAGGGTTCAGTCTGCTCCGGGAAAAAGTGCAAGGCCCGGCGAGTCCAGTCCGGCAGAAAATCGAGACGCGGGCTGGCGGAACGCAGCAGAATGCGGCTTCCCGGACGGCTGTTGGCCAGAATCAGTCGCCATTCTTCTTCCAGCGCCTGGGGCTGATGCCAGGCCAGCCAATCCTGATGATCAAGCAGCACGAAATGGCTGTATTGACCGGGATGCTGACGCAGAAAATCGCTGACCGTGGCGTTGTGGGTATGCACCCGGTCGCGGCAAGTGCGCAGACGGGCGAAATTTTCTTCCCGCAGATAGTTAGGACAGCACTGCTCGGTATAGGAGCCGGTCAGATACGCCCGCCAGAAATAGTTGTCCTGAATCAGTACTTCGGTCAGGACATAACGCAACTTGTCGCTGATGTAGCCGATAATACCGCCGGGGTATTGCTGCTGAATCAGGCGGATTTGCGGGCGTGGCACCCCGAGCATGGCCAGGGCGGTAGGCTGACGCAATAACCAGGTACTGAACCGGCCCCAGAGTGCCGGTTCGACCTTTTCATAAAGCAGACGCTGTTCCACCAGAGTTTTGGCGTCCAGCAGATCGAACAGATACTCGCGCAGTTTGCGCCCGGATTTGAGCAACTGCCGGGTGACCAGCCAGGCCACCGCACCGCATGTCCCGTGATAGTAGAACGAGCGCTTGTGGTTGGCGGAGTCGAAATAGGCGATCTTTTGATCCCAGAATGCTGCCGCATAGGGTGGAAGCTGCGGGCGCACCGCCTGGTACAGAGCCTGAAAGCGGGGATGTGCGCCTTGCCGGAACATGAGTTGCAGATCGTCGAAATCACCGCGTTCAATCAGCGCCAGTTTGAGCTGCAACAGCGCATTTTGCCGGGGATTGACATCGACTGCATGAATGGCCGCCGGGGCGTCCAGCAGGTAGTCCAGCGCATTACAGCCGGCGCTGGTGAGCACTACAACCTGGCTGGCTGAATCCAGATTCAGTAACTGCCGGTCGATCCGGGGGTCTTCCCAGCACATGTTGTAGATCAGGTAACGCTGGTGAATGGTTTTAAACAGGAGATCGTGGGCGCGCTGGCCCAGTTGAGTGCCGAGTTGTTTGACCATGCCGCCTTGAACCAGAGTGAGGGTAGAAACTGGCGGATGAGCATGGGAGAAAATAATAACCGTATGATGACCGTGTTATGACCGTTTGATGCAGAACCACCCGGCGCGGTCCGACGCCGCTATCGCCATGGCTAATTGCATGTCGGCAGCCGAAAAAATACGCTACCCTTCTCGCTATCGCCTTTCCCGATGATCGCCAGACTTCCGAATTCCCCTCCTTGGCTAAGGAGGTGTGGCGCGAAGCGCCGGGGTGGTTCGGGATGTCCGCTGATCCGCCGGAAAGACTATATTAACCCTTCAAAAGGCAATCAACATGCAAATCCTGGGCATTGACGTCGGTGGCACGGGGATCAAAGGCGCCATTATCGAAACCTCGACCGGGGAACTGGTCAGTGAACGCCTCCGTATCGTGACTCCCAGTCCGGCCACGCCCGAATCCATCGGTATCACGTTAAAGGAACTCGTCGAGCGGCATGGCTGGTCCGGTCCCATCGGCATCGGCTTTCCCGCCGCGATCCAGCACGGCATCGCCCGCACCGCGGCCAATATCGACCCGGCGTTTATCGGGCTGCCGGTGGCCGATTATTTTTCAATACAAACCGGTTGTTCGGTGCAGGTTGCCAATGATGCTGATGTTGCCGGACTGGCGGAAATGCGGTTCGGCGCGGGCCAGGACGTTTCCGGTGTGGTGCTGATCGTCACGATTGGCACTGGCCTGGGCACGGCGCTGTTCAGCGACGGCCAGTTGCTGCCCAACACCGAACTGGGCCATATTTTTCTCGACAACGGACTGGAGGCCGAACGGTATGCTTCGGAAGCCGTGCGCGATGCGCAGCAACTCAAATGGAAAGACTGGGGGGATCGTCTTAACCATTATTTGATCACCATGGAAAACCTGTTTTGGCCGGATTTAATCATATTGGGCGGCGGGGCCAGCAAAAAACTTCACAAGTTCGCGCCGCAAATCACGACGCAGACTCCGGTAGTTCCCGCCCGGTTGCTGAATCAGGCGGGAATGGTGGGTGCGGCGCTGTTTGCCGGGGAAAAGCTGAAATCCGCCAGCGGACCGGGTGCGGACATACACCCATCTCACTTGGAGCGCTCTGACCGTTAGCATATTGGCAACCTGGCGGCTACCGACGGGACATCATCATAATGTCATCACTTCTGTTTATTCTGTTGACTGGCCTAATCATAAAAACCGCTAACATTTTTGATCCTGTCTGCAGAGTGATCGCGTAATGCTGCAAAAACCTGATGATTTCTCCGAAACCTACTTTTCGGAATTGCCCAAAACCGTCGCCTGTCTCGTAACGCCGAATATTAGTATTAACCCGACTATGCTGGTCGAGGACGTTGGCGCAATCCTGCGTCAGAACCGGAATCTATATTACCTGCCGGTGGTGCAGGACGAACGCCCGATTGGCCTGATCCGGCGACTAGATTTCATGGATATTTATCTATCGAACTATGGTCGGGAACTGCATGGCCGTAAACCCGCCACTTTCTTTATGGATCCGCAGCCCTTGTTGATCGAGGATGCCTTATCGCTCGAAGATGCCAGTCGGCTGGTGACCCGCAATGTGAACCAGCGTCTGGATTTGCAGGCGTTTATTATTATTTCCGGCGGTCGTTATCAAGGATTGGGCTGGACCATGGATCTGCTGGAAAAAATCACTGATCTGCGCGTTCACAGCGCCCGCTATGCAAATCCGCTGACATTATTGCCGGGGAATGTGCCGATTCAGAATCATATTGAAATGCTACTGAAATCCCGTCGCCCATTTGCCGCTGCTTACTGCGATCTGGATTCTTTCAAGCCGTTCAATGATATTTATGGCTATAAAAAAGGCGATCAAGTCATTCAAATGCTGGGACGTATCCTGGTTGAACACGCCGATGTCACCCTGAATTTTGTCGGCCACATTGGCGGCGATGATTTCATGGTTATTTTTGAAAGTCCCGACTGGAAAGAGCGGTGTCAGCGCATTCTGGAGGTCTTCGCTTACCAAGCGCCGCGTTTTTACAACAAGGAAGATCGGCGCCGGGGAGGGATTATTACTCAGGACCGGCGCGGCAAAGAGCAGTTTTTTAACCTGCTCAGTCTATCCATCGGCGTTGTCCAGCCCGATCTTGACCACTGCCATTCCCATCATGATGTTGCGACCCTGGCCACCGACGCCAAGCATCAGGCCAAATTGCAAAGCGGCAACAGCCTGTATATCGACCGACGGCAAAAAATCTATCGTCCGCCAATGACCACTGACCATGAGCAAAAGGTGGATGAATCGTCATCAGCAGTGTGATCGGCGGTATGTCATCAATACGCCATAAAAGTGCAATATGAAGGGTATATAACCGCCGCCACCAAATCGTTCAAAACGACTGGTGGATGGCTTGGCATGGTCGCTGTCATCGGCTGCGCTGGCCCCTTGATCCCGCTATGACCGAAGGAACTGATGATGCCCATTAGTCAAGATGCCCATACCGTCAAGCAGTTCGACACTCAACTCATCAACCTGCGCGACCTGGTGCTGGAAATGGGCGGGCTGGTCGAAAACCAGATTCAACGCGCTATTACGGCCCTCGATGAGCAAAACCTGAGTGCCGCCCACGAAGTGATCAGCCGCGATCAAATTATCAACAATCTACACGTCAAGGCCGATGAGGATAGCGTCAATCTGATTGCCCGGCGGCAGCCCATGGGCAGCGACCTGCGGATGATCATCGCCCTGTCCAAGATCGTCGCCGACTTGGAGCGCATTGGCGACAAAGCCGGGAAAATCGCCCGGATGACGGTCAAGATCTACGATGGCGGCAACAGTCCGCCCAACGTCAAACTGCTGCGCGACGTGGCCCCGATGACCCGGTTGGCGACGACCATGCTGCATGGCGGTCTCGACGCACTGGCCAGGCTCGACGTAGAGAAAGCCATCGAGGTCGCCCAGAGCGACGATGTGCTGGATGAGGAGTTTCATGCCGCGCTGCGGCGGCTGATCACCTACATGATGGAAGACCCCCGCACCATCGGCCAGGCGCTCAACGTGATTTTCATTATCAAGGCACTGGAGCGGATTGGCGATCACGCCAATAACATCGCGGAGTCCATCATCTACCTGGTCAAGGGCAAGGATGTCCGCTACGTCAGTACCGACGCCCTGACCCAGGATGATGTGGAAGGATAGGCCGACTCATTAAACGCCATAACCGGGTCGGGATATTGGCGAACCCAGGCGATAAAATCCTCAGCGGGCAGCGCTGGCGCAAATAAGTGACCCTGGGCGAGATCACAACCCTGGTCCACGAGAATCTGGCGCTGTTGCTCGGTTTCCACGCCCTCCGCAATCACCGTTAGCCCCAGGTTATGACCGAGCGTAATCATCGTGGCGACGATGATCCGGGTATCGGGGTCCGTCGCTAGGTCGCTGATAAAGCTCCGGTCGATTTTTAACGTCGTAATCGGCATACGTTTGAGATAGCTCAGACTCGAATAGCCGGTGCCAAAATCGTCAATCGCCAGCCCGATGCCTAATTGCTGAATCGCTCGCAAGGTGTCGGTCGTTTCGGTGCCAGCGTCGAGCAGCGTTGATTCGGTCAATTCCAGTTCCAGCAGCCGGGGCGCGTGCCCCTGCATCGCCAACAGGCGGCGCAGTTGTTCCACTAATCCGGCGGCGCAAAAATGCCGGGCAGCCAAATTCACCGCCACAGTCAGCGGTGGTAGTCCTTGATTACGCCAATTCGCCAATTGCTGGCCGGCCGCTTTCAGCATCCAGTCGCCAATCGCAATAATCAGATCGCTGGACTCGGCAACGGGAATAAAACGCCCCGGCAGAATCAAGCCGTGTTCCGGATGCCGCCAGCGCACTAACGCTTCAGCGCCCACCAATGCGCCATCGGCCAGTCGTACTTTCGGCTGGAAATAGGCGCGAAGTTGGCCGCTTTCCACGGCTTTACGCAGTTCAGATTCCAATACCAGCCGCTCAAAGGCGGCAATATTCATTTCCCGGTCGTAGAACGCCAAGGTATTGCGGCCATTCTTTTTGGCCTGACACAAAGCGGCATTAACATTTTTAAGAAGTTCGCTAAGTCGGGCGCCGTCGTGAGGATACAAGGCGATGCCAATCGACGTGGTCACCCGCAAGCTGTGGCCGGCGATATCGAACGGTTGATGAAATGCGGCGACCAGGCGATCGACCGCCCGCAAGGCTTTCTTTCGTCCGGTATCAGGCAGCAACAGCACAAACTCGTCGCTTCCTATCCGGCAAATCGTATCGGCTTGCCGAATCAATCCCTTGAGCCGGGCCGCAACCTGTACTAGCAAGGTGTCGCCCACGGTGTAACCGAGCGCCTCATTGACCTCTTTAAACTGATCCAGATCCAGCAACAACACCGCTAAAGGCTCCCGTCGACGCGCGGCCAAGGCCAGGGCCAGTTCCGCCCGCTCCGCCAGCAATGTTCGACCCGGCAGGCCCGTTAATACGTCATAACCCGCCAGGTACTTAATGCGCTGTTCAGTTTCCTTCTGTTTAGTGACATCAGTAGCGATACTGACGTAGTGGGTTAATTGACCTTCGGCATTCCGGACTTCACGGATGGTCGTCAACACGACATACAAGCGACCATCCTTGCGCCGGTTCCAAAATTCGCCCTGCCAAACGCCTTCTTGCTGGAGCGTCAGCCAAAGCGCCGTGTAGTAGGTCGCCGATTGGTGGCCCGACTGCAACAGGCGGGGATTTTGTCCACGCAACTCGGCTTCCGAATAACCACTCAGGGCGCTAAATGCTGGATTAACCATCACGATGCAGCCTTGGGCATTGGTAATCAGAATGGCTTCCCGCGCGGATTCAAATAACACCTGTGCCAGACGCGCAAAATCTGCTGTCCATTTCCAACCCGTCACTTCACGCATCGGGACCGTTTGCGGAGGGCGTTCCGTATCTGGAAAATCAGCGGGTGAATGTGCGGGTGAATGTGAGATAGCCAAGCTGAATCCTCGTGTTGGGCGATGATTGATTTTGGCTTTATAGTTTTCTACTTTGATGACAATTTTGTTTCAAAATGGGTTTGTCATCCTGGCATCGCAGAAGCCATTCGCTGATTTCCGCATGGGTCAACCGAGCCAGCGCATCGCGGGAGGGATGTGGAGCAGCATGGGTCACCGCAAAATGCAGTTCAGCCACCACGCCCGGTTCGCCCAGCAACCGCCACAGATGGGGCAATAAGGCGTCATCGCCCACGAACGGCGCAACCGGATGAATACCATCGGGATAGGGATAGCGCAACGCGATGGCCTGCACCGGACAACGCGCCAGAATGGCCGCCTGAAATAATCGGGGAAAGAAGCGCCGCACCGACTCCCCGGTAGTCGATGTGCCTTCCGGGAACACCAGCACCCGCTCGCCTTGTCGCAACCGCCAGACCAGTTGCTCCATAGCCTCGCTCGCCCCGTGATCGCCGCCCCGACGGATGAACGCCGTTCCCGCCCGTCGACACAGCCAGCCGAATAGCGGCCAGTGTGCTACGTCCTGCTTGGCCAGGAAATGCGTCGGGCAGACTGCCGCAATGCAAAAGATGTCCAGCCAGGAGATATGGTTGGCGACGAACAGTGTCGCACCGACCTGTGGCGCACCCTGCACACGCAGACCTATGCCCAGAATCCGGCACAGACCCCGGCTCCACCAGACCAGTGGCCGGGTAGAAACATAACGGCGCTGCCCCGGTCCCAGCGCGGCGGCCATCAACACGCCGGCCAGAATATGCAGGATCAGCAAGGGCGTCCGAAGGCTGCGTCGCCCGACGCGGGCCAGGCGGCTCCAGTCACGATTGCGGCCCCGCGCTACCAGGCGTGCGAATGGCGTAAGGCGCAGGACCGGGGATGTTAACGACGGTGTAGCGCTCACTGATCGCGGTCCAGAAAATGCCGGGCGTAACGCCGTTCAATACGCTCGGTGGGCAACAAGATGAACACATCGGCGACCTGAAAGTCCGGATCAAGGCAAGGTTCCCCGCCAATCTGGGCACCCAGCCGCAAGTAGGCTTTCAACAATGGCGGCATGGCGCATCGTGGCGGAACCGGCCCATCGCTCCGTGACAACGGCAGATACGGCTTGACTCGTAACGATTCAGCGACCAGATGACGACGCGCCAGTTCGGCATACAGTATCTGCACGGCCAGACCATGCTCGCCTAAAGGAATACTGGCGCAACCGATCAGATAGTCAATCTGATGAACGGTAATAAACGCCGCCAGTCCTGACCAGAGGGCATTGATCGTTGCGCCGTTACGGTAATCAGCGCGGACGCAGGTGCGGCCAATTTCCATAAACCGCCCGGGCAGGGCCAGAATGGGCGTCAGATCAAATTCCGTCTGGGAGTAGAAGCCGCCAGCGCGTTGCGCTGCCGGCGCAGTTAGAATGCGGGTGCAACCTACGACTTCATCCAGGGCATCACGAACGATCAGATGCTGGCAATACGGATCGAAGCGATCATGATCAAGGCCGGGAATACGGTTGTGCAACCGTGCGCCCATTTCCCTGGCGAAAACGGTATAGCGCAGACGCTGCGCGGCCTGAAGATCTTCACGCGATTCAGCCAATTCCACGCGGACCGACCGTTCTCCAGCCGCAGCAGGCAACAGGGCCGCAGCGGGAAAATGCCGGGCAAATTCGGTAACAACCAGCGATTCGGTACTCAAGACCACCTCCACATCATGAAGATTCAGGATGTTGGGCAACCTATCAATGTGGCGTTACAACATTTTGACCGGGGGGTTAAATCTGGATGACGCTGATGATCTGTTCCGATAGTCGTGCTTCCGGCTGTAATCGGTTATTCATTAAACGGTCATTTTTCAGCAACCGTGGCGCTTCACACTGTTCGCTTGAATAAAATTTGCCAACTCTTGGGGGTTTTGCGATGAAAATGAAGCTATTGACGGTTGCCGTTTTGTCCACGCTGGGATTGGTCGCCTGCGGTAGCAGCGATGATGATCAGGTGGCAGTAACAATCAAGGCGGTCGATTTTACCGAGACCCCGGCGCCGACAACGGCTGATGAGCGGGCGCAAACCTACAGCCGATCAGTCGCTAAAGTGACTTACAGCGACGGGCGCGTGGAAGATCATGCACTGAGCTACAACATGCTATTCAGCGTTAAGGACCCGGTTGCCGAGATCAATGGTGTCAAACATCCGGCGGGCCAGCTTTACAACTACAAGATGGAGCCGTTGCTGGATCCCATGGGCAACCCGGTCGTCGCCGAAACCCCGGACGCCAACAGCCTGCTTAAAGTGGATGGCAAGCTGTTTTTGGTGACGCATTACGAGTACGACTGGATTCTGAGCGACGGTTCGGTCGCCAATATCGTGCCTGACTGGTATACGCGGATGCCGATGTCGATGACCCTCAGCGACATTACACAGGCGGACGACGGCCAACTGACTGCGACTAAAGTCAAACCCATCGATTTTTCGGGCGTCAACGGGATCTGGATTCCCTGCTTCGGCTCGCAAACGCCCTGGAATACGCATCTCGGTTCTGAAGAAGATTACGATCTGATCTATAACCCACTGGATTCCAAAAACTACGGAACGACCACTGCCGGTCTTAAAGCCATGCGGGAACTCTATTTCAAGGGTGAGCGCGAGGCGAATCCCTATCATTACGGCATCATTCCCGAAGTGACCGTCAAGGCCGATGGTTCGGTCAGCGTAGTCAAGCACTACGCGATGGGGCGTGGCACCTGGGAGCAGGCACTGGTCATGCCGGATAGCCGCACGGTCTATTTAGGCGATGATGGCGAGTATGTGCAAATGACGATGTTCGTTGCCGATAAAGCCACCGACTTATCCGCCGGTACGCTGTACACCGCTAAATGGAGTCAGACCAGCGATCAGGGCGGCGGCAGCGCCAATCTGACCTGGATTCGCCTGGGCCATGGGACGAACACGGAAATCGCCGCGCTGGCCAACAGCCTGACTTTCACCGATATTTTCGACGCGGTTGCGCCTGCCGAAGGGCAATGTCCCACCGGTTTCAAGCGGGTGCGGGCCGGTTCCTCGGCGGATGAGTGTCTGACGCTCAAACCCGGCATGGAGAAGGCCGCCGCGTTCCTGGAAACCCGTCGCTATACCGCGTTGCTCGATGGCACGACCGAATGGACCAAGATGGAAGGTCTGGCGATCAACGCCGTGGACAAGAAGTTGTATATGGCCATGTCGCGCATTGAGAAAAGTATGCGTTCCGATCTCACCGAACCGGCGGATCACATCCGGTTGCCGGAGAATAAGGCCGGGGCGACATATACCCTGGAACTGAAATCGGCGCTCAAGGATACCCAGGGCAACGCGATTAACTCCGACTGGGTGGCGGTTAATATGTACGTCGAGCCGACATTGCTGGGCAAACCGATTAGCGCCGACACTGTTGGCAATACAGCAGATGTCAACGCCATCGCCAACACCGACAACCTGTTCTTCTCGCAGAAAATGCGCACGCTGTTCATTGGCGAAGATTCCGGGATGCACATTAACAACTTCGTGTGGGCGTATAACGTCGATACGCAGAAGTTGACCCGGATTTTGAGCGTCACTGCTGGCGGCGAGTCCACCGGTCTGCAAGTGCTGGAAAACCTGAATGGCCACGCCTACATCATGAGCAATGCCCAGCATCAGGGCGATTTCCCAAGCAGCATTAACGCCGATCTCAAGGCGCAGTTGACGCCGATGATCGATAAATTAAGTGCGCCGGTCGGCTATATCCGGGGTATTCCCGGTTTGTAATCACTATTGGGTTTTCAATGCTGATCAGGCTGGCGGTGGACCCATCGCCAGCTTTTTGCTTTTTAAGCGAGGAGTTTTTTGTATGAATCACCGGCCCGCTTTTTTATACTCGGTCGCTACCGTCCTGATGATGAGCGCCGCAGGCGTCGGTTGCAGCGACAGTCAGGGTCAGTCCCCGGTTCAATCAGCCGCCTTGACCGTGCCTGTCGTCAGTTACCCCCAGGGCGACTTTCGCAGTCCGATCACGTTTTCCAATCCCTACGCCCATATCCCGGCCCAGTGCCATATTGAAACATCGCGGGGCACCCAGAACGCCTGTCTGTTCTGCCATACCAATGGCGTTTATCAACTGGGGCTGGGGAACAACTTTCCGCAGGCGGGCGCTGAACCGCGTCTGGGCAATCTGCAACTGGAGTATTCCTTTACGCCCATCAATCCCTTTACCGCATCTCCGAGTCGCAATCCCTGGGAGAATACGCTGACGCCGGAGAAGTTGCGTGAAGCGGTTGCGGCGCTAGGGATTGATCCCGCCGCCTGGGCGATAGACACCTGGATTCGCGAAGACAACTGGCGGGCGGCGTTCCAGCAGCGCCCTGGCGATCTGCGCAACTGGGATGGCGGCAGTGATGGACCTTTCCGGCTGTTTCCGGGACTGGACCCGGCGGATTTACCCGCTGATGCCGATGGATTTGTGCGATCCAGCACGGCGCGTAACGGGTTTTTCCCAGATACCGACGGCCGCTGGATGACCGGCTGGCGGGCGGTGAATTTCATGCCCTACGGGATTTTCACGCCAATGACCGGTTCCGTATCCGGCATCTATCTTCGTCTGCCGAAGCCGTTTATGCAGCGTGAAGACGGCCATTTCGACCGGGCCATTTATGTCGCAAATCTGGATCGACTGGAGCGGGCGATTCAGGATCGGCTGCGTCCCGAGGATGGCGAGTTTTACCAAGGTGCGGCCGGGAACGTCGCTTTGGAACACGGACAATATCCGGTAGGGACGGAAATCGCCCATCCCCTGCATTATGTGGATGTGGCGGCGGATGGCCGCAATCTGGCGGTGAGTCCCTGGCCGGGAACCCGCGCCCGCCGGGTCAAGGAAATCCGCTATATGTACAAGTGGAAGCCATTCTATCCGAGTCAGTTCCGGCCTGGCGTCAAGGAAGAAGGCGCGCCGGTCTACGGCAATGATGCGCAGGGCTGGGTGGATAATGGCGTTGGCTGGTATCTGGCCGGCTATATCGAAGATGCGTCAGGCGCGTTGCGGCCGCAGAACCGTGAGGAACTGGCCCAGTGTATCGGTTGCCACAGCGGCGTCTCGACCACCGAGTTTCCGATGTTCACTTCCGGCGTTGGCAATACGGTGGACGCCACTTGGTCCTTGCCGCGCAAGTGGCCGGGTGAACTGGGCTGGCGGGAAATGGATTATTTACGCTATCTCGCCCAAACCGATGCGCCGCCGGATGCTACGCCGGGTGTGGCGCAGTCAGGCGATCCATTGAACCGGGGGCTGGAAAAGGGCGAATTCCGCCATTTTCTGGATAACGTGGTGGGCGTCAGCCTGTATGGCGATATGCCCGCCGCCATCGAACGGTTCCTGGCTCGGGTAATTCAACCGGCCAATGGTTATTCAGCCGCCTGGCCGACGCTGGATACCGCCAGTGCTGCCAGCTTCCAGCAGAGTCAGGCGTTGCGGCAGACGCTGTTGCGGGAATTTACGGCTCGGGGCGACTATTTGACGGCCGAGGGGGCGATTCGCGGTGAGTTGCTCTATCCGCCAAGAGATGATGCCCTGGAAGCGGCGCGACGCTATCGGCAAGTGGTCGCCACACAGCGCTATGTCAAAGGCAAAGACGTCTTCCCGGAAACACCGGTGACATTTCGCTACTTCCGGGAAGCCGGCGAAGGGTTTGCCCATCAGGATGAACGGCCCTATCAGGTCGGCGAAGTGATCACGGATCGCCCGATAGATTTAACCAATCCGGCGCTGATTACTTATGGCGTGGGGATTGCCGAAACTCTGATTGATCCTGACCGGCCCTTTGCCGAGGGCGGAACCTATTTCCCCGACTATGCGCCCCTGCTGATCGAACCGCTGCGTTTCGCCCCAGCTCGTTAGCCTTTCAGCCCCTTCGCCACGCTTGGGGACAGCAACCGCAAACTGGTGGCGGAACAGGGCAAACTGGGCGCGGTGTCGCTCAACGGGATTCAATTGATTGAAACTCTCAAAGCCAGCGGCACCGAGAGCGATTTCTTTTCCCGATGGGAAGGTTCCTATCGGTCGCTGATCCAATCCGGCGAGTCGTAATCCGTCAGTGCCTGCAAATCAGATGAATTTCTGGTAGTCTTCGCACTTTCCCGCCTTCCTTGCGCATCCCGTCAATGAACTCGATTCTCCGCACCCGCGTCAAAATCTGCGGCATTACCCGTCCTCAGGATGGCGTGATGGCGGCTGAACTGGGCGCAGACGCCATTGGCCTGGTGTTTTATCCACCCAGCGCCCGGTTCGTGGATATGGAGACCGCGCAACGCATCATTGCCGCCCTGCCCCCGTTCGTGATGGTCGTTGGCCTGTTTGTGAACGCAGAACCCCCGGCAGTCCGCACAGTACTGGAGTCGGTCAGAATTGATCTACTGCAATTCCATGGCGATGAGGAACCGGAGACCTGTGCGGCTTTTGGCCGACCCTGGCTCAAAGCCGTCCCGATGGGCGCGGGCGCGGATGTGCGGGATTACGAACAACGGTTTGCCAGCGCCGCCGGCTTGCTGCTGGACAGCCATGGCGGCCAGCATACTGGAGGGACCGGCCAGTGCTTTGACTGGGCGCACATTCCCGCTGAACGACATAAGCCGCTGATTCTGGCGGGTGGATTACATCCCGGCAACGTTGCCGAAGCGATCCGGCGCGTTCACCCCTGGGCCGTCGATGTCAGCAGCGGCGTCGAGTCGGCCAAGGGCATTAAGGATGCTCAACTGATGCGTGCATTTCTGCGAGGTGTGTATGACTGTGCAAGCCATGCCTAACCCGGTTGATTTCAGCCAGTTTCCCGACCAGCGCGGCCATTTTGGCCGTTACGGCGGCCGCTTCGTCGCCGAAACGCTCATGGAAGCGTTACACGAACTGGATCATGCCTGGCGGGAATGCCGAAGCGATCCTGAATTTCTGGCGGAACTGGACAACGACCTGGCCCACTACGTCGGTCGCCCTAGCCCGCTTTATTATGCCGAGCGCTGGAGTCAGCGGCTCGGTGGCGCACAGATTTACCTGAAGCGCGAGGATCTCAACCACACTGGTGCCCACAAGATCAACAACACGGTCGGTCAGGCGCTAGTGGCCAA